>DATMPZ010000033.1:0-48954 GCA_035567335.1 Solirubrobacteraceae bacterium
TTTCGCTGAGCTCGGCCTCGAGCTCGAAGGGCGAGCCACGATCGAAGGAGACTGGGCAGAGCGCGTCACCGGGCTGCACCCCATGCGCGTCGAGATCGCCATGATGCGCACGCCGGACGGCCACAGCCGGCTCGAGATCTCGCGATTTCTCACGCCGCCTACGGTCGCCGATCACCGGAACGCCCCCGTGAACGCTCTCGGCTACCTACGCATTATGTTCGCCGTGGACGACATCGACGATACGCTCGCCCGGCTCCGCAAGCACGGTGCGCAGCTTATAAGCAGCGAAGTGGTCCAGTACGAAGACGCGTATCGGCTCTGCTACATCCGTGGGCCCGAAGGACTTCTCATAGGGCTGGCCGAGCAGATCAGCTAGCGGGCTAAACCTTCGCGACGGGAGAGCCCCTCAGGCGTCATCCCGAAACACTGGCCCACTAGAGCCCTGCCTCTCCTGGGCGTAGCAGGCGTCGAGCCTCAGCCCGTCCAGGCGCGTTCTTGCTCGAAACCGCCGGATTGCGCTTCGCGCGGGGATGCGACCGTCTCCAGGAGCGCCCAACTCCCTACTGCTTGGGACGACCTCCGAGCGCTTCGGCTGAGGGTCGGCAGACACCTACTTACGCGGCGCAATGCGGCAGTGCTCGGGTCGACGCGTCAGTGTTTCGCCTTCATCCAGGGGGTGTCGTTGAATGCGCACCACGCGCCCGTTATCGGCCAGCCGACGTTGCCGGCGCGTAATTGTGATGTCGCCGACCAGGCTTCCCCCGGTGGACACCACGAGATGCGCTGGCCGGCAGCCACAGAGTGCTCGCCGCCAGGGAAGGACACAAACTCATCGCGCCCCGCGCAGATATCGAGCTGCGGCCCCGGCGAGCGACTCGTACTACTACCGGCTAATGAGGCCATGGCGGTGATGATCGCTATGAACCCGCGACCACACGCTTCGTCTCGTGATCTGCGGGCCTCTTTGGGGGAGGGACGGAGCCAGAGGGCCGTGGCACTCGTTCGCAGACACGTCCAGCGTCATCATCCATGCCGACACGATGCTGCTGACCATCAACACCAGACGCATACGGCGGGGTAGAGCCCGCGCGCGGCGTCGCGGAGATGGCTGGAGACCGCTACGCTTGGAGCATGTGAGCAGGAGCGACGCGGTCGACGAGTGGGACTTGGTCGTGCCACGGGATGAGGCTGAGTTGGTGGCCGAGTTTCGCCGCACGGCGTGAAGCCCGGCCAGCGAGTCCACGTCCCGTCGTGGATCGCAATGGAGCGGAGACTGCCGGTGGGCAGCTGCCGTCGTTCTTTGCGAGCTTCGATGGACCCATCGATCTGGCCGAACGCTCCGGCGAGATCCTGCGCTCGGAGTTTCCCGGCGCCCGATGATCCTGGTTGACACCGACCCGCTGGTCGCCGCCGCCAACCCAACGACACGCATCACCGCGCATCTGCACAGGCGCTCGCCGCCGCCCCACCGCCTCGGCTGGTGCCGGGCATGGTGGATCGCGTGTACCTGGATGTGCCATTCCAGGAGACGGACTACGGCTGTGGCCCAAGCATGTGCGGCGCATGGAGGGGCTGGGCGCGAACGTGCTCAGCCTGTACGCCAAGGGCCTGGCCACCGGGGAGATCCAGGCTCATCTGGTGGAGATCTGCGACACCGAAGAACGTGTGTCGTGCACCTCGTGCGCAACGGTCTCCGATACGCCTCCCGCAAGTATTGGGCGAAGATGGACGACGCCAACCCCGAGTTCGCGCGCACCGATGTCTCGCTCGTGATCGGGGCCAACGACGTGACCAATCCCGCCGCCAAGAACACGCCTTCCTCGCCGATCTACGGCATGCCGATCCTCGAGGTCGCCGACAGCCGTTCGGTGATCGTGATCAAGCGCTCGATGAACCCGGGTTCGCGGGTATCGAGAGCGAGCTCTACTTCGACCCGAAGACCTCGATGCTGTTTCGGCGACGCCAAGTCCGCGGTGAGCGAGATCACCGCGGAGTTCGCCCAGCTCTGACGCGGCACTCGTTGGCGCTGCCTTTCTTTCCGGAGATGACGGCGAGTCGGTTGAAAAGGTGGCTCGGTAGCTGGTTCGGGTGGTGGGGCGGTAGAGCCAGGCGGGTGTTGCCGGGTGACCCATAGCCCGCGGCTTCGAACAACGTTGTCGGCGCCGGTCACCGCACTGGGTGGCGCGGTTGGGGGCGCCTTTGGTGGTCGCCCCGGGTAGTGGGAGACAATCGTGAAAGCGCTGCGTGGCGACTCGCTTGACACGTTTTGGAGATGTGGTAAGACCTGTGCGCCTGACCTCCGGGCAAGCAGCCGGCGCCGGGACGTCTCTGACCTGAAAGACGAGCGCCCCGGCGTCGGCCTACCAACCCTCAGCCGGTGTGGAGCCGGCTGGGATCACCTGCATCATACCCTAGATGCGCCCCGGCGCATCTAGGGTATTCCTTTGTATTGCTGGGGAAAGCACAGATGGCGCCTGTTGGAGTCCTATGAGTGGACGGGGCGTCCGGTCAGGACTCTGTCGCGCTGTGAACTGCGGGTAGTTGTAGGGAGCCGCCTCGACGCGCCTCCGATATTCCGGAAATGGAATATCGGGCCGAGCGACGCGGCTCGGAGCGCGTGTGGATGGGCCGGCGGGGCCGAGTGAGAAACAAGGGTCTACTTACGCTTGACAAGTAGTTAGGGTTTCTGCGATATTCCGAATGAAGTTCCGCCCCCCCGCTGATACGGTAGGGCGGCAAAGGATTGGCCCCGGAGGTTCTCTGACCTGATGAGACGAGCGCCCCTGGAAGCCTGTCAACCAACCCTCAAGGGAAAAGGAGTAAGTAACAAATGTTACGTATACAAATGATAGGTCTCGCCATCGTGGCGATGCTCGTCATGGGCGCGTTCGTGGCTTTGACCGCGTCGGCGGAAGAACATGGGAAACACGTGTGGGCGATCAATGGTACACCTATTACGGCAGCCATAAAGCTCCACAGCTTAGGTTTACTCTTACTGGAAGACTCGAAAGCCACAGGTGGCGCCTCTAAGATACATTGTAAAGGCTTTGACGATGGGTATGTCTTCCCCAAGGGGTTAGACTTAGTCTTACATATTGCCAACTCGTTACACAATGCATTATTAGGTATAGGATTAAAGATTCACTGCAACAAGGTCAGTGGTGGCTGTGAATCGAGTAGTTTAATATTAGCCTTAGCAGTGCACCTGCCATGGTTAACGTTACTGATTTTACACGGTACGGAAGTGCGTGACTTAATCGAGCGGGACCCCAATGGCCCTGGTGGCAATCCGGGCTGGTTAGTCTCGTGCAAAGCGCCAATCTTGGGCACGGTGATAGATGAATGTACAGCTGAATTAGGCAGCACCTCGGTTGTAAACGTGACGGGCGGCGTGGAAACGGTATTCGAAAAAGTGAGCCCGCTCGCCGAATGCAGCCAAGGTGGGGCAGGGGCCGGCAAAGTGGAAGGATTAGTATTGAACGAAAGTCCGTCATCTACAGAAACGCTAACGTTCCAGTGACGAGCATGTCAATGGAGTAAGCAACAGAGTATGCTTGCTGCGTTTATAGCGCGGTGAGTGGGCGGTGGGGCGGAGTGTTTCGTCCCACCGCCACTGGTGGTGAGAGGTCGCCGCTCGGGTAGGTTGGCTGAGGATGGTTGGGGTGGAGTGCACATATGGGAGAAGAGGAGCGGAAGGTAACCAATGGGACTGTTTGGGAGGGTAAGATGAGGGGCGGATTTATCAGGCTTACGCTGGGTGTTGCCGCCTTGCTGGCGCTGCTTGGTGGCGTGGCCCGAGCTGAAACCCCGCGACTCGTCCCTACCGGGAACTTCGCGGCCGAAGGCCCTTTCGGGGTGGCGGTCGACAACTCGACGAGTGAATCGGACGCCTCGCGCGGCGATGTCTATGTGGGCAACTTCCTTCCCACGGTGAAAGGCAAACTCGAATTCAATTTCTCAGAACACAACGAAAAGTTCGACGCATCCAACAAGCTGCTGCTGCCCTTTGGCGAACCAGGGGCCTACTCGGGTGTGGCGGTCAACCCAACCAACGGCGACGTCTACGTCCTCAACTCGGGCACCCTCGAAGTCGACACCTATTATCCAACCACCGGCGCGCTGGTCGCCACACCGTTCACCGTGCCGCCATCCGGCAACGTAGGCCTTGGTGGGGGTGCCTTTCTCACGGGAGTCGAGCTCGCTTCGGACTCGGCCGGCAACGTGTATGTCCCGGTCGCGCAGAGCAGTGAAGAATGCGGCCCACCGGCGACGACTTGTGTGCTGGAGTACAGCCCGGCCGGCGAAAAGCTGAAGGCGTTCACCGGGTCGGGCGCAGTGAAGGGGCCGACCGGTGTGACGGTCGATTCCGGCGGGAACCTGTGGGTCGCGGATGCCGGCAACAACCGGATCGAGGAGCTCAACCCGACCGACGAACTCGTGAAGACGATCAAAAGTGAGGGCGTGACGTCGGTGGCGCTTGACCCGCGCGGTTACGTGCTCGCCACCGTCGTTAACGAGACGGACCCTTGTGGCGAACTACTCTCGCCCTGCGCCCACCTGGTCGTCTATAGCACGGCCGGCGCGCAGCTTCAGGACCTCGGCGCGGGCGACTTCGGAGCGCCGCCGACTAAAGGGTTCGAACCCGAAGGCCTCCCCAGCATGCTGGCTGTGAACGAGTCGAGCGGGCGGGTGTATGTGACCGATGACGGCAAAGGCCGCGTCTGGACCTTCGACCCGCCGCGGGCGCCGCAGATCGGCAGCGAGGTCGCGGCCGAAGTGAGCACATCGGAAGCGAAGCTGGGGGCGGTTGTCGATCCGGGCGGGCTCAATACCACCTATCGCTTCGAATACGGCACGAGCACGGCGTATGGTCAGACGACGCCCTTCCCGCAAGGTAGCGCGGGGGAAGGCCTCGGCTCGCGCACGGTATGGGCGGCGGCGAAGGGCCTCGCGCCGGGCACGACCTACCACTACCGGGTCGTTGCGACCAACGCCCTCGGGGCTGTGGAAGGCGCAGACAGGACGTTCACGACGCAGACCGTGGCGGAAGCTGCCTGCCCCGGCAATGAACAGCTGCGCACCGGCTTCTCAGCGAGTCTGCCCGACTGCCGCGCCTACGAGCTGGTCACGCCCCCGAACGATGCCTCGGCGCAGCCCGACACCACTCAGATAGCAGAACACCGTGAAGGACCAGCTGCCGAAGGGGGCGGTATAAGGGATAATCAGGCCGCGCGGGACGGCAGCCGAATGTCGTTCCAGACCGAGGAAGTTTTGCCGGGCGCGGCGTCGGGTGGCCTGGAGTTCGTGTCGACACGCAGCGCGGCCGGCTGGTCAGCGGAAGACGTGGTCCCGCTGCAGTCCTACACGGGCGATCGATGCATAGGCACTGGCGACTTTGTGGCGGCGTATTCGGCGGAGGTGTCGAGCACGGTCCTGAGTCACCCCTTTGCTACGCCCGGCAAGTGCGGCGTCGAACTGGTGGAAGTGGTGCCAGGTGAACCGCGAGGTGTGCAGAATCTGCTGTTGCGTGACAACACGACCGGGTCATACCAGTTGGTCGATGTCACACCGCCGGGTGTAGCGCCGGAAGAACCGACCTTCCTGGGTGCCTCGGTGGACCTCGGGCATATAGTGTTCCGCGAGCGGGCGCCGCTGGTGTCGGGCGCCCCGGCCGGGGTCGAAGATGTGTATGAGTGGAGCGGCGGGAGCGTGCGGCTGGTCACGGTGCTACCTGAAGGAGCGATGGTCGCGGGGGAATTGGCGGGGATATCGACGGATGGGTCTGATGTCCTGTTCACGGCGAGCGGGAACCTGTATGCGCGGCTGCACGGGGAGCTGACCCTGCAGGTCGATGCGGTACAGCAGGGAGGTTCGGGTGCGAGCGGTGGTGGCGTACTGCAGCACATGAGCGCGGATGGGTCGCTGGTGTTCTTCAGCGATACGAGCAGGCTGACGGCCGACTCGACCGCGAGCCCCAGCCAGCCGGACTCTTATGAGTGCGAAATCGTCGAATTCGAAGCAGCCGGCAAACGCACGCCGCGCTGTAACCTACGGGACCTGACGGCCGCAAAACTGCCGGGCGGGGCGGGTCTCTTCAGTGAAGACGGCTCGACGGAGTATTTCAACTCCACCGAAGTGCTCGCGAGCAACACCCGCGAATACCCCAACGCCAAAGGCGAAACGGTCGTCGAAAAAGCCCAGGCTGGCGAAAACAACCTGTACGTCTATCGGGGCGGGAGTATCTCATTCATCGTGCAGAACGTCGGCGGTGCGCAGGTCTCGTCGAATGGCGAGTTCCTCGCGATCACTACAGGAAAGCCTCTGACCGGCTACGACAACACCGACGCGGTCACGAAAAAACTAGACAATGAGATCTTCCTATACAGTGCCGCGTCCCGCCAGATCTCCTGTGTCTCGTGCAAGTCCAGCGGCGAAGTGCCCACCGCCGGCGGAGCGTTCACGCCCCGTGGCGTGCCGTCGCTCAATCAGGGCGCGATCCACTACCTCTCCGACGGTGGCCGGCTGTTCTTCCAGACGGCCGAAGCGCTCCTGCCGGCGGACACGAACGGCAGGATCGACGTGTACGAGTACGAGGCGGGCCAGTTGCATCTGATCTCCACAGGCACGAGCTCAAGCGACTCTTACCTGTTGGAAGCGAGCGACAAGGGCCAGGACGTGTTCTTCTTGACGCGTCAGAAGCTTTTGCCGCAGGACACGAACGAAGAAGCGCTGAGCATCTATGACGCGCGCGTGAACGGCGGCTTCTCCGAATCGGTCTCACCGCCCGCGTGCACCACCCCCGAAGCGTGCCGCGGCGCCTCCGCGCCGCAACCCGGGATCTTCGGAGTACCCGCGAGCCAGACGTTCTCGGGTGTGGGCAATTTCAAACCACCAGCCGAATCGTCCGTCAAGAAACACTGTAAAAAAAGCTTTGTAGAGAAGAAGGGCAAGTGTGTGAAGAAGAAGGTGAAGAGGAAGTCAAGGAACGCCAGGAAAACCGATCGCGCCAACCACAAGAGGGGTGGGTGATCTCGGTGTTCTCCAGAAGAACTGTCGCGCCAACCACATTTTTGATCGCTCTGCTAGCGGCGATGGGGTTTGGCTCCCCCTTGGCTCTCGCCGAAACGCACCCGAAGATCGGGGAATTTGGCTCGTTCACCAACCCGAATGGCATTGCCGTCGACGAATCGAGCGGTGACGTGTATGTTGCTGACCTGGGACCGAACACTGTCTCGAAGTTTGACGCCTCGGGTGTCCCGGTTGAAAGCTGGGGCACGAAAGGCGTGCTTAACGGCAGCACTACGTCGGCCGGATCGTTCTCGTTCCCCAACGAACCCGGCAACCCCGCGGCGGTCGCGGTCGACAACTCCACGAACCCGTCTGATCCGTCGAGGGGCGACCTGTACGTGATGGACGCCGGGCACAATGTGGTCGACAAGTTCAATGCGGCGGGCGAACTCGTGCACCAGATCGAAGGCCCGTTCAACGGCGAACTGCTGGGGCTCGGCGTCAACGCGAGCGGGAACCTGTGGGTCGACACGAGAGCCTTCGAACCCGCCGCCGCGGTGTTTGACGACTCGCTCACGAACCGCTTCGTCAGGTCCCTCACTGCACCAGCAGGAGAATTTAGCGCACCTGGCCATCAACTTGCCCAGGAATACGGTTTTGCCGTGGGTGGGGCGGGTCCCGCGTATGAGTTGATGTCTACGTGCCATTGTATGGTGAAGGCCGGTCCTCGCTTCCGCGATCTTGGTTTGGTCGATGGCGGGTCGCCGCCGGATGTCGCGGCAGCGCTCGACCCGGCGACCGGTCACCTGTACCTCGACGACCAAACGTCGGTCGCCGAGTGGGACACGGGCGAGATGAACGGCGGGAAGGTGCGGACCTCGGGCACCCTGGTCTCGAGCTTCGGCGGCATGGAATTGGAAGCTTCGCGAGGACAGGGCGGAATCGCGGTCAACGGGGCGAGCGGGCGGGTGTACGTGTCAGATCCGGTCGAAGGCGCAGGCAAGGTCCTGGTATTCGGCGTGAGCGCCCCGGCCGTCACTGTTGGCGCTCCGGCGAGCGTGACGAGGACCGGCGCCACGCTGCAGGGCGCCATCGACCCTCGCGGTGTGCCGGTCACCTCCTGCCAGTTCGAATATGAAGCCAGCACCGCCCAAGACTCCAATAGCCAGCTCACGTTCCCTGCCACTGAATTCGCTCACAGTGTGAGCTGCGCGCAGACACCGCAGCAGATCGGGGCCGGCATGGGCCTTGTCGCGGTCTTCGCGAGCGTCGGCGAACTCACGCCTGGTGTGCTCTACGACTTCCGGCTGGTGGCGGGCAACGCGAACGGGACGACCCACACGAGTGGCCGCTTCGCGACCGCGGGCCCGGGGTTCGGCATAAAGACGCTCGAAGTGGCGTTTGTAAGCAAAGATGGCACGCCGGATACGCAGGCGGGGTCGCACCCATTCGCGATGAAGAACGACATCGCTTTGAACACGAAGGCGGTCCCGATCGAAGCCGGTGTCGAATCTCCTTACGTGGTCGAGCCGGACGGCAACGCCAGGGACATCATCGTGGACCTGCCGCCCGGCGTGGTGGGCGACCCCAACGCGTCGGGGGCGAAGTGCACGCTCAAAGAACTGGAAACGGCATTTGGGAACAACTCAGGCGAAGGGGCCTGCCCGGCTGAATCGATCGTGGGGGATCTCGAAGCGGAATTCGGTGGCCCGCCGGGCGGACCTGGCCCGATCAGAGAGCCGGTGTTCAACATGGTTCCGCCGCGTGGTGTGGCGGCGCAGATCGGCGCGAACTTCATCATCCCGAAGACGTTCATCGACGCGGGCGTCGAAGCCGGCGGTCAGTATCCCATCCGGGCGGCGAACCTCGGCATACCGGCGATCGAGCCGCTGGTGGCGACGCGACTGAAGTTCAAAGGTGTTTTGGGCGAAGGGGAACACCGTAAGGCGTTCCTGACGCTGCCGACGGCGTGCAACGGGCCGTTGCAGTCGCGGATCGAAGCCGACTCCTACCAGGAACCCGGCCACATGGTCGAAAAGAAAGAACTCACCCGTAACTCGGCGGGTGAACCGGTGAACCTGACGGGCTGCTCAAAGCTCGAGTTCCCGCCGGCGATCACGGTCACCCCCGACACGACCGATGCGAGCACGGCCTCGGGGCTCATGGTCGGCGTGCACGTCTCCCAGAAGGCGGCGCTCAACCCGGATGGGCTGGCCGAGTCGGCGCTGCGCGACACGACCGTGACGCTGCCCGAAGGGGTAGCGATCAACCCGTCGGGGGCCGGCGGTCTGGAGGCGTGCTCGGAGGGGCTCGCGGGCTTCGAAAGGTTCGTGGAATTCAACCCTGAATTCGAACCGGGAGATCACACCGCGACGTTCCGCTCCAAGCTCCCCCAGCCGCTTTTGCCCGGCTCGAACTTCTGCCCCGACGGATCGAAGATCGGGACGGTGCAGATCAGGACGCCGCTGCTGCCAAATCCGCTGGAAGGAGCGGTGTACCTGGCGGCGCAGAACGCCAACCCGTTCGGAAGCCTGATTGCGATGTACATGTTCGTGGAAGACCCCATCTCCGGCAGCCTGATCGAGCTGACCGGCGAAGTCCATCTGAGGGGACGGGGGCAGATCGTGACGACGTTCAAGAACACGCCCGACCTGCCGTTCGAAGACCTGGAGCTGCATTTCTTCGGTGGTGAACGGGCGCCGTTGACGACGCCCTCGCGCTGCGGGACATATACGACCCAGGCGGAATTCACGCCGTGGGACGGCAACGGGCCCGTGATCGCCTCATCGTCGTTCAACATCGAACACGGCCCGCACGGAGGACCCTGTCCTGGCACGAGCCTGCCGTTCAACCCGACGTTCACGGGCGGCTCGACAAACCTCCAGGCGGGGTCATTTACCCCCTTGACCGGTACCTTCAGTCGTGAGGACGGTGAACAGCAGATGAAGCGACTGCGCTTCACTCTGCCCCCCGGCCTGTCGGGTTTGCTGACTGGGGTCAAGCTCTGTCCCGAAGCTCAGGCTAATGCGGGAACGTGTGGTTCCGAAAGCCTCATCGGTGAGACGACCGTTAGTGCTGGGGTCGGCTCCGACCCCGTCTCGGTAGAAGGTGGTAAAGTCTACTTGACCGAACAGTACCACGGCTCTCCTTTCGGATTGTCGGTTGTGGAGCCAGTCAAGGCAGGCCCGTTCGACCTGGAGCGCGACAGCGCGAACCCCAGCCAGAACCCGGCCTGCGACTGCATTGTTATACGGGCTAAGATAGACGTCAATCCGCTTACCTCGGCATTGACGATCACAACCAACGCTGACGGCGAGGGTTTTGCGATCCCCACACTTATAGACCATATACCGGTCCAAGTCAAGAGGATCAATTTTGCGACCAGCCGGCATGGGTTCCAGTTCAACCCGACCAACTGCGCAAAGATGGCCATAGCCGGCACGGTCGAAAGCAGCGAAGGCGAATCGCACGCGGTCGAAGTGCCGTTCCAGGTCACCAACTGCGCGACATTGGGCTTCGCGCCGAAATTCTCGGCCGCCACGTCTGGGAAGACCTCGAAAGCGAAGGGCGCCAGCCTGAATGTGAAACTGGCGTATCCCAAAGCGCCGTTCGGCTCGCAGGCGAATATCGCCAGCGTGAAAGTCGAATTGCCCAAGCAGCTCCCCTCGCGGCTGACGACGCTGCAGAAAGCGTGCACCGCCGCGACGTTCGCAGCGAACCCCGCGCACTGCCCGCCGGCTTCGATCGTGGGCCACGCGAAGGCGACCACGCCGATCCTGCCGGTCCCGGTCGAAGGCCCGGCGTATTTCGTCTCCCATGGCGGTGAAGCGTTCCCGAGCCTGATCATGGTGCTCCAGGGCTACGGCGTGACGATCGATCTGGTCGGCACGACGTTCATCTCTAAGGCCGGCATCACGAGCTCCTCGTTCAAGTCCGTGCCAGACGTGCCCGTCGGGACTTTCGAATTGACGTTGCCAGAGGGCAAGTTTTCCGCGTTGACGGCCAACGAGGCGAACCTCTGCAAGGGCACGAAGACCGTGAGAGTCCGCAAGCTCGTGACCCGACGTGTGCACGGCCATGTGGTGCGCGTGCGACGCACGGTCACCGAGAGCGTTGCCCAGTCGCTGCTGATGCCCACGGCGTTCACGGCGCAGAACGGCGCCACGTTCAAGCAATCGACGCAGATCGTCGTCACCGGCTGCTCCAAGAAAGCCAAGAAAAAGGCAAAGAAAGCGTCCTCCTCACACCGGCACGGGAAGGGAGCCGTCACGAAGAGGTAAGCCTTTTTCTACAGGCTTGAGCGTCGCTGCCCTCTCCGGCGACGCTCGAGAAACCGGTGGCGGCGCACCCCGAAGCCGCCGGCCGGGCACGGGAACACAAGCGGGCGTCGCGGTCCTTCCTCAGGGGGCGCGGCGCCCGCGCTCGGCGAGTAGCAGAAGATCGCTCGACGTGGGTATCCTGACCGCCGACAGCGACTTCCTCGGATGTGGATGTCCCACCTGACCGGTCAAGACCCTGCGCGGGGAGCTTGAGCGTCAAGCGGGATCGTAATCGGCTCGGCCCTCCTGGCGGCCTGAGTTTCAGTCCCTCGTCCGTCGCTGCTCCTAGGCTGTAGCTGCTCTCTCGGCGGTGGAGTATGGTTTGCTTGTCGTGCTCCACGCGATCCTTTGTCTCTTGCCGGCCGTTGCGCTGGCGATATCGCTGCTCGCACGCCGTTATCCGGGTGAGCGTGTTCTGTCGGCTTTGCGGCGTGAGCGGCGAGACCGACGGCCGCATCGGCGCTCCTGCCTGCCGTCGCACAGTCGCTCGGTGTTTGTGGCCGTGGTACGTGGGGGGCAGCTCATCGGCCGTTCTCTTGCGGTGCGCCCCCCACCTGCGTTCAGTCCGGCGAGCTAGACCTGCCCGGACACGGGCGTCTGCCGCTCGTCCCAGGAGGTCCCTTCCGCGAACGGGCGCGAGGCGTCCAGCGTGGTGGGGTCCTCGGTGTTCCGTTCAGGCAAGTATGCGAGGAGCCTTTCAAATGTCTCGTCGTCCTTTCGTTGCCACGCTTGGCGCCCTTCTGCTCGGGCTCCCGGTCGTGGCGCAAGCGCAGAGCACGCCGACTCCTGTGAAGGAGAGCGGCAGCCCGATCAACGACCAGGGAAGCAACTACAACTACCGCTCCAACATCACCCGCATCGCGCCGAACGTCGCGGGCCTGAGCCTCGAAGTGTTGGAGTTCGCAGACCGGCTCGTGCTGCGCAACCACACTGGACAGGCGGTCACGGTGTATGGCTACCAGGGCGAACCGTATGCGCGCGTGTTGGCCGATGGGACGGTGCAGGTCAACACCCGCTCGCCTGCCTACTTCCTGAACCAGAACTTCTACGGCAATGTGAATGTCCCGTCCTCGGCGTCGCCGACCGCGACGCCCGCGTGGACGGTCGTTGACCGCACCGGCGAGCTTGAATGGCACGACCATCGCATCCATTGGATGTCCCCGGTCCTGCCTCCGCAGGTCAAGGATCGGAGCAAGCGCACCAAGATTTTCGACTGGCAGGTGCCGATCCAGGTGGGAGCGAAGCCGGGGGTCGTCGCCGGCCAATTGTTCTGGGTTCCCGAGGAAGGCACCAAGACGCCCGTTGGTGCGATCGTGGCGCTGGTCGTAATCGTGCTGGCGGGACTCGCGCTGGTGTTCGTCGTGCGCAGACGCAGGCGCGGGGGTGGGCCGTCCGGCGCGGACCCAGCGGCGGGCGAGGTGTGGTGAGCGGGGTGATCCATCACGACCACATCGCGCTTACGCGCCTGCGGCGCAGGCGGGCGCTCAGAATCTCGTTGACACTTGCGCTGGTTGGTGTCGGCGTGCTGGCGAGTGCTCCGGCGGCTTTGGCGCACGCGCAGTTGCTCGGCACCTCTCCGGCGTCGGGCGCGACCGTTCAGGTCCAGCCCAAGCAGGTGATCTTCGAGTTCAATCAGGCTGTCAGCGGGACGCTGGGAGCTGTCCGGGTATATGACGCGCAGGGCAATGAGGTGGACGACCTGAACGTCTCGCATCCTGGCGGAAATGAGCACTGGATGGGCGTCGGCCTGAAACCGGGGTTGCCCGACGGGACCTACACTGGCACCTACCGGGTTATCTCGGCCGACACTCATATCGTCTACGGCGGGCTGGTGTTCAACATCGGCCACGCCGGAGCGACACCGAAGTTCACGGTCGCGGGGCTGATCGGCAAGAACGAGAGCGGCAAGGTGACAGAGGCCGCCTTCGGTGTCGTGCGCGGCCTGAACTACCTCACGCTCGCGCTGATGGTCGGTGGTCTTGCCTTTCTGTTCTTCGCTTGGCTACCAGGTTTCACAGCCGTAGCGGGTTCGGAGTCGCGCTGGTCTGAGGCGTCGCGTGCGTTCGCCTCGCGCTTGGGGCGGCTGTTCGTGGTGGCGATCGTGCTCGGGATGGTTGTGAGTGTGCTCGGCGTTCTGTTGCAGGGCGCAAGCGCGGCAGGGGTATCGCTATGGGCCTCGCTGAAGGGCTCGATCATCAACAACACGCTGGAAAGCCGCTTCGGTGAGGTGTGGGGTCTGCGCACAATCGACTGGCTGGCGCTCGGCGCTCTGCTGCTGGCAGCTAGGGCGATTCACAGAGACGCGATTCCCGTGCTCGGACAAAGCGGGCAGAATGCAGAGGGCGTGGCGCTGGCTGTGCGTCCGCCGCGCGTGATCGTCGCGTTGCTCGGGATCGGCGGCGCCTACCTGTCGATCACTCCAGCCCTGGCCGGTCATGCGAGCATCGAGAGTCCGGTCGGGGTGTTCTTCCCCTCCGATGTTCTTCATGTGCTCGCCGGCGCCGTGTGGGTCGGCGGGATCGCATGTCTGCTGCTCGCGCTGCCGGGCGCGACTCGGCAACTGGAGGGCGCCGAGCGAAGCCGACTGCTGCTTGCGACGCTCGCGCGGTTCTCGCCGCTCGCGCTGGGTTCGGTCATCGTGATCGCCGCGACCGGGGTGATCCAGGCGTACATCAATGTGCGTAGCTTCAGCGCCCTGTTTCACACCGCCTACGGTGCGCTCATCATCGTCAAGATCGTGCTGCTGGGATCGTTGATCGGCCTCGGATGGCTCAACCGGGAGCGAGTCATCCCGGCGATGAAGCGCTTGGTGGGTGACGGCCTGTCACCGGGCGGGATCGGGGTGTTGGCTCGCCGCGCGATGCGCGGCGAGATAGTGCTGATGCTCTGCGTGTTCGGTGTGACCGCAGCGCTCATCAGCTACGCGCCGCCGATCGATGCTGCGTCGGGGCCGTTCTCCACGAACACGACGATCGGCTCGGCCGAGCTTGAGATGACCGTCGAACCGGCCAGGGTGGGGCTGAACACGATCCACCTCTATCTCATCAACGCGAAGGATGGCAGTCAGTTCACAGGGACCAAGGAACTGATCGTGACCGCTGCTCTGCCGTCCAAGGGCATCGGCCCGCTGTCGCTAAAGGCAAATCTGTCTGGTCCCGGCCACTACACGCTCAACTCGACGGAGTTGAGCCCCGGAGGGACCTGGGAAATCAAGATCACCGACCGCATCTCAGAATTTCAGGAGTACAGCCGCACGGTGAAGGTGCCCATCCGATGAGCGCAGCCGATCACCGAAGGGGCCGCGCACCGCCCATGAGACCCGGTAAGTCCAGCTTCCTTCCGTCACTTACTCAGGAGGTACACCAAACATGAAAGCCGAGAAGGTCGCCGTGCTGCTCGCAGCGGGCGCGCTCGCGGCGCCCGCCAGCGCACAGGCACACATCAGCCTGCATCCCAACACGATCCCAGCGGGAGCGTTTGCGACGCTCGACGTGCGGGTGCCTGGAGAGCAGGAAGGCGCCTATGTCAAGAAGGTGGACACGCTGTTCCCGGCTGGGTTTACGGGCGTGAACTATGAAAACGTGCCCGGCTGGACGGCGAAGGTCATCGAAACCAAGCTCGCTACCCCGATCCAGAAGGGCGGGGAAACGATCAGCACCGAGGTCTCCCAGATCGTCTGGACCTGGACCGGCCCGCTCGGGAAGGTGAGCAACGGCCAATTCATCAACTTCCCGCTCTCGCTGGCGATCCCCGACAACGCCGCTGGACAGGCGCTTGAATTCAGGACGATCCAGACCTACAGCAACGGTCAGGTCGTTCACTGGATCGACCCCTCGTTGACCGCCGAACACCCAGCACCGAGGATCAACGTCACGGCCAAGGGCGGCGTGATCGAGGAGATCGCGGGCCATGAGGCCGGGCCGGAAGCTGGACAGACGGCCGGGAGCCAGTCCATGCCCGCGCCGACACCGGCCGTCGTCAAGCCAAGTAGCGGGGCGAGCAAGGGTCTTGGCATCGCGGCGTTGATCCTCGGCGCGCTCGGCCTGATAGCGGGACTTGGAGCGCTTGCTGCGTCACGCCGCAAGAGCGCCGCGTAGAGACGCAAGCCCGCGAACCGCAATGTCGATCCTGCACCCACGAAACCCTGCGTCTCGCGTGGATCGTGGGTGCAGGTCGGCATCTCGCGGGGCCGGTGCTCTACGGCGCTGCTCGCTGGCCGCCGTAGGTCTGCTTGGCGGCAGCGTGGTCTTTCCGCAGGCTGCGCAGGCGCACGGCATCGTCGGCAAGGCCAATCTGCCGATCCCCGTATGGCTGTTCAGCTGGGCGGCGGCGGTCGTGCTGGTTGTCTCGTTCGTGGCGCTCTCGACGCTATGGAGACGCCCGCAGCTCGAGAAGTCGCGCACACGCAGGCTGTTCAAGCTCCCGCAGCCGGTTGAATGGCTGGCGAGCCTTGCAGGGCTCGCGCTGTTTGCGCTCGTTCTCTACAGCGGGTTCGCGGGAGCTGCAGTGTGGAGCGTGAACTTCTCGGTGACGTTCGTCTACGTCGTGTTCTGGGTCGGGCTGCCGGTGGCAAGCGTGCTGTTCGGCGACGTATTCGAGGCGTTCAGCCCGTGGCGGACCTCAGCGCGTGTGCTGAGGGCGCTGGTGCGCGGCCTGCGCCGGGACCGGGTGGGCTCGCCTATGCTGCGCTATCCGCAATGGCTGGGCATGTGGCCGGCGGTCGCAGGGATCGTGGGGTTCGCGTGGCTTGAGCTCGTCTATGAACTCGCTGCTCGTGAGCGGCCCTCGACGGTGGCGGCCCTCTCCCTCGCGTATTTCCTGGTGATGGTCGTGGGGATGACTCTGTTCGGTGTGGAGGAGTGGAGCGGGCAGGCGGACGGCTTCGCGGTGTATTTCAAGTTGCTTTCCAAGCTCTCAGTGCTCGGCCGCGACCGGGACGGCACGCTCTATCTGAGACGGCCGCTCAGCGGCATTACCGACCTTGAGGTTCGTCCCGGCACCGTCGCGCTGATCTGCGCGCTGATCGGCACGACGACGTTCGATGGACTCAGCAACGGTGGGATCTGGCGCAACAACGAGCCGCGCCTGCAAAGCCTGTTTGCCGACCTCGGCTTCGGAGCGACCCCGGCGCTCGAGCTGGCCTACTCGGTCGGCCTCGTCCTCTGCATCCTGCTGATCGTCGCTATCTACCGGGTCGGAATCCTCGGCGTCGCAAGCGTCAGCGAACGCTACGACAGCGACAAGCTGGCGCGGACGTTCGCGCACACGCTCGTACCTATCGCATTCGCCTACGTGTTGGCGCACTACTTCTCGCTGCTGCTCTGGCAGGGACAAGCGATGGGCTATCTGATCTCCGATCCACTCGGTAACGGGTCCAACCTATTCGGCACCAGCGGCTATCAGATTGACTACAACGTGATTTCCTACGCGGGAATCTGGTATGTCCAGGTCGCCGCGCTGCTCGCCGGACACGTTGCCGGCCTCGCGCTCGCGCACGACCGGGCGCTCGTCCAATACCGCGATCCACAAGAGGCGGTGCGTAGCCAGTATTGGATGCTCGTGGTGATGGTCGCGTTCACGAGCTTCGGACTATGGCTCCTCTCGGCCGTCGGCACATGAACCTGCGGGGTTCTGAAAACGGCATCTTAGTATCATCGGGCCATTCTCGCCGGTGCCGTTCTGCTCGCCAGCATGGTCTCGGTCAAGGTCGGTTATCTCGGTCGCGCTCATAGAGCTCGCGCTCGGTGTCGCGCTCGACAACATCTTCAAACTTGATCCGAACGCGAGTTGGCTTGCGTTCATCGCCAGCTTCGCGTCGGTCGTGCTCACATTCCTCGCCGGCGCTGAGGTTGATCCTGATGACCATCTTCCTCTGTTAGGCGGGGCCGCTCATCGGTCCTGAAGCAGCCCCAGGACGTTGCCATCGGGGTCGGTGACGGTGGCCACCAGGCGGCCACCACCGACGTCGTGCGCGGGTTCCTTCACGGTGGCGCCTGCAGCGGTCATCTCGGCCAGCTTCGCCTCGATGTCTGGCACGTGCCAGTAGGCCACCGGTGAGGTCATGCCCTGCGGTCCGCCGCCCGGCACCAGCCCGATGTGCTGGCCCTCGGCCTCGAAGCCGACGTAGTAGGGCCCGTCGGCCTGCGGCGGGACGCCGAGCAGCGCGGCGTACACCGCCTTGGCGCTCGCCAGGTCGGACACGGGATGCAGCACGGTCTTGATTCCCTGGGTGGAAGAGTCGGTCATGGTCACTCCTGAAGTCGTAGGTGGTCGGGATTGTCTGCCGGCAGGGTGCCGGGCGGATGCGCTTGCGGACGAAAGCGGGGCGGGAAGATCAGCCAGGCCAGCGCCAGGACGCACCGGCGAGCAGCAGATGCAGACCTTCGGCGGGACATGCCCCGCAAGTTTACCCCGGACACGGCTCGATGATCCGAGCCATGCTCGCGGTAGCCGCCAGATCGTCTAGCCTCGGCCTGTGGGAGCTTCAGTCGGCCTACTGACTTACACGCCGATCTTCGCGCATCTGGGCCACTGGTATGTCTCGCTGCCGGTCTTTGGGGGGCCGGTAGTGATCGTGGCGGTGATTGTGAAGGTCTCCGAGCGCCGCGAGCGGCGCCGCGCGCGAGACGGCGAGTCTGGCCGTTTGCGCGTCGCCGTGACTCATGACGAGAACGGAACGATCCTGACCGTGAGCGGCGCGCTGGACTACCCGGCCCTCCTTGACATCGAGCACGAGCTGGGCGTGGCGAGCCGTCGCGCCTCCAGTGTTCAACTCGACCTGAGCAACGTCACGGCGGTCGAGCAGGAGGAGCTTGCGTGGAGCCTCACCGAGGCGATCAACAGCGTCGAGGGCGCTGACGTCACCGTCTTGATCGGGTCGGCGCCTGCACTATGCCCATTGCGCGAGATAAGCGCCCTGGAAGGAGTTAACATTTCTCCTGGATAGTCACTTGCTGCTTTGGGTTCGATGGGTCATCTCGTGGCCCACCGGCGAGATGCCGGCGCTCCTCCTGTCTGTGCCGTGGGGCGGCGCAACACGCCGGTGTCGCGGGTAAGGCGCTGGGCGAGCGCCACGGGGATCAGGCTGATGAGGATCACGAACAGGACCACCACGTTGACCTGCGGCAGCTGCTGGCCGTTGCGGATGTGCGCGAAGATCCAGATCGGCAGCGTGTTCTGGGCGCCCGCGGTGAACGTCGTGACCACGATCTCGTCGAACGACAGCGCGAACGCGAGCAGCCCGCCGGCGACGAGCGCCGTCGCGATCATCGGAAGCGTCACGTAGCGGAACGTCTGCCAGCCGTCGGCGCCGAGATCCATCGACGCCTCCACCAGCGATGACTGCGTGCGGCGCAGCCGGGCCAGCACGTTGTTGTAGACGGTGACGATGCAGAACGTGGCGTGGCCGATGACGATCGTGAGCAGCGAGAACGTGAGGCTGTTGAAGCTGATGAACGAGTTGAGCGCCATTCCCGTGATGATCCCCGGCAGCGCGATCGGGAGCACAAGCACGAGCGAGACGGCTTCGCGTCCGAAGAAGCGGAAGCGATCCACGGCGAACGCCGCCATCGTCCCCAGGACCATCGCGACCCCCGTCGCCAGCAGCCCCGCGCGCAGCGACAGCCACAGCGCTTGGCGCACTTCGGTGTTGTGCCACGTCGAGGAGAACCAGCGGGTGGAGAGGCCGGACAGCGGCCAGCTCTGCACGTTGGACGGGTTGAACGCGTACAGCATGATGATCACGATCGGAAAGAACAGGAACAGCATGATCAGCGCCGCCCACACGGCGAACGCGACCCGGCTCCATCGCCCAGATCCGATCACAGCGCCTCGAACGCTCCCAGCCGGCGCGCGACCAGCAGATAGATGCCCATGATCACCAGCGGCACCGTCGCGAACGCCGCGGCGAACGGGACGTTGTTGGAGATCCCAACTTCCTGGTAGACGACGTTGCCGATGAACGTCGAGTCCGCGCCGCCGACGAGCGTGGGCGTGATGAAGTCGCCGAGCGTCAGCGAGAAGGTGAAGATGGAGCCCGCGACGATTCCCGGCAGGATCAGCGGCAGCAGCACCGAGCGGAAGCTCCGCCAGCCGCGCGCCCCGAGGTCCGCCGAGGCCTCGATCAGCGAGTCGGGCACGCGTTCGATCGCCGCCCACACCGGCAGGATCATGAACGGCAGCCAGATGTAGCTGAACACGATCCACATCGCCCAGTTCGAGTAGCCGATGTTCACCGATCCGAGACCTACGTTTCCGAGGAACCAGTTGAGAATCCCGTCTTTGGCGAGGATCAGCCGCCACGCGAACACCCGCACGAGGTAGCTGGACCACAGCGGTATCAGCACGGCGACGAACAGCACCGCCTGCAGTTTCTTGGGCGCGATGCGCGCGGCGAAGAACGCGAACGGCACCGCGAGCACGATGTCCGTCACGGTCACCGCCGCCGCGATCCCGATCGTCCGCAGGGCGATCGTCCGGTAGGCGGAGACTTTGAAGAGCGTTTCGAAGTTGGTGAGCGTCCAACTGTGGACGACCTTGCCGCTGAAGGAGTCCACGCTCCAGAGCGCAGACAAAAACAGCAGGAACAGTGCCCCCAGGTAGATCAGGACGAACCACGCCGCCGGGCCCGACAGGAGCAGTCCGGCCCGCAGCCACGGCCGGCGGAACAGTGCCGCCGACACGCGGGTGCGGGCCATGCCGTTCACAGCGATGCGAGCCGCCCGGCCCGCCGGCGACGGGCTAGGCGGTTATTTCCGTCCACTTCCTCTGCCAGACGCTGTAATCGGTGCAGTCTTCCTTTCCGTTCCCACAGTTTTTCACCGGCGTCTTCCAGAACTTGATGCTCTGGAAGTAGGCGCTCGGCGCGTTCGCGTGGTACTTCGTGCAGGAGCCCGCCTTGATCTTTTCCATAAACGGGCAGGCTTTCGTGTTTGCCGGCGTCTCGCCGAAGGAGATCGCCTGTTCGGCCTGAACCTTCGGGCTCGACACCCAGTTCACCCATTTGTAGGCGCAGTTCGGATGTTTGGCATGTGCCGCCAGCATCCAGGTGTCCGCCCATCCGGTCGCTCCCTGCGTCGGGATCAGTTCGCTGACGGGCACTTTGTCAGCCTGCAGGTTGTTGGTCTGCAGCGGCCAGGCAGCGCCGATGACGGCATCCCCGTTCTTGAACAGTTCGACCTCATCGGCGGCGGCCGTCCAGTACTTCTTGACTAGCGGGCGCTGCTGTTTGAGCAGGCTCACCGCCGCGTTGAGCTGCGCTTCGGTCAGCTCATACGGGTCAGTGATGCCGAGGCTCGGCTGTGCCTTTGACAGGTAGAGCGCCGCGTCGGCGATCTGAATCGGGTTGGCCGGAACGGTGACCGCTCCTTTGTATTTAGGACTGTAGATCGCTTCCCAGCTCGTCGGCGCAGGCTTAACCACCTTCGAGTTGTAGAGCAGCGTGTTCGGACCCCACTGCAGCGAGATGCCGTAGTGAACTCCGTTCACCGTGTTGTGCGACGGGGACTGCAGCTGCGGGATGAAGTTCTTCCATTCCGGCACCAGGTTCACGTTCATGGCCGCCACGTTGCCGCCACTGATCAGTCGCAGGCTGGCGTCGCCGGAGGCGGAGACCATGTCGTAGGTGCTACCTCCCCCCTGGCGCATCAACGTGACCATTTCGTCCGAGGACCCCGCGTACTTGGCATGCACCTGGCACCCCGTGGCCGCTTCGAACGGCTTCACCCATTCGGGCTGCGCATAGCCTTCCCAGGCGACGAGGTTCAACTGGCCCTCGCCGTTTCCGATCTTGGTAGGCAGGTTGGCCGTTTTCGAGCTGCTCGAGCCGCACGCGCTCACGCCGATCGTCATCACACCCAGCACCGCCGCCAAAGCCCAATCGATCTTCGCGAGCTTCATGACTTCTTCACTTCCTTCTCATGGTTTATGTCAAGCACCGACACGTCCTGCGCTCGCCAGGCAAGCCAAACCGCACGACCCTTCTCTGCCAGGGCCTTCTTGGCAGACATGTCGAGGTTCTGTTGCAACACCACCAGCGTCTCTCCGTGGTCGGTCTCTACAATGTAGCGCGTCACCGAGCCCAGATAAACCACCTCGCGCACCACCCCCCGTACCGCCGCCGCATCCTCCTCGCCGTCTCCGAGCAGACGGATCTTCTCGGGACGCACCATGTGACTGAGCCCGTCGCGCACGACGGTGTTCGAGGTGCCCACGAAGCCCGCCACGAACTCGTTGGCCGGACGCTCGTAGATCTCCCCCGGTGTGCCCACCTGCTCGATCCGACCGTCGGAGAAGACGGCGATGCGGTCGCTCATCGTCAGCGCCTCGTCCTGGTCGTGGGTGACGTAGAGGAACGTGATGCGCTCGCTCAACGCGCGCTGGATGGCCTTGAACTCGAGCTGCATCTCCTGGCGCAGCTTGAGATCCAGAGCGCCCAGCGGCTCGTCGAGCAACAGCACCCGCGGCTGGTTCACGATCGCGCGCGCAAGCGCCACGCGCTGCCGCTGACCGCCTGAAAGCTGGATCGGACGGCGTGCCTCGACGCCCGGCAGGCGCACCATCTCGAGCGCCTCGGCCGCGCGCTCGGCTCGCTCCCGCTTGGCCACCCCCTTGACCCGCAGGCCATAGGCGACGTTCTCGAGAACGCTCATGTGCGGGAAAAGCGCATAGTCCTGGAAGACTGTGTTCACCGGACGCTCATAAGGAGGACTGCGCGTCACGTCCACGCCGTGGAGGTCGATCCGTCCGGAGTCGGCGAGCTCGAAGCCGGCAATCAAGCGAAGCGTCGTCGTCTTGCCTGAGCCGGACGGCCCGAGCATCGTGAAGAACTCGCCGGCGAGCACCTCCAGCGATAGTCGCTCAACGGCCATCACTTCGCCGTAAGTCTTCCGCACCTGCGCCAAGCGGACAGCTACACTGGTCGACCCATCTCCGGACGGCAGAGTACGCGAATCCATCACATCGATCGTTGTACCTACACTGGAGGCCATCTAAGACGAGTGTAGTCACACTGCCGGTGAGTAACAACTGTCCTGATTGGATAACTCAGGACATCGGCTTACTCCGTTGAGGCGCGATGTTAGTCGTTTGGACGACTCACCGAAGCTCTCTTCTCGTCGGTCCCCGGTGGGTGTCTCCAAGATGGTCTTGAGTCGCATCAGCCTGCGGCTTGATGCGGTTGGTATGAAAATCTCAGACCGTAACGGGAGGCTGTGCGCGCGCAGCGGGAACGATCGTCCCGAGCAGGCCACGCGCGGTTGCGGCCAGGATCGTCAGATGGTCGAAGTAGTCGCGCCACACCGCGATCTGACCGTCTTTGACGTCAAAGCGCCCGCAGACCCAGAACTGGATGCGCAGCCGGCCCCACTTGAGCACGTCTGTGCGCTCGGTCAACACGGACGATCCGTCGGCCGAGATCAGGTGCACGTAGACCTCGAACCCCGTGCCAACCCGGTTCATCGCCTCGAACAACCTCCGCACACGCTCACGTCCGTGGATGGTCGGTAGTCCCTTGTTTTCGTAGTGCACGTCCACCGCGAGGAGGTCCGCCGCGCCGTCGCTGTCGGTGGCGCGTAGCCGGTCGAGGAACCGCTCGACCACGGCCGTCGGCGTCGATTCAGCGGCACCCCGATCCTGCTGCTCGCGTGCGGCCTCGCCCGCGACTTCAGTCATGCCTTCAAGCATACGCCTTCAAGCACACGGGTCATGGCCGTCGATTCTCTCACGCTGCGGCTGCACGCGCCGTCAGCCACTGTGCCGACGATGTGACGATGCGACGGCTGATCGAGACTCGTCCGAGCGATCGATCCGCGGGCTAGGGTGCGCAGCTCGGCTCCTCGCAGCCGCCGCCGGCGCCGGGCAGCCGGCCGAGCAGCTCGACGAGCGTCTCGATCTCGGGCGGGCTGTAGCGCTCCTCGAACAGCGTCCGGATGGCGGCCATGTGCGAGCAGGAGGCCTCATGCAGCTTCTTCTGGCCGGCGTCGGCGAGCACCGCGTAGGTGACGCGAGCGTCGCCGGGACACTCGGCCTTGTCCACGAACCCCCGTGCGCGCAAGCCGTCGAGCAGGCGGGTGACGCCCGAGGGCGTGAGTTGGAGGCTGTCGGCGAGGTCGATCCGGCGCATGTGGTGGTTCTCCGCGCGTGACAGCAGCAGCAGCGCCTCGTACTCGTTGACCGTCAGGCCGTGGTCGCTCTGCAACTGCGCGCTGACCGTGCGGCGCATGCCGGCGTGACCGCGCAGCAGCCTGATCCAGGCGTCCACAGCCCGAGACTCTTGCGCACTCAATAGTTGACTACTCATGGATTACGTGCTAGATTGTTGATTAGTCAAGTATACCCCTTCGATAGGAGATCCGAGATGAGCACCACCCTGGACACCCCACACGTCGATGCCCCCCAGACACTGCCGGTCGGCGCTTGGACCGTCGATCCGGTGCACTCGCAGGTCGGTTTCGCCGTCGCCTACCACGTAGGCACGTTTCGCGGTAGTTTTGCGCCCGTCACGGCCACGCTGGAGGTCGGCGAGGACGGCGAGGCCAAGCTGACCGGCTCCGCCGCGGTGAGCGGCGTGAAGGTTCAGGACGAGAACCTCTCCGCGCACCTGCAGTCGCCCGAGTTCTTCGACGCCGAGCGCACACCCGACATCTCTTTCGTCTCCACCGCAATCCGACCTTCCGGCGAGGAGCTCGAGATCGAGGGTGAGCTCACGATCAAGGGCGCCACCCTGCCAGTCACGGCCAGGGGGCGGGTGGGCGAGCAGCAGCGGTACATGGAGCGCCCCTACTTCGGGCTCGAGCTCCAGGCCATGATCGAGCGCAGCCGGTTCGGCCTGAACTGGAACAACCCACTCCCCAACGGCGATCCTGCGCTGGCCAACGAGGTCACCGTCACGGCCGAGCTGTTCCTCACGAGGGCGTAGATCGATGAAGATCCTCGCGATCCCGGGCAGTTTGCGCCGAGACTCCCTCAACCGCAGACTGCTGCTCGCGGCGGCCGAGTCGCTCCCGCCGGACGTCGAGTTCGAGCTGTTCGAGGGTCTGCGGGCCGTGCCGCCCTACGACGAGGACGACGACCGCGAGCCCGCGCCACCGGCCGTGGCGCGGCTGCGCGGGGCGATTGCCGGCGCCGACGCGCTGCTGGTCGCCACGCCGGAGTACAACTCCTCGATTCCCGGCCAGCTCAAGAACGCGCTCGACTGGGCCTCACGCCCGCTCGCCTCGAGCGTGCTGCGCAACAAGCCGGTCGCCGTCATCGGCGCGAGCACCGGCGCCTTCGGAGCGGTCTGGTCCCAGGCCGAGCTGCGTAAGGTTTTCGCCGCCACGGGCGCGCGCGTGCTCGAGGTCGAGCTCGCCGTGGGGCACGCCGCCGAGCGCTTCGACGAGCACACCCGCCCGCGCGAGGAGAGCCTGCGCGAGCAGCTGGAGGAGGTCGGCGCCGCGCTGGTCGCCGCGGCGCAGCCGCGGGTGGCCCTCGCGGCCGCCTGACTCGACACAACCGGGCGCCGGCACGGCGCACCCGGACGCGTCGATCTCGACCTTGGCCCGGCCGATGACAAGAATCTGTCTTTCTATCGTCGCGCGCGGCAAGGGCACTGAGCCGGGTTTGCGCCCAGCCCCATCGATTATGCTCGCCCGATGAGCACCCGCGTGCTGATCCTTGGCGCCGGCTTCGGAGGCCTGGAGCTGGCGAGCGCCCTGTCCGAAGCGCTCGGCGAGGAGGTCGAGGTGACGCTGATCGACAAGGGCGAGGCGTTCGTGTTCGGTTACTCAAAGCTCGACGTTATGTTCGGGCGCACTTCGCCCGAGGCGGTGCGGCTCGCCTACCGGGACATCGCCAAGCCGGGAGTGCGGATAGTCCGAGCGACGATCACGGCGATCGACCCTGAGAACCGCCGCGTGAGCACGGATGGCGGCGAGTATGAGGGCGATGCGCTGGTGGTGGCGCTCGGCGCCGACTACGACATGGACGCGACGCCGGGGCTGGCGGAGGGCGGCAACGAGTTCTACTCGGTCGCCGGCGCGCAGCGGCTGGCTGAGCTGCTGCCGACGTTCACGCGCGGGCGGGCGATCGTGGGGGTGTGCGGGGCGCCGTTCAAGTGCCCGCCCGCGCCGAGCGAGGCGGCGCTGCTGCTGCACGAGTACCTGATCGCGCGGGGCGTGCGCGCGGACTGCGAAATCTCATTCGTGCTGCCGCTGTCCAGCCCGGTTCCGCCCTCGCCGGAGACGTCGGCCGCGCTCGTGCAGGCGTTCGCCGAGCGCGATATCGAGTTCCTGCCGAACACGCGCGTAGCAACGCTTGATCCGGCGCGCAAAGTGGCGGTGTTCGACGACGGCGGCGAGCTGGCGTATGACCTGTTCCTCGGCGTCCCCAAACACCGGGCGCCGGATGTGGTTGTGGCCGCCGGCATGGTCGACGACGTGTATGTGCCCGTGAATCCGCGGACGCTGCAGACGCGGTATGCGGGCGTGTATGCGGTCGGGGACGTCGCGGCGGTGGGCGTGCCCAAAGCGGGTGTGTTCGCCGAGGGGGCGGCGCGGGTCGTGGCGCAGGCGCTGATCGCACAGATCGAGCGCGGCGAGCAGCCCGGGGAGTACGACGGACGGGGCTCTTGCTACATCGAGTTCGGCGGCGGCCGTGTCGGGCGCGTCGACGTGGACTTCCTGTCGGGACCGAAGCCGACGGGCACGTTTCACGAGCCTTCGGAGGCGCTGGTCGCGCAGAAGCAGCAGTTCGGCGCAAGCCGCCGCGCGCGCTGGTTCGGCGACTGACCCGTGGAGCCGCCGTCGTTTTGACGGGTGAGCCACAGCCGGGTTCTTGCATCGAGATGCTGTCGGCGCCGCTCACCGCACCCGCCGGCGTTGCGTGAGCGCTTTCATATGTGACACTCAGCGCGATGGCTACGCACCCCGGCCTGTACTTCAGCCACCCGGCCTGCCTGGAGCACGATCCGCGGGTGCACATGCCCGAGCATCCCGACACGCCCGAGCGGCTCGTGGCGATCGAGCGGGAGCTGGAGGCGCATGGCTGGCTGGGCTGGGAGCGGCGTGTGGCGCGCGCGGCGAGCGACGCCGAGCTGGAGCTCGTCCACTCCGCCCGCCACGTGGAGCGGATCAGGGAGCTGTCGCTGGCGGGGGGAGGCGCGATCGACGGCGATACGTTCGTCGGCGAGCCCTCGTTCCGCGCCGCCCTGCATGCGGCGGGCGGCGCCTGTGAGATGACGCGCGCGCTGATGGCCGGTGAGTCGTGGCTGGGGTTCGCGGGCGTGCGTCCCTCCGGCCACCACGCCGAACCCGATCGCGCGATGGGGTTCTGCCTGTTCAACAACACGGCGATCGCCGCCGCGCTCGCGATCGGCGAGCTCGGCGCGCGGCGGGTGCTGGTTCTCGACTGGGACGTTCACCACGGCAACGGCACGGCCGAGGCGTTTCGCCGCCGCTCGGACGTGTTGTTCGTGTCCATTCACCAGTCCGACATCTACCCCGGGTCCGGGCCGCTGAGCGACATCGGCTCGGGTCCCGGCGAGGGCTACACGATCAATCTCCCCGTCCCGTCCGGCTCGGAAGCCGATCTGTGGCTGTCGCTGATCGAGCACATCGTCCTGCCCGCCGCCTCCTCGTTCGAGCCCGATCTCGTGCTGATCTCGGCCGAATTCGACGCGCACTACACCGATCCGCTCGCCACCTGCCGTCTGGATGCGTCCGCATTTGCGGACATGGCCCGCCACGTCCGCGCGTTCGCCCGCGAGCGCACGATCCCGGTGGGGGCGGTCCTGGAGGGCGGCTACGCGCCGGCCGCGCTGGCCGAATGCGTGGCGGGGACTCTCGCGGCGCTCGCCGACGGGGTGCCGCCGGAGTCGGCGGCACCCGAGCCGTTCTTCACCGCGCGCGCGGCCGCCCACGTCGCCCACCACTGGCCGCTGTAGTGCGCGGACGAGGCATCCATATCTGCGTGACAAGTCCTACCGGTATAGGGATTTTCTACGGAGGCGCGAATAGAGATCCAGACATAGGGTTCGCACATCCGTTCCACTCCGAGGGGGAGCAGCATGAGCGTGTTGGCGTCAGCGGTCTTCAACCTCAACCACCCGGCGCACACGGTGGACTGGGAATTCGTCCACCTATCGGTGGCCAACGTCGTGGTGATCGGCCTGATGCTGATCGTCTTCGTCCTGGCGCTCGTGCTCCCGTTCCCGGGAAAGGCGCGCCGGGCGGCCGCCCGGCGTGGGGAGCGCGCTTCGTGAGCGCCGCCCCGCCACCCGCCACCCCGGCATCGAAGTCCTGGACCGTGCGCACGCGCGAGCGGGCCGTGGACGCGCTTCCTCCCGAGAAGCTGCTCCCGGACGGCCAGCCGACCTACGTCGCCTCCTGGATCTACGTGTTCGGGGTGGCCTCCATCGCCTCGCTGATCGTGATTGTCGTCTCCGGCTCGATCCTCGCCCTGAAGGGCCCCGCCTGGTGGCACTACACCGGCGTCGGGCACTTCTTCAACTCGATCCACATGTGGGGCGTCGAGCTGTTCTTCTTCGTGATGGTCGTCCATCTGTGGGGCAAGTACTGGATGGCCGCCTGGCGCGGCGGGCGCACGCGGGTGTGGATCACCGGTGCGGTGACGTTCCTGGTAGCGGTGCCGACGGCGCTGACCGGCTATGTCTCCCAGCAGAACTTCGACGCGCAGTGGATCGCCACGCAGGCCAAGGACGGGCTCAACGCGGTCGGCGTGGGCGCCTTCTTCAACGTCCT
Organism: Solirubrobacteraceae bacterium; assembly: GCA_035567335.1. Lineage (GTDB taxonomy): Bacteria > Actinomycetota > Thermoleophilia > Solirubrobacterales > Solirubrobacteraceae > Palsa-744. Next base: position 28,064 of record DATMPZ010000033.1, read on the forward strand.
CAACTTCGGCCAGATGTACAGCTGGCACATCCTGCTGCTGCCCGTGGCGGTCGTGCTGCTCGTCGCTGCGCACGTCCTGCTCGTGCGCAAGCACGGCGTCGTGCCGCCGTTCGAGCTCGAGCGCAGGAAGGCCGCGCTCACCGCGGCCGGCGCTCCCGGCGCCGACGGCTCCCCGCACGCCGCGACCGCGGGAGAGCGGTCATGAGCCCGCTGGGACCCAACGACGACACCCAGCCCTGGAAAGGCCGCTATGCCCCCTACGACCTCGTCAAAGAGCTGTGCATCGCGGTCGGCGCGATCGGACTGTTGGCGGTGCTGCTTACCATCCTGTTCTCCTCACCTGACGACAAGCCGAGCACGATCGCTCAGTGGGCGCGCCAAAAACCCGCCGACTTCGTGACCGCGGCCGTCAAGGAGCTCGACGGCACCAGCCCGATCGCCGAATACGGACCCCCCTACAACCACAATGGCACAGGTCAGGAAGCCTGGATCCTCAAGCCGCAGAAATGGCTCGGCGTCAGCCACCCGATCGACACCGAACAGGACTTCGTGGTTGGTCCGCTGGCAATGATCCCCAACGACCCCGGGCTGACGGCTGCGCTCGCCCAGTACAAGGCAGCCCCCGAGAAGCAGAAAAAGGAATGGGCCGAAGCGTATGCCAAGCCGCTTGAAGAGACGGCGACCGCCGAAGAAGAAAAGAAGACACCGCCCAACACCGTGAGCGAAAGCAACGGCACAGTTCTCGTGAAGACGAGCGGCGACGCCGGACCGGTGCCGGTGATGATGTCCAGCCTGCTCGCGGACGCCCAGAGCGGCGGCGTGGACGGCAGCCTGCTGACCAGCAAGCAGTTCTTCCAGACCGACTACACCAAGCCGCTGCTGTTCATGGCCGACGGCGGGTTGCTCTCAGAACGCGCCGAACAACATCACCTGCTCGGCGATCAGTGGGGCATGATGAACGAGACCGGTAGCTACCCTGGGCAGGCCTGGCTGTGGCTTTATGCCCTCTGGTATCAGGTCGAACCGATCAAGTCCTCTCCCAACGCGGACATCCTGGTGATGCTGGTGATGGGTGTGCTGAGCCTCGCCTTCATCTGCATCCCCTTCATTCCCGGCATCAACATCCTGCCGCGCAAGATCCCAATCTACAAGCTGATCTGGCGCGAGCACTACCGCTCTGAGCAGAGCTTCTGACCCAAACCGCGGATGAGCGCGGTTACGTCTTTGCCGCGAGCGGCCCTGCGCGCGCGCCCTCCCGGTCAATCAACCGCTCGACGCCGATCGTGCACACGCCCAGGCTGACCACGGCTGCCGCGACGATCGCCGTGGCGACGGTACCCGACAGCACGCCCTCCGAGAGCCCGAGCGAGGCGACGGCGGCCGGTACGCCCAGCTGCGCGGTGGCGGTCAGCCCGGCGCTCGGTGGGCGGCGCACGATCGCGACCGCGGCCAGGTGGATCGTGACGTTGAGCGCCGCGAGCGCCCCCGTCAGCGCCAGCATCGCCGGATCGCCCACCAGCCCGCGCAGGTCCAGTTGCGCGCCGAGGATCACGAAATACAGGGGGATGAAGAACCCGTCGGCGATGCCCCGCATCTGCGTCGAGAGCCGTTTGGGGCCACCGATCAGCGCGACCGTGACGCCCGCGCCGAATCCCGCGATCAACGCGCTCGTGCCGCTCTTCTGTGCGATCCAGGCCAGTCCGAACAGCACTAGCAGCGACAGGCGCAGGTCGAGCGCCCAGTGGCGCCGCTTGGACATGCGCCGGACGTGGTCCACCCAGCGATGGCCCGCCAGCAGCCGCGCGGCGCCGTACAGCGCCACCACCGCGACGGTCACGAGCGCGGCGCCGATCACCGCGTGTGCGGTGCGCTGTGGCTGCAACACGATCGGAACGGACAGGATCGTCACGACGTCGGCGATCGTCACCTGCGCCATCACCATCAGCACATCCGGCCCTTCGGCCTTCGTCTCCTGCAGCGCCGGCAGCAGCACCGCGGCGGAACCGGACGCGAGCACGACCGCGTAGATCGCCGCGTGGCTCGTGCCCGCGATCGCGGCGGCCGCGAACCCCGCGGGGACCGCGAGCACCCCGACGAGCGCCGCGAGCACCGTCCCGCCGCGCAGCGCGCCCGCCAGCCGCGGATCGCGCAGCGGCAGGTGCATCCCCACCGTCAGCATCAGCATCGCGAACCCCACCTCGCCCAGGAACGCGATCGTCGGTTTGGCCGGGTCGACGATTTCAAGACCGGTCTTGCCGACGATCACCCCCGCTGCGATCTCGCCGATCACGACCGGCACGAACCGCTTTTCCGAGAGCCCCAGCAGCGGGCCGCCGAGACCTGCGAGCACGATCGCGCAGAGGATGCCGAAGCTCACCGCTCGAGCCTATGCCTTTGGCACGCATGCCGGCATCCGCGCAGTGGATCAGGTCCTCTGGCGTGTCACCTCACCGCCTCCAACTTGGCGCGCTTCGCGACCGCCGCCGGCATCGAGCGGATCATCTACGCGGCGGCGTATCAGGGGAGTAAAGTCATGGACATGCCGCGATAGAAGGAGGCGAGACGATGCCTGAGCATCAGGAAGAGGCGGAGTGGAATGTCTCGGAGTGGCACGGCAAGCTATTGGTCGATTGCTACGGCGAGAAGATCGGCAAGCTCGAGGATGTCTACGTCGACGTCGAGACCGACGAACCGCAGTTCGCCACCGTCAAGGAGGGCTTCATCGGCCGCCACTTGACCTTCGTGCCGCTCGGCGGGATCAAGGTCGGCCCAGATGAGCTGCAAGTTGCGGTGGCCAAGGAACAGGTTCAGGACGCACCCAACATCGAACAGCATGGCGAGGAGCTCTCACAGGCGGACGAGTCAGCTCTTTACCACCATTTCGAGCTCAACTACACCCCTCCGAGCACCGAGAGCGGGCGCCGGCTCGCCCGACGCTAGACGGACTTTACTCCTCGCGCGATCGTGACGGTCGCGCAACTCGGCTACCCGTCGATCGTCACCGGCGTCCCCGGGCCGATGCGGGCGGCCAGCCAGTCGATGCTCGCGGTGGCGACGCGGACACAGCCATGCGAGGCGGCGGTTCCCAGCGTTCCTCCAAGATTGTCGCGCCCGTGAATGCCGATCTGGCCCGGGCCGCCTTCGAATTCCCGCAACACGTTTGAGCGGGCGCTGAGAGCCAGCGCATACGGGCCGCCGGCCTCGCCAGCCTGCATCTGGACCATCTCCTCGACGAAGAACCGGCCGGTTGGCGTAGGCGTCGAAGGCTTGCCCACCACGGCTTGAAAGGATCTCGCCATGCGGCCGTTGCCGTAGAGGCTCACCCGGCGGGCTGCGAGGTCGACCACGATACGCCAGGGTGTCACGAGCGGGCGGGTGCCCTGCTGGGCGATCCAGCCGGTCGATCCGTTGGGGCGACCGGGCAGCATCACGTCAAGCCACCGGACTCCGCCCGCACCGATTGAGCGTGCGATCACGGGCAGGGTGGTCTGCTCGCCGGTGATCGGCCTGCGAGCCGGCATGAGCACAGACTGCGGGGATCCGGCATCGGGCGCCCGGTGGGTACCGTGCGCGGTGAGCAAGACCGCGAGTTCCTGAGTCGCTTGCACGTGAGCTGTGTTGGAGGTCGCGCCGGCCGAGTCGACCGTGGCGCCGGCCACGCACACCGCGGCGAGACCGCCGATCAGGCAGCGCCCGAGCCGCTGGGGATGCAGAACCGCGCGAGGCGAGCGAAGCCGGGGACGAGGGGATGGGTCGATTGTCGTGTCCATGGTGCGCGGGCGGCTGGGCGACCCGACACGGGCCACCCAGCCTTGCCGAGCGTCGCTCAGCCTGTGAATGAACCCCGCCTGTGGGGGAGCGCCGGCCGCGCAGACGAGCGTCGGCGCGTGCTTTTGCGGCGTTTGGCCGCGGTCCTCTTGGCTGCGGCCTTTCGCTTTGCCGCCGCGATCTGTTTCGTGGTCTTGCCGACCGTCCTCGATCCGATCGGTGGCAGCGGGGTGGTTGTACCCGTGCTGGCACCCGAGCCGCCTGCGCTCGTGGTCGTTTCCGTGCCGCCGCCGCTGCCGGTGGCGCTGGAGGGGCAGTTGGACGTGGTGATGGTGTTGGTATCCAGGTTCACCGCACCGGTTCGCGCCAGCAGCCTGCCGTGGATCGTGGCGGCCGTATTGGCGGTGATGGTCGCCGAGGCCATGATCGTGCCGATGAACCGGGTGCCCGTCCCCAGCGTCGCTGAGGAGCCGACCTGCCAGAACACGTTGCACGCCTGCGCGCCGTTGACGAGTACGACGCTGGTGTTCGAACCGGTGATCAGCGTGGAGCCGATCTGAAATATGAACACCGCGTTGGGGTTCCCCTGCGCGTCGAGGGTGACACTCCCCGATGACAGCAGCAACGAGCTGCTGGCGCTGCGAACGCCCGGCAGGAAGACCTGGCCGGCGAGGTCGGTCCCGGCTGAACCGTTGCTCGGACGAGACGCGGCGTCGTTGTAGCCGGTGGTCAAGCTGTCCTTGGCGCCGATCGCCACAGCGTCATCGACGTGCGTCTGACCGAGTACATGCGGAGCGCCGGTGACCGAGGAGCCGGGGCTCAGCCCCAGATCGCCGAACATCGTCGTGGGGCCTGTGTTGGTTACCGTCGAGCCTCCCAACACCGAAAAGCTTGCCGCCGATCCCAGCCCCACGGTCGCCGAGGCGCCCAGGGCGCTGCTTGCGAACAGCAGCGTGGACAGCAGCCCGAGCATGAGCATGCCGACTCGAACTGTCTTGCCACCGGCCCGAGAGACGAGATGCCGGCTTACTGCGAGGGAGTCGCTGGAAAGCGGCTCATACGTCGGTGGGACGCCGCTTTGCATGGGCGTCTCCTCACTGCGGCGTTGACACCGCGATAGAAGGGGAATGGCTCCCCGGTCTTTTCGACCTGTTCATGTGCTCGACAGGTTGTCGCCCTCAGGTTTAGTCAAACGTGTGCAACTCAACGAATGTCTAGCGAAAGACTGGTGTGCTGACGCCACGTCTCCGCTCGACAGCTCGAACGCAGAGAGTTCATCGAGGAGGTGCACACGGCGCTGCATGACAGCGGCCTTGACCCTGCGACGCCGACCCTCGAGATCGCCGAGACGGTCCTCATGCGCAAGCCGGATGCGACCGCGTACCTGCGATCGCAGATTCGGAGCGAGCGTCTCGTGCCGGTGACCTACACGGTGCGCTCCGGTTGATGAGTCGCGCGAGGCGCGATGTGTGCCGGTAGACGGGCGCTGATCACGGTGCCTCGTTCACCGGACTCCACGCTGAGCGTGCCGCCGGCCAGGGTCACCCGCTCCTGCATGCCCGCCAGGCCGAAGCCGTGGCTCGTGGTCTCGGGGTCGAAGCCGGCGCCATCGTCGCGAACTTCGATCGACAGCTCGCCGTCCGACTCCGTGACGGCCACCCGCACACGGTCCGCCCGCGCGTGCTTGGCGACGTTCGTGAGCGCCTCCTGGACCATTCGGTAGACGGCGGTCTCGAGATCGCCGTCGAGGCGACCATTGCGCGTGGAGGGGCCCGGCAGCACAAGCTCGCTCTCGATCTCGAACCCGCTCTGCACGTGGTGGCGCTCGAGCAGCGCCTCGATCGCGGTGCGCAGCCCGAGCTCGTCGAGCGCCGCCGGACGCAACTCGGTGATGATCGCCCGCAGGTTGCCGATCTCCTGCTCGATGTGCGCGACGGCCTCGCGCATCGCCTCCTGCGCGCGCTCAGGATCGTTGCGGCGCAGCGCCGAGGACAGCAGCACGCGCAGGCCGCCCAGCCCCTGCAGCGTCTCGTCGTGCAGCTCCCGCGCCCAGTGGCGGCGCTCGGCGTCCGCCGCCGCCAGCGAGCTGCGCAGCCGGTCGGCCTGCACGCTCTGCGCCATCGCCACGGCCGTCGCCGCGCTCACCGCGAACGTGCGCAGCATCTGCTCGTCGTCCTCGCCGAACGCCTCCCCGCCCGCGCCGCGATCGAACGCCGCCAGCACGCCCAGCGCCTCCCCGCGGTAGACCATCGGCACGAGCAGCGCGGTGCGCGCGTCCAGCACCCCGAACTCGCTGGGGGCGGTTCGCAGCCTCGCCGGGACGTCGGTGATCCGTTCGGGGCGGCGATGCTCCAGCACCTGCCCTGAGGTCGAAGCGGCGATCGGCAGGCGCGCTCCGTGGGTCCCGTGGCCGTGGCCAGCGCTCGCCCGCACGACCAGCTCGTGGCCGTCGCGCAGCATGATCAAGAGGCTGCGGGCCTCCACGAGCGCGCGTCCGCGCTTGACGATCAGCTCGAGCACGTGCTCGAGCGCGACCTCTCCGCCGATCGCGACCGCCACGTCGCGGGTGGCCTGGAGGCTGCGAAACGCCTTCTCCAGCTCCTCGCGACGGCGCTCGCTGGTCTCGTACATGCGCGCGTTGCCGATCGCGACCGCCGCCCAGTCGGCGAGGATCGTCGCGGCCTCCTCGTCGCGCTCGTCGAACTCGCCGCCGCGCTTCTCGGTCAGGTACAGGTTGCCCCACGCCTGCCCGCGAATCACGATCGGCACCCCCAGGAAGCTGTGCATCACCGGGTGCCCTACGGGGAATCCGTAGCTGCTCGGATGACGGCCCACGTCGGACAGGCGCAACGGCCGGGGATGCTCGATCAGCACGCCGAGCACGCCCCGTCCTCGCGGCAGGGCTCCGATCGCCCGGCGGGTCTCCTCGTCCACGCCTGAGCTCAGGAACTGTTCGAGTTCTGAGCGCTCCTCGTTCAGGATCCCCAGCGCCGCATAGCGCGCGCCTGTGACCTCGCGCGCGGTCTCGAGCACGCGATCGAGCACCACGCTCAGATCGAGCTCGGTCATCAGCGAACGGCCCACGTCCAGCAGGCGCCGAATCCACGGTTCTTCGGAATTCGCCTTCACCCATACCGAGCTTACTCCGTAGCTCTCCCATGTCATGTGGGCTTTCTCGGCCGCGGGTGCCGTTCTCGCCGCTACGCTCTGCATGCGATGGCCGAGTGCGCGCATCTCGATCACGTTCACCTGACTCGCCTGCCCGAGGCGGTCGACGGCTGCGAGGACTGCCTGGCTACGGGCGGCGAGTGGCTGCATCTGCGCATCTGCCTGGAGTGCGGGCACGTGGGCTGCTGTGACGATTCGCCCAACCGTCACGCCACGGCGCACGCCGCCGGCGCCCAGCATCCGATCGTCCGCTCGATCGAGCCCGGCGAGGACTGGTCCTGGTGCTTTATCGATCGCACCGCGATGCGTATCGCGGGGATCGAGGGCACGACTCGCATCCCGCCCTCGCCGCTGGGCTGAAACGAAGCGCGCTCCGGCGGGCCTCGCATGAGCGGCGCCCGCCGCGATACTGACGGCCATGGCATCTGCCGCCGCTGCCGCGGGCTCCTCGACCAGCGCCGACCCCTCCGCCGGCCGTACGGCCTGGGCGCGCAATCTCGGCGCGCCGGTGCGGGACTTCCTGAGCACCGAGACCGGCGGGGCGGCGGTGCTGGTCGTGGCCGCGCTCGCCGCGCTCGTGTGGGCCAACTCGCCCTGGCCACACTCCTACGAGTCGTTCTGGAGCACGCGACTGGCGCTCAGCCTGGGCGGGCACGTTCTGTCGGGCAGCCTGCGCCAGTGGGTCAACGAAGGGTTGATGGCGCTGTTCTTCCTCGTCATCGGATTGGAGGCCAAGCGCGAGCTCGACCTCGGCGAGCTGCGCGAGCGCAACCGCATCGCGATCCCGGTCGTGGCCGCTATCGGCGGCATGGCGCTGTGCGTGGGCATCTACGAGGCGATCAACGCCGGCGGCGCCGGCGCCGGCGGGTGGGGCGCGGCGATGTCGACCGACACGGCGCTCGCCCTGGGCGCGCTCGCGCTCGTCGCGCCGAGCGGCGCGACGCGGCTGCGCGTGTTCCTGCTGACGCTCGCGGTCGTCGACGATCTCGGAGCGCTGGTCGTGATCGCCGTCGCATACAGCGGCCATCTCTCACTGCTTGCCCTGGCGATCGCGCTCGCGCTGTTCGCGGTGCTGGCGCTGCTGCGGTTCGCCGGGCGCTGGCGCGAGCCCGCGGCGGTGATCGTCGGGATCGGAGTGTGGCTGGCGATGTTCGAGTCGGGAATCGACCCGGTCGTCGCGGGCCTCGCGATCGGGCTGGTGACGAGCGCCTATCCGCCGGAGCGCGGCGACCTCGAGCGCGCCACCGAGCTGACGCGATCGTTCCGCGAGCAGCCCACACCCGAGCTCGCCTACCTCGCCCAGCGCGGGCTGACGTCGGCAATCTCGCCCAACGAGCGGCTGCAGTACCGGCTGCATCCCTGGACGAGCTTCGTCGTCGTGCCGCTGTTCGCGCTCGCCAACGCCGGGATCCACGTCGACGCTCATGTGCTGTCGGGCGCGGCCGGCTCGCCGGTGACGATCGGGATCGTGCTCGCCTACGTGCTCGGCAAGCCGCTGGGCATCCTCGGCGCGTCCTGGCTGAGCACCCGCCGGATGGTGGGCGGCGCGAGGATCAAGCTCGCCGTCACCTGGCCCGGGCTCGCGGGGACCGCCGCGGTCGCGGGGATCGGATTCACGGTATCGCTGCTAATCGCCGATCGGGCGTTTACCGGCGAACTGCTGGCGCAGGCCAAGCTCGGCGTCCTCGCGGCGGCGGTACTCTCGACGCTCGCGGCCTGGATCGTCTTCCGGTTGATTGCCCGTGTCCCCAAGACGGTGCGGGCCCGTCAGCTCGGCCGCACGGCCGCGCAGCTGATCGACCTCGCCGAGGACGTCGATCCTGCGCGCGACCACATCCGCGGCGCGCCCGACGCTCCGGTGACGCTCGTCGAGTACGGCGACTTCGAGTGTCCCTACTGCGGGCGGGCCGAGCCGGCGATCCGCGAGTTGCTGGCCGAGTGGGGCGACGATTTGCGCTACGTCTTTCGCCACCTGCCGCTCAGCGACGTGCATCCCTGGGCCCAGCTCGCCGCGGAGGCCGCCGAGGCCGCCGGCGCCCAGGGGAAGTTTTGGGAGATGTACGACCTCCTGCTCGCCCACCAGGGCGAGCTGACGCCTGGAAGCCTGCGCGGCTACGCCCAGGATCTCGGCATGGACGTCGAGCGGTTCGCCGAGGAGCTGCGCCGGCGCACCCACGCGGCGCGAGTCGGCGAGGATGTGGCGAGCGCCGACGCCAGCGGCGTCTCGGGGACGCCGTCGTTCTTCGTCAACGGACGCCGCCACACCGGCGTCTACGACGTCGCGACGCTCAGCGCGGCCGTGCGGGCGGCGCGTTCGCGCGTGCCGCCCGCGACAGCACACGTCTGAGGAGTACATCGCGGGTCGCCGCCGCCCAAACTAAACGTTCACGCCGATCTCGGCGCACGGGCCGGTAGCCAGCGGTGGACCGGCTGGGCGCCTGGCGCCGTGATCATCCGGGACGCGTGCCGGTGTCCTCGGCGGGGCCGCCTGCCGCGCGAGGAGCTCGAGGAGCTCGCGGGCGTGCAGCTCGATGGCGCTCCAGTCCTGGTCTGATTGGCTGATCTCGTCGACGATCAGCTCGGCGAGATCGGCGGCGCGGACGATCATCTGTGTATGGCTGCTCATCGGCGACCCTCCTGTGGCGAACACACGTTCGTGATCGACTTTAGGACCCACGGGCGCCGGAACCGACCTCGATCGCAGGCTTGTTCGCCTCCGGGCACGGAGAAGTCACGCTCTCGTCACACCTGTGCGATGCAGGGTTGCCCGGCACGCGCGATCGTCGAGTGCGCTCCCGATCCGCGCGGCGCACAGGAGGGCTACGGCGTCAGGCGCACGGGCAGCGTCTTGAGCTGGTTGAGGAACACGGACTCCACGATCGCGGCGTCGCCGGCCGGCTCCATCGCCGGGAAGCGGGCGAGGGTCTCCTCGAACAGGACGCGCAACTCCAGGCGCGCCAGGGCGGTGCCCAGGCAGAAGTGACGGCCGCCGGCGCCGAACGCCTGGTGCTCGGTGGTGCGGCGGATATCGAAGCGGTCTGGGTCCTCGTGGCAGGACTCGTCGCGGTTGGAGGAGACGTACCACATGACGACCTTCTCACCCTTCTTGATCTGACGGCCGTTCAGCTCGGTGTCGCAGGTCGCCGTGCGGCGAAAGTGGGCGAACGCAGGGAACATCCGCAGCGACTCCTCGACCGCGCCTGGAATCAGGCTCGGGTCGGCCAGCACCAGCTCGCGCTGGTCGGGGTTGTCCATCAGCGCACGCATGCCGCTGCAGTAGGTGGCCTTGGTGGAGTCGTTGCCGGCGGCGACGAGCAGGAAGAAGCCCATCACGATCTCGTGTTCCTCCAGGCGCTGCCCGTCGACCTCGGCGTGCACGAGCACGCTCGTGAGGTCGTCGGTCGGGTGCTCGCGGCGCTGCGCGATCAGCCGCCCGCAGCGCTCGAAGATCTCGGCGACCCCCGCTTCCACCCCCGCCTGGGGGCTGTCGTGCGGGTTCAGGTCGGGATCGCCGGCGCCCAGCATCATGTTCATCAGGCGCGCCCACACCTCGTCGTCCTCGGGCGGGATGCCCATGAAGCTGCCGATCACGCGCGAGACCACCGGTTGGGCCACGTCGAGGACCAGGTCACACGTCTCCCTGCCCCGCAGCCCGTCGAGCGCCTCCACCACGATCGCCCGGACGGCGTCTTCGTGGGCGGCGATCCGCTTCGGCGTGAAGCCCGCCTGGAACAGGGCCTTGATGCGATCGTGCTTGGGAGGGTCCATGCCGATGAACATCGCCCGTGAGAGCTCGATCGGCAGACCGACATTGGCGGCCGTGACGCCACCCAGTTCCGAGGAGTAGGTCTGCCAGTCGCGGCTGACCGCGCGGACGTCCTCGGCGGTGGTGACCGACCAGTAGCCGGGCTCCTCGGGAAATTCGCTGATGCCTCCGGTCCAGTGCACGGGGCACTCCCTGCGCATGCGCGCGAACAGCTCGTTCGGCACGCCGCCTTCCCAGAACTCGCGCTCGGTGAGGAGCACGTCCTCGAGGTCGCTGCTGTCAACAGTCGCCATCGCGGTCTCCAAGCTCGCCGTCAAGTGATGCCCACGATCTTATCGGGCTTACGCTCTTGCGATGTTACGCGAGCCGACATTCGACGAGGAGGCTCTCAAAGCCACGGCTCCTCCGGTGTGGCCGGTTGGGTGAGGAGCCGTGATGGGCGCCCTATGGTGTGCAGCGCCGCTCTGAGACGCGCCCTCATCAGCCACCTTGGGTTGGCCACCCTCGGATGACCGCCCTGGACGCATGTTCGATTCCCCGTCGTATGCTTAACGAGCGGATTGACCGCGACCGAACGTGATCATTGAAGCCCAAACGTGTCTATGCAGTGGCATTGGTGCGTTGGGGCTGCACGCCGAGTCTCGCGAACGATGGCCGGCGCGTAAGCGGGAGCCCACGATACCCAGCCGAACCAACACCGACCGTTCATCGCCGAAGGCGACCCCATTCGGGATCGTTCAGCGCAAGCTCGATGCGCGCACGAACCTGGTCTCGGTCGAGGGCGAGCTCGACCTGTTCACGGCGCCGAGCTTGAAGCGGACGCTCGTCGAAGCGCTGCAGACCGGCAGCAGCCGGTTCATCCTCGACCTGTCGCTGACGACGTTTATCGACTCGACCACGCTGGGGGTGCTCGTCGGCGTCACGCGCAGGCTCGAGGACGGCGTCCGGCTGGGGATCGTCTGCGCGCGGCCCAACGTGCGGAAAATTTTCGAGTTCTCCGGATTGGATGGCACGTTCGCGATATTCTCGACGCTCGACGAGGCGCTCGCGCACGCGCGGGAGAACGAGGCATGCGCGAGCTGATGGACAGGTCCGCCGATGGCGAGCCCCACGCGTGAGAGCCCCCAGCTCGCCCGTCCGCGCCGGCGCCTGCCGGCGGCCATCGTCCTCGCCTGCTGCGCCCTGGCCGCGGCCTCGATTCCTGCCGCCGCGGCCAGACTCGGCCACGCGCGGCTGATCCCAGGCTCGCCCGCGCCGAACGCTACGGGCCCCGCGCCGAGCGCACCCGTCGCGCCGGAACCTGGACACCGCGGACGTCCCGACCGCGGACGCCACGAACCGCCGGTCTCCGCCCGCAACGAACAATCAGACCCGGGTCATCAGGTGCACGTGCCGCCCCTGCTGCACGGTCAAGCGCATGAACAGCCGGGACACCAGAACGAACGACACCAGGACGAGCAGTCGGGACACCAGGGCGAACGGCCGGGACACCAGGGCGAACGACACCGGGGCGAACAGGACCCGGGCCAAGCGATCCCGGGGGAATCCGGACATCGAGGATCTGACAATCCGGGAGACCAACACGGGCGCTCCGGCGGGCCGGCTGTCGCTCTCCCCACCGGGTCACTCCCATCGCACGACCGCGCGCGGCGACACTCCCTCTCTCAGGCCGATTCCTCATCTGCCGCTGACACGGCGGCGGCGATCCCGACCACGCGGACCCGTGTCTCCACGCCCACGTCGGTTTCGACCGCGCCGACCGCCACGCGTACGGGGGCACCGGTGGCGACGACGACGACGACGCCGGCGGCGGTCGCCGGCCCTGCGACGACGGCGCCGGCGATCGCGCCTGCGGCCGTCACACATGCACCGGCGACGACCCCGCTCCAGGTCGTCGGGGCATCGCGATCGGCGGGCTCCGGAGGCCGCGCCGATCCGCGCCGTCGCAGAAACGCGCAGGCGCGCCGTCGGCACGCGCGCAGTCGCGTTGCCGCCACCACCCATGCCACCCCGGCCGTGTCCTCCTCGCTGGGAGTTGCACCAGTGGCGGCGCTCCCGGCCACATCCTCCCGCCCGCCGCGGGCGGCGGGGCATGCGCGGAAGGCCGCGCACGATCCCGCGACGGCGAGCAGCTCCGCGCCTATCGTGACGACGATCACCAAAATCGTCGGCGTCGTACCCACCCTGGTGTGGGCTCTCATCGGCGGCCTGCTCGCGCTCGCGCTGGCGCTGGCGGTCCGCTCGCGCCTGGCCGCGCTGCGCGCTCGGCGCCTGGAGCAGCAGCGTGGGGAGCTGCTCGCGGACGTCGGTCTGCTGCAGGCCGCGCTGCTGCCCGTGCCGCCCGCGCGGCTCGGCCCGGTCGGCACCTCCGCGGCCTACCGGCCGGCGGACGGTCCCGGCGCGGGCGGGGACTTCTACGATCTGTTCGCGCTCGACGACGGCCGCCTGGCCGTCATCCTCGGCGACGTCTCCGGCCACGGGCGTCAGGCGCTGCCCCACACGGCGCTCGTGCGATTCACGCTGCGGGCTTATCTCGAGGCCGGCCTCTCGCCGCGCAGCGCGGTGCAGACCGCGGGCGCTGTGCTGGAGCGCCAGCTCGGCGAGTCGTTCGCCACCGTCGCGGCCGCGACCTACCACCCGCGCGAGCGCATCCTCACCTACGCCTGCGCCGGCCATCCGCCGCCGATCGTGATCGGCTCGCGGGCGATCGAGCCGATCACCGTCTGCTCCGCGCCGCCGATCGGCGCCGGCGCGCGGACCGGGACGCGTCAGACCGTGGTGTCGGTGCCGGGCCGCTCGCAGATCTGCTTCCACACCGACGGCGTGACCGAGGCGCGGGTGGGCGCCGAGCTGTTCGGCGCGCAGCGGCTCGCGCGCGCGCTCGCCGAGCTGGGGCCGCGCGCCACGGCCGCTGAGCTCCTGGACCGGGTGGCCGCTCAGACCGACTCGCGCCCCGACGACATGGCGGCCTGCCTGCTCTGTGTCGAGGGAGGCGTGGAGGACGCCCCGACCGTGCTCGTCGAGGAACTCGAGCTCGATCGCGAGCAGGCCGCGAGCGATCGGATCGAGCCGTTTCTGCTCGCCTGCGGGGTGCCGCGCGGCGAGGTCACAGAGCTCGTGCGCTCGGCGCGCACAGTCGCGGAGCGCTCCGGCGCCGCTCTGCTGGAGTTGCGCCTCGCCGACGGAGCGCCGGAGGTGACGCTGCGACGCGACAACGTCGCGTTTCTGCACCCGCCCCAGGTGGGACGGCAGGCCGGTCTCGGAGCGACGCCGTGAACGCCGCGCCGGCGCTCGCCCCCGACGCGGCGATCGTGCTGGGGATCGCGTCCACCGCGGTGCCGTTCGCCTGCACGCCCGAGGACGCCGCCGAGCGCTGGCTGCGGGTCCTGCGCCTGCATGGTCAGGCCGGCGCCACGCTGCAGGCGCTCGGCGTGAGCGAGGGACCGCTGCGGCCGCCCGACGAGCGCGAGCGCGCTTCCGACTCCGGCGAGGGCGATCGCGACGATGCGGTCGCGCGGGTGCTCGAGCACGCCATCCGCCGCGCCGACTTGCGCGGCGCCGACGGCGTGGCGACGTCCGACGTGCTGATGGCCGTGATGGACGTGTACGGCGCGGACTTCGATCGCGTGCTGCGGGCGCATGGCACCGACCGCGACGAGGTGATCGAGCGCTTGGCCGAGGTCGGGTGATCAGGCCGGCTTCTCCTGGTGTCCGCCGAACCCCTTGCGCATCGCCGACTGCACTTTGCCGGCGTACTCGTCCAGCCCGCGCGTCGCGAAGCGCGAGTACAGAGCCGCCGTCAGCACGGGCGCGGGCACGCCCTCCTCGATCGCGGCGATCTGAGTCCAGCGACCCTCGCCGGAGTCCGACACGCGCCCGGCGAACTCCTCCAGCTTGGGCGATGCCAGCAGCTCCTGGGCGGTCAGGTCCAGCAGCCACGACCCAACCACGCTGCCCCGCCGCCACACCTCGGCGACCTCGGTCGTGTCGATCTCATACCTGTAGTGCTCGGGCTGCTCCAGCGGGCTCGTCTCGGCGTCGTGCTCCTGCTGATGCAGACCGGCGCCGGCTGAGTGGATGATGGAGAGGCCCTCGGCGTAGGCGGCCATCAGCCCGTACTCGATCCCGTTGTGGACCATCTTCACGAAATGCCCGGCTCCGTTGGGTCCGCAGTGCAGGTACCCCCGCTCGGACGCACTCGGCTCGCCGCTGCGTCCGGACGTGCGCGGCGCGGCGTCCACTCCCGGCGCGATCGTGGCGAACAGCGGGCTCAGCCGCTCCACGATCTCGGTCTCGCCGCCGATCATCAGGCAGTAGCCGCGCTCCAGCCCCCACACGCCGCCGCTGGTGCCGCAGTCGACGTGATGAATGCCCCTGCCCTTCAGTTCGCCCGCGTGGCGGATGTCGTCGTGATAGTGGGTGTTGCCCCCGTCGATGATCGTGTCCCCGGGCTCCATCGCCTGCGCCAGCTCGGCGATCGTCTGGTCGGTGATCTCACCCGCCGGCACCATCACCCAGGCCGTGCGCGGCTGCTCCAGCTTCGCCACGAACTCCGCGATCGTCGAGGCGCCCTCCGCGCCTTCCCCCGTCAGTTCCGCCACAGCGTCCGGGCTGACGTCATACCCGACGCAGCGATGCCCGCCGCGCATCAGCCGCCGCACGATGCCCGCGCCCATGCGCCCCAGTCCGACCATACCCAGCTGCATCGGTGTGTCAGTCGCCATCGTGAGGGCTCCTCTCATAGGCGTCGCTCGCTGTCTTGACGTGTGCGCATACCTTCTATCGCATGAACGGGCTCGCACCGCGGCCGTGGGCCTCGCCTCTCCCCGCGCAGACCTCAGCGCCGCTCGCGCAGCGCGCGGTAACGGCGGATCAGGGCGTTGGTCGAGCTGTCGTGCGCGAGCTGTGGCTCGGCCCCGCTCGTCAGCTCGGGAACGATCTCCCGCGCGAGCTGCTTGCCCAGCTCGACGCCCCACTGGTCGAAGGAGTCGATCTCCCATACGGTCCCCTGGGTGAACACGCTGTGCTCGTACAGCGCCACCAGCGTCCCCAGCGCGTGGGGCGTCAGCCGCTCGGCCAGGATCACGTTCGTCGGGCGGTTGCCCTCCATCACCTTGTGCGCCACCACCGCCTCGGGCACGCCCTCGGCGCGGACCTCATCCGCGGTCCGGCCGAACGCGAGTGCCTGCGCCTGCGCGAACACGTTGGACATCAGGATGTCGTGGTGGGAGCCCAGCGGGTTCAGCGCCTGGCCGAACCCGATCAGGTCGCAGGGAATCAGCTTCGTGCCCTGGTGGAGCAGCTGATAGAAGCTGTGCTGGCCGTTGGTCCCCGGCTCGCCCCAGTACACCGCGCCCGTCTGGTGCTCGCAGGCGACGCCGTCGAGCGTCACGTGCTTGCCGTTCGACTCCATCGTCAGCTGCTGCAGGTAGGCCGGAAACCGCTTCAGGTACTGCTCATAGGGCATCACCCCGGCGGTCTGCGCGCCGAAGAAGTCGCCGTACCACACGGCCAGCAGTCCCATCAGCACGGGCAGGTTGCGCTCCAGCGGAGTCGTGCGGAAGTGCTCGTCCAGCGCGTGCATCCCCGCCAACATCTCCGCGAACCGCTCGCGCCCGATCGCCAGCATCGTCGACAGCCCGATCGCGCTGTCCATCGAGTAGCGCCCCCCGACCCAGTCCCAGAACCCGAACATGTTGTCCGTGTCGATCCCGAACTCGCGCACCGCCTGCGCGTTCGTGGAGACGGCGACGAAGTGCTTGGCGATCGCCCCGGCCTCGCCGCCCAGCCCGGCGAGCGCCCACGCGCGCGCCGACTGCGCGTTGGTCATCGTCTCCAGCGTCGTGAACGTCTTCGAGGACACGATGAACAGCGTCTCGGCGGGGTCGAGGTCGCGCGTGGCCTCGACGAAGTCAGTCCCATCGACGTTCGACACGAACCTGAACGTCATATCCCGTCTGGAGTAGTGCTTCAGCGCCTCATACGCCATCACCGGCCCGAGATCCGACCCGCCGATGCCGATGTTGACGACGTTCTTGATCGGCTTGCCCGTGTGTCCGAGCCACTCGCCTGAGCGCACCCGCTCGGTGAACCGCGCCATGCGATGAAGGACCCGGTGTACCTCCTTGACGACGTCCACGCCGTCCACGATCAGCGACGCCTCTCGGGGCATGCGCAGCGCCACGTGCAGCACCGGGCGGTCCTCCGAGACGTTGATCGGATCGCCCGCGAACATCGCGGCGGTGCGCTCACCCAACCCCGACTGCCGCGCCAGCTCCACGAGCAACCCGAGCGTCTCGTCCGTCACCCGGTTCTTGGAGTAGTCCAGGTACAGCCCCGCCCCTTCGGCGGTCATCCGTTCCCCGCGCCCCGGATCGGACGCGAACAGCTCGCGCAGGTGTGTCTCTTTGATCGCCGCGTAGTGCTCGCCGAGCGCGATCCAGGCGCGACGCTCGCGAAGCGGGGACACCGCTCCGGAGGCTATGGCCCTACTCCTCTATGGGGGTCTCGGCGCCGGTGTCGAGCACGTCATGGCCCCTGTACGAGCCGCAGCTCGGGCACACGCGGTGTGGCAGCTTGGGCTGGTGACACTGCGGGCATTCGTTCGACGCGGCGGGCACGATTTTGTGCTGCGCGCGACGCTTGTGCGTGCGCGAGTAGGACTGCTTCTGCTTGGGGGTCTGACCGCCGGACATGAGCGTGAGGACTCTAGCAGCGCGGGATCAAACGGCCGCTCAGGCCGCGACCGATCCGACCACGTGGTGTGGCTCTGGGACGGGCTCTCCGTTCTCGCGCATCAGCTCTATGTGCATTGGAATCGCCTCGCCGATGAGCTTTTCGACCTCGGCTTTTGTTTTGCCGACTGCGACGCAACCGGTGATGTCGGGGGAGTACGCACCCCAATCTCCGTCCTCGCCTCGCTCGTAGATGACTAGATACTCGGTCATCGCATCTCCTCGATTCCAGATTTACGTCTGATATTCGCCAAGGTTCCTGGTCGCATGGTATCGCTTCGCTTGCCGGTGACGGTGACCACGGGCGCCATGTCTGGGTGCTTGAACTGGCGATGGCTGCCACGCTCGCGGACCTGTCGCCAGCCATTCGCTTCGAGAATCGCGATCGCCTCGTGAACCTTCTTCGCCACATCATTCTCACCCGACGATGTGTGCGTTTTCGGGACAGGCAGTTAGGCTGAGCACGATGTCGTTGGAGTCGATTCCCAGCGTGAGCGAGCTGATCCGGGTGCGCACGGGCGAGGAGCTGGCGCTCAACGATCGCTATCTGAATCCTCAGATGGGCAGGATCCTGCGCACGCTCGGGTTCGATCGCACGTGGACGGGGGGTGAGGGGGCCCATCTGATCGACTCGGGCGGCGAGCGCTACCTGGACCTGTTCGGCGGCTACGGCGTGTTCGCGATCGGTCGCTCGCATCCCGCGGCGATCGCCGCGATCGAGGAGGCGATGGCGGCGCACACCGGCAACCTGCCGCAACTGGGCGTCACGCTGCTCAGCGGCGTGCTGGCCGAGCAGCTGCTCGCCCGCGCGCCGGACTCGGTCGGCGCGATGGTGCCCGCGAACACCGGCACCGAGGCGGTCGAGGCGGCGATCAAGATCGCGCGCGCCGCCACCGGCCGCCCGCGCATCCTGTATGCAGAGCACGCCTTCCACGGCCTGACGCTCGGCGCGCTCTCGCTCAACGGCGATCCGATCTTCCGGGATGGCTTCGGGCCGCTGCTGCCAGCTTGCGACTCCGTGCCCTGGGGCGAGCTCGACGCGCTGGAGCTTGCGCTCGCGCGCGAGGACGTCGCGGCGTTTGTCGTGGAGCCCGTGCAGGGCAAGGGGGTCAATCTCCCCCCGGACGGCTACCTACTCGGCGCCCAGCGCCTGTGCCATCAAGCCGGCGCCCTGTTTGTCTGCGACGAGGTGCAGACCGGCCTCGGTCGCACCGGGCGGTTCCTCGCCTCCGAGCACTGGGAGCTGCAGCCCGACCTGATCTGCCTCTCCAAGGCCCTCTCCGGCGGGATGGTGCCGATCGGCGCCGTGCTCGTCTCGCGCGCGGCCTTCGACTGCGTGTTCGACGGCATGGAGCGCGCGGTGCGCCACGGCTCCACGTTCGGCGGCAACGACCTCGCCGCCGCCGCCGCGCTGGCGACGCTGCGGGTGCTCGACGAGGAGGACCTGATCGCCCGCTCGGCGCGCCTGGGCGCGCTGCTGCTGGAGCTCACGACGCCGCTGGTAGAGCGCTACGAGGTCGTGCGCGACGTGCGCGGGCTCGGGTTGATGTGGGCGATCGAGCTCGGCCCTCCCTCCGGCGCGGGCGCCCGCCGGCTGTGGGAGACGGTCGAGCGCCGCCAGCCGGGCCTGTTCTCCCAGCTCGTGACCGTCCCCCTGTTTCACGAACACCGCATCTTCTGCCAGGTCGCCGGCCACCGCATGAACGTCATCAAGGCCCTTCCCCCGCTCGTCATCGAGGAGTCGGAGATCCGGCGGTTCGCCGCGGCGCTCGATGAGACCGTGGCCGCGGCCGAGCGCTATCCCTCCGCGCTGGCCCGGTTCGGCCTGCGCGTGGCTCCCCGCGCGCTCGCTCGGCGGGGATGAGCCCGCTTTTCAAAGCGCTCTGACTCCGCGCACGCGAGGCGCCGCGGACATGACGAGCCGACTCGCCGCCCGCGCGGGCTCGGCATATTCGCGACTCCGACACCCATCCACCCGGGAGCCCCCCAACCGCCGAGTACCCTTCTCCGCCGTGCCCCTCGTTCCCAGAGACGACATCCGCAACGTCGCGATCGTCGCGCACGTCGACCACGGCAAGACGACGCTCGTCGACGCGATGCTGTGGCAGTCGGGCGCGTTTCGCGTCGGCCAGGACGTGGCCACGCGCGTGCTGGACTCGATGGATCTCGAGCGCGAGAAGGGGATCACGATCCTCGCCAAGAACACCTCGCTGCGCTACCGCGACGTCAAGCTGAACATCGTCGACACCCCCGGGCACGCCGACTTCGGCGGCGAGGTCGAGCGCGGGCTGACGATGGTCGACGGCGTGCTGCTGCTCGTCGACGCCTCCGAGGGTCCGCTGCCGCAGACGCGCTTCGTGCTGCGCAAGGCGCTCGAGGCGGGACTGCCGGTGATACTCGTCGTCAACAAGGTCGATCGCCCCGACGCGCGCGTGGCGGAGGTCGTGGACGAGGTGTATGAGCTGTTCCTCGACCTCGACGCCGACGAGCGCCAGATCGAGTTCCCGATCGTCTACTGCAACGCCAAGGCCGGCGTCGCCTCGCTGGCGTACGACGCGAACACTTCGCCGCTGCCGAGCGAGGGGGACCTCGCGCCGCTGCTGGATCTGCTGCTGGAGCGCATTCCCGCGCCCACGCACGACCCCGAGCACCCGCTGCAGGCGCTAGTCACGAACCTCGACGCCTCCCCCTACGTGGGGCGCCTGGCGATCTGCCGCGTGCGCCACGGCACGATCGCAAAGGGCCAGCAGATCGCCTGGTGCCGCGCGGACGGTCAGGTCCAGAAAGCGCAGGTCGCCGAGCTGTACGTGACCGACGCGCTGGAGCGCGTCGACGCGCCCGCGGCGGGGCCGGGAGAGATCATCGCCGTCGCCGGCATCGCGCAGGTCACGATCGGGGAGACGCTCGCCGACCCCGACGATCCCCGTCCGCTGCCCGTGATCACGGTCGACGAGCCCGCGATGTCGATCACGCTCGGCGTCAACACCTCGCCGCTGGCGGGCAAAGACGGCAGCAAGCTCACCGCCCGCCAGATCAAGGCGCGCCTGGACCAGGAGCTCGTCGGCAACGTCTCGCTGCGCGTGCGCGAGACCGAGCGCCCGGACACGTATGAGGTGCAGGGCCGCGGCGAGCTGCAGCTTGCCGTGCTCGTGGAGATGATGCGCCGGGAGGGCTTCGAGCTGACCGTCGGGCAGCCGCACGTGCTCGAGCGCGAGATCGACGGCCGCCGGCACGAGCCCGTCGAGCGCCTGTCGGTGGACGTGCCCGAGGAGCACGTCGGCACGGTCACGCAGCTGCTGGCCGCGCGCAAGGGGCGGATGGAGCACATGATCAACCACGGCGCCGGCTGGGTGCGCATGGACTACCTCGTGCCCGCCCGCGGGCTGATCGGCTTTCGCACCGAGTTCCTCACCGAGACACGCGGCACGGGCATCATGCACCACGTGTTCGAGCGC
>DATMPZ010000034.1:0-88679 GCA_035567335.1 Solirubrobacteraceae bacterium
GAGATCTCGAGCCGGCTGTGGCCGTCCGGCGTGCGCATCATGGCGATCTCGACGCGCATGGGGTGCAGCCCGGTGACGCGCTCTGCCCAGTCTCCTTCGATCGTGGCTCGCCCTTCGAGCTCGAGGCCGAGCTCAGCGAAAAACGAGATAGCGGCGTCGAGGGATTCCACCACGATGCCGACGTTGTCCATCCGTTGAAGCGTCACGTGGCTCACTCTAGGCCCCGTTGGCGCTTTGACGCGCCCACCGAGATCATCTCGGAGGTGCTCGGCAAAGACGTCCGCTTCCAGCGGATTCCGTTCGCGGCCTACAAGGACAGGGTCGTCGGGTTTCGGCATGTCCGATTCGATGGCTCAGGGCATGACCGACACGGCCGCCGCGAAGAACGAAGGTCTCGACAACGGCGTGCAGCGGACGCCGCAGAACTCGACACCGACGAGCTTCCGCGAGTGGTGCGAGGAGGTGCTCAAGCCGGCCGTCCTCGATCAGACAGAGACGGCCGCGTCCTGAGGTCAATTGGCTTTCAGAATCACCGACCTCGGGCACGCGCCTGAGGGCGATACCGCATAGCGGCGCGACCCAACCGTCGCCATCGCGGAATCCGCAGCGCCCGAAAATTTGATCAAGCGGTCGACCACGCGAGTGAGGAGGGTGTGCTCGGTCTCGTTCTGGGTGAGCGCTACCGCGTTACGGTATGCCCGGTCGGCTTCGGCGTGGCGGCGAAGGCGGCTGAGCAGGTCGCCGCGGATGGCATGAAACAAGTAGTAGTGCTCGAGTTTCAGCTCATCGGAGGGTGTCGCGTAATTCTTCGGGCGGGGCGCGTGGTGGCCGGGCGGCGTGGTTGTGATCGCGGCCGGTGTGCCCGGTTTAGCTTGCCGCGAGGGCGAGCTGGTGTTTGTGGAGCTTCACGAGGTTGTGCGTGGCGGCGATGAGGCGCTACTCGGTCTGCACGGCGGATCTCCCGCGTCTTCGGAACTGCCTCATCCTGCGGTTGTGTTGGTTTGGCCGAACACGGGCTCGATCATCCCTTGCCGTTTTCGGTAGAGGCCCTCGCCGGGGTCGGTCGCGAGCAGGCTGCGCATCCAGGCGTATCGTTCGCCGTTCCATCCGGGCCTTTGGCCTTTGCGCTTGAGGGAGTCTGGCGGGATCAGGACCGTTATGCCGTCCGCGGCGAGGCGGTCCATCTGCTCGTGGTGCCAGTAGCCGGAGTCCGCGAGCGTCACCCCGGGCGTCTCGGTGACGCCGGCGTCGGCGAGTTCGGTGCGGGCGGCAGCGACCATCGGCTCCAGGTGCCCGAAGTCCGGCGAGTCAATGGTGATCTCCGCCGCGACGATGATCTGGTCCTCGGTCGCGACGAGCTGCGCGTTGTACCCCTGAACGTAGCCCTTAGTTGCCTTCAGCAGCCGTGAGTCGGGGTCGGTGATGTTGATCTTTCCGGCCGGCAGCTCCGGCGGCCGGTAGGGGGTAGGCGGGCAGCCGAACCGCCGCCCGTCCTTCATCCGGCCGCCCGCGCGGTACGCCTCGTACGCCTCGTTCGCCTGGCGCTCGGCGTCGAGATCCTCGTCCAGCTGCCTGTACCCGTCAAGGAGCCGTCCGCGCCTTGAGCGCGGGACCGGCCGCGGACTGCGCGCCCGGTGCTGGTCGAGCTGGCGGCGGGCATCCCGCAGCCAGCCGCGCCGGCCTTGGTTGTCCGCGGCCGGCAGCCTGCCGTCGATCTCAAACTCAAAGCTCGGCTCTTCGCCGGAGCCAGCGGCGCCCGCATCGGTGTCGTCCGCGCCGGCCGCCTGCTCGTCGGCGGGTTCGCGCATCGCTTCCCGCAGCCACGCTTTGCGGCCCTCGGGGCTGGAAAGCTCCGGCGGCAGCTCGTCGCCCCGCCGGTCGCCGTAGAGCTCGTCCTCGACGGCGTCGACCCGCTTGGCTTCCTCGATGATCTCCCGTGCGATCTCCTCGAAGTCCAGCGCCCGCTCGTCGTTCACCGCGGCCGGCATCTTCGACCCGTCGACCGCGACCACCCCCGTCCTCACCAGGCCCGCCTTCGCGCACACCCTCAACACCCCGCCGAACACCCCGGCCAGCGCCTCCTCGTAGCGCTGCACGAACCGCGCGATCGTTGAATGGTCCGGCCGCTCGTTCGCCGCGATCACCCGGTAGGCGATGTCCTCCAAGCACTCCCGCTCGATCACGCGCGAAGACCGCACGTTGCGCGAATACCCGTACAGCACCAAGGCGACCATCATCGCCGGGTCATACGCCGGACGGCCGAGACCATCCGACCGGTACGCGGCGTAGAACCCGCCCAGGCCCATCTCCGCGACCGCGTCCAACACCAGCCACACCAAATGATCCTCCGGCAGCCAATCACGCACATCCGGCGGCATCAAAAACACCTGCTCACGGGGGCACTCCACAAAGTTCTGGAGCATATCTGAAGTGTCTTAAACCGTCCGGACGACACCCCGCGACACCCTCCCCGTGCGAAGCGGCAGTCGAAGCACTCGCACCGGGGGCGCGCGTGTGCGAGGCATTTGAGCTGGCCGCTGTGGCGACCGTAACGATCCCGTCGTCCGTTACCGCAACAAATCTGCGTCAGCCCAGGCAGTGCGAGTAGGGGTCAATCGTGGAGCTGCCATCGTTCAGCGGGGAAGAGCCGTGCTCCCGATGAGGGCTTTTCCCAATGATTTGACTTTGACAGATCTGGTGTTAGGCTCTGCATGTGGTGGAGATGAAATGCTCGGTGTCGTCTTGCCACCACCTTCAGTCGACTGGTATATCCAGGATAGACCATCGAAGAACTGATAATGACCGGACAGAAATCTTTGCCCGCATCCCTAATCCCTATGTGAGTGTCGGGAGAAGGCCAGTTTCTGTCGTGCCCTGGCCCTCGACGTGATCATCGAGAGTAACGCGACGCCCGAGGACGAGAGCATTGCTGATCGGGGCGCTTTCACGCTCGCCGATGTCGTGGGTCGGGGGCCTCGAGAAGGAGTACACGAAGCGGGCCGAGATCTTCTCGAAGCGGGTCGCGACGTGGGAGCCAACACGCGCGCGTCTTCGCTCGGGCGACAGAGGCACATCTACGACGGCTCGCCGAGGCGGAGGCACAGGAGACGCGGCAGCGCAAAGAGGGCTACGGCCAATGGGCGGGCCCCTGCCGGTCCGCATCGGCACGCGAAGCGACGTCTGCAAAACCTTGACCCAGAGCTTGACCCGGAAGCGCTTTGGTCACCAAGCCGCGATCCTGAGCAAAGAAAGAACCCGCCGTTTCCAGCGGGTTTCTCTATAGCGGGGGAGCGATTCGCTCCTATGGGCGACCTTTCAGCGCTGATCGAACGGGTCGTTCCGTGGCCGTGAAGCTAGCGCGAGTTCCGTCCCAACCCAACGGTATCGTTGTGTTATGATACCGGAGCTCGATGAGCGCGGGAACCTCCCGCCGGGCATCCACCACGCCACCTGGAACGAGATCGTGACTCGCTACGCAACCAGCGTTCGTCGTCGAGAGCTTCTCGACGGGCTACTCGACGCGTTGCGGTCGTTGAAGGCCGCCGGCTGTCGCACCGCCTACCTCGACGGCAGCTTCGTCACCTCCGAGATACGGCCAGGCGACTTCGACGCCTGTTGGGAGTCCGGCAGCGCAGACCTCGACCGCCTCGACCTGGAGCTTCGGGACTTCAGCGACCGTCGCGCCGCGCAGAAGGCGCGATACGGAGGCGAGCTGTTTCCCGCCGAGTGGCCAGCGCAAGCAGACGGCACCACTTACCTCGACTACTTCCAGCGCGACCACAAAGGACGGGGGAAGGGCGTCGTCGCGATCGACCTCACGGGACTGCCATGATCAAGAATGAGCGCGAATACCGCATCACCAAGGCCCATCTCGCCGGGTTCGAAGGTGGCCTGGTCGCCAACGACAAGCGGGAGTTTCCCCCGAACGTCGATCCGGGCATGAAGAAGCTGATGCACGACGCGATCGCCAGTGAAATCGAGGTCCTGCGCTCTCAGGTTGACCATTACGAGAGGCTGCGCGAAGGGCGCATCACCGGCCGCGAGATCACATCACTGCACGAACTGCCGGTCGCGTTGATCGAAGCCCGCATCGCCGCAAGGCTCACCCAGCGCCAACTTGCCAAGCGCATCGGAGTTGCTGAGCAGCAGGTTCAGCGGTGGGAGGCCCACGACTACAGCGGCGTCGGCGTCCATCGTCTACAGGAGATCGCCGACGCACTCGGCGTGCAGATCCACGAGACGATCACATACAGTAGCGCCGCATAATCCCGCAATGCTGTTGAAGGACATCAAGCGATGATCCGGCGGCACAAGTTAACGCCGGCGACTGGGGCGGCGCTCTGTATGGGACACCGCCCGCATCTCGGCTTCGTGCATGGTGCGCCAGCGCAGGTAGAAGCCCCAACCCCACCGGACCGCAAGTGACGCATAGAGGTCAAGCTCCTCATAATCGTCGGCGACGCGCTCCATGAAGTCCGCCGCGACGATGCTGCCGGTGTGATACTGCGTCGTGGCCCGGCTGCGGGACATGCCGTAGTCGCCGTGGACGGGCATGATCTCGCTGCTAGCGAATGGCAGGTCGCCGTCATCGAGCCGGCGTTGGACCTTCTTCGCCATCGAGCGCGAGTACTGTGCCTCGGTGTCCTCGGCCTCCCACGCAGGAAGCATCTCGCGCGCCACATTGCGGATGCGCTCACAGACGTCCGCCATGTTCTGGAGCATCTCGTAGCAGGCCATCTGCTCGTCTTCCACGACTCCGCGGCTCATGTCTAGCTTGAGGACGCCGCTCGCCATTTCGTTGAACATGCGAGGAAGCCACTCGGGAACGCGCGGGACACCGCCCTTGCCCGGCTTAAAGGGCCTAAGTCCCCGCCAGCTTTCCTCGACCTCGAATCCAATTGGGTCGCGCTCCTGAGCGAGACGCCGCTCATACGCGTACTTCTCAGCATTGGTTCGGAATTCCGACTCCTTGTCCTTCGGCCCAAACGCCGACCACGGCTTAATGAGACGGTCCAGGTGCGTCACGAACTCGCCGTCCTTGTCACGGACGAGCACGTGCCTGCCACCGGGCTTGTTCAGGAACTCAAGCAGTGTGACCTTGCGGTACTCGTTGAGACTGAGCGAATTCCGATCCTGCCAGGCGAACTCGCCTCCGATGTCGACCTGCCCCTTGAGCATCAGCAGCCGCCGCGGCAGTACTTGAACTTTCCATAGGACCGACGTCCACACCGATCATTGCAACCAGGCGTCGAACGGGGCAGTGTGCTGCCGATTTGCTCCTGCGTTGCGCTGGCCGCGATCCACTGCTCTTCGGAGCCGAAGAGCGATAGCGTCAGGCCGACAAGCAAATGCTGGTCCTTCGAAGCAGCGATTGCGGACACACCGACATCCTGCCACAGCATCCGCCGTCGAGATGGGCTGCGCGCCGCCATTGAAAGCAGCTTGCAATCCGCAGCCGGTTCTGCTCTGATCGATCGCGCTGACAGATCTCGTCGGCGTAGAGCCCATGACAGAAAAGCCCGAACACGAGGATCGCGGGGGATACCCCCGACCTTGTCCGCGTCGCGCTCGGAAGAGCGTGTGGGACGACGCCGAGATTGTCATCGACATCCAATACACCAAGCCGGGTACAGCTCTCGACGACCACCTCCGCAAGGAGCAGACCCGAGCGCTGCTCGACCCCCTGGCCGACTACGTGCAGAAGCTCGACAAGCCGTAACCCTCCCGCTAAAGGTCGACTACCCCCATCCAGCGTCGAGCACCCTTGCCTGCCTCAGACAACTGTCGTAGCGGGGGAGCGATTCGCTCCCATTAGCGACCTCTCGGTGTCCGTCGTGCGCACCGCTCCGGGCTGGCCTGGATCGTAGCGCCGGCGCAGCTTGGGGGGCTTGGCGGGGCATGGGCAGCGCGCGCTGCCCGAAGTCGGCCTGTTGCGTCGGAGGCCCAGAACCGCCCTGGTGCTCCCCACAGGCAGCGCGTACCGTCCGGCGGCCTTCGGCTTCTCGCCCCCCGGGGTCCGCCGAAGATTGACACAGCCGTACGATGTCCGTACTATGCAGGGTATGCGTACCCAGCGGCTTGAGCTTCGCCTGACCGACGAGGAGCGCCAGATCGACGGCGCCGCGGCAACGGCTGTGGGAGAGACGCTGAGCGACTTCTTCCGCCGAGCAGCGCACATGCGCGCACAAGAGGTTCTCACCGACCAGCAGCAGATCGCGCTCAGCGACATCGAGGCCGCCCGCTTCCTGGACGCGCTGGAGACCGTCGATGAGGACGCCGTCGTCCGCCTGCGCAACCTGCGCCGTCGCGCGTGAGCCCCCGGTTCAGCGGCACCGAACGCTACGACGCCGCCCGGCATGACACTTCGGACTTCGGCTGCGGCAATGAACTTCTCGACCGCTGGCTCACCAGGTACGCAGGGCAGAATGAGCGCCGCGACGCAGCCCGCACGTTCGTCGCCACGAGCGGCACTCACGCCGTCTGCGGCTACTACACGCTCCTCGCCGGCCAGCTCGACCACCACCAAGCTACGCCTGAGACTCGTAAAGGGCTCTCGCCCCACTTCCCGATCCCCGTCGCAATCCTGGCGCGTCTCGCCGTCGACCGGGGCCGCCAAGGCCAGGGGCTCGGCGCCGCCCTGCTTGACGATGCTCTACGGCGCGTCCGCAGCGCTGCCGAGCAGGTCGCCGTGCGCGCCGTAGTCGTCCACGCAACCGACCAGAGCGCCGCCGCCTTCTACGAGCGGTTCGGCTTCAAGGCCCTCAGCGCGACCCCTCGAACGGTGATGGTCACGCTCGCGGCGCTGCGCGCGGCCGGATACGAGTAGCAACAAGCAGCAACCCCCGGCACTCCCGCAGGCGGCCTTCGGGTTTCGGAAGCGGCCGCTGATACCCGTCATAGCGGGGGCGATATCGAAACCAGTATCCGCGACCACAGGAAGCCCCGCTGATACTGGGCTGAACATAGCATCGGCCGTCGCCCATCGGATCGAAGAAGGCTGGGATTTGGCCGCCCGGCGTCCGATCACCGGGCACCCAAGCTCCGCCGTAGCTTGAGCAATGGCGCGCGCCAAACACCGGCGGCCTTCGATCGCCTGCCTCTACGGCCGCAGGGACCCCGCTCCGTCTGCGTCGGGATGGGTTGCGCCGCATCGCGAACAGGAGTACCGTTCGCCAGAACCTTCAGTTCCGGAACACGGAACCAAAGATGGCAACTAAACACTCTCCGAGCCCACCAAGGCGGCCGAACGATCCGCCTACCGTGCCTGACGCGTCTGATCCTGCGGCACCGCCGAGCCAGAATCAGCGCACCACGTCGATCCGCATCGAGATACGCGTAGACGCAGCAAGAGCCATCGCAGCAGTCGGTGGTGCCGTCGCCATCATCATCGCCGCCGCGAACGGCTTTCCTATTCATCTCCCGTTCTGACGAACGATGACTCCCATCTCAGACACCGGACTGAACTGGCCCACGATCGCCCGTCCTGAGGCTGATTTGGTCTGCCAGGCACTGCTCGACGGGCAGGACGTGATGCTGGTCGGCGAGCGCGGACTCGGAAAGACCACGGTTCTACAGATGGTCGCTGACACCTTGACGGACTATCGGCGCCATCCGGTCTCCATCAACCTCGCGGAGTTCCTTGAGAGTCGCGATATTGAAGACGCCCTAGCGCGTCGCATGCGAGAGCCTCAGCGCGATCCCTCCAAAGCTGTAGTGCTCGTTGATGAGGTCGACGCTCTTCCGGCCGATCTGATCGGTCCGGCGGCGCGCGCGATCAACGCCGGTCGCACCGAGATTCCCGCCGTATTTGCTAGCTCGGACGCAGATGCGGTTCGCCAGATCACCTCCCGCGGATCTAACGGCGAGCCTCTATACGTCTCGCTATCTCGGATCCCTGATTCAGATCTTCAGGCATACCTTCTTGAGCGATTCGCCGGCGCAGGCCCGAGCATCGCCCCCGTGATCGGTGAGTTGACCAAGCTCACCGACGGTCATCCATTGACGGCGATATTGCTCACCCGCTGTCTTTTGCAGTTCCTCGCCGAGGGCGGCTCCGTTGAGCAGAGCTGGGCCGAGACGCTCGAGGTCGCCCTCCGCGATCTCCGTGAGCCATTCCGGCAGCTTTGGGCGAGCCATACAAATGAGACCGATCGACAAGTAATCCGCGCGCTTGCTGCAGGCTCTCGCTCCCTCTTCGCAGCCGAGACCCTAGAGGAGTTCGAGCTATCGAAGAGCGGCGCCTCGCGTGCTCGCGACAGGCTGCTCAAGAGCGGCGTGATCCGACGCGGTAACGATGGTGAGTACCGGCTCGCCGATCCGCTCTTTGCGCTGTGGATCAAATCCGGTCGGCGCACCGCAGATGCATCCGACCGCTCCAGACGAGTTGAGAGGCCCGTCAGACCGGATCCCTTCGGGTCGCCTGACGCCGCGAATGCAGAGCTGTCCGAGTTGCAGGACGACTTCGTTCCGGTCGCCGTCGGGCGCATCGGGGACTCTCAGTCCAAGATTGAGCCGCGTGCGCGTGTGATCGTCGGCCGCAAGGGCTCGGGCAAGACCCTATACCTGCGCCGTCTGCAGGCCGCAGCTTCGCGCGATCCGAGCGTCTATGCAGATCGGGTGTCGGCCAAACCGCCGCCTACCAGCGACATCGTGAGAGTCTGGGGAATGTACCCGCCCCACCTCCTGACCGAGACGTGGATGTCCCTCTGGCGCGCCGCAATTCTGCGATCCGCTGCGACGCACCTCCTCTACGCCGCAATCTTTGCCTCGCACATTAGCGACAGTCGCGCGTTGCTCCAGGAGGCATACCAGGAGGTCGGAGGGAGATCGACCGTTCCGCTGCCGGTTGGGGTCGAGCTTCGGGACGTCATCTTCGCGCACGGCTCGGGTGCGACCCTTGACCGCTATCTCGCAAATCCTGAGTGGCACGAACTGGAGTACCACATCGGGGAAGCCCTTCGTCAAGCACCCCCGATCTCGTTCTACCTTGATGGGCTGGACGAGGAGTTTCGCCATGCGCCGCGCCAGTGGCTCGCATGTCAGAAGGGACTGTTCTACGAGGTCATGCGACAGCTCCGCGATCCCATGCTAGGCGGGCGCCTGCGCCTTGTGATCGGAATCCGCGATGTCGTCTTCTCATCCGTACTCACTTCCGAGCATGCAACGCGATACCAAGCCACCGCGCACGTTCAGATCCTCAACTGGACCGCGCCACTTATTCGACGCTTCTTGGAGGCAAAGATTGAACGCTTGCCGAGTGATCTGATGATGAGGCCGGCACACCAATCGCCGATGACAGCCTGGCTCGGGCGGGAGACGCTCGTTAACTCAAGCCAGGGAACATCGGAGCACCTCGCCGACTACCTCATCCGGCACACCCGTCTTCTACCGCGCGATGTCATCATCCTCGGCAACGAGCTTTCTCGTGCGGTGAGCGAGGCAAAGACCCTTGGTACCGCGCTTTCTGACGCTCAAATCCTCGAGACAGTCGCACGATCCGCGCGCTTGTTCGGCCATGAGCAGCTCAGCATCTGTGCCAATCAGATCGCGGGAGACTCGATGCCGGCCGTGGCCGTCCGCCACGACTTCGTCGAGTCATACATTGGGGATGGCAGCCCCGACACCGGAGGCGCAACCCACGCGTATGGATCAGCCATCGAGACCCTGCTAGTCGACACCCTTCGCAAGGCGAAAACCGATCGCTTCTCAGCGAGAGTCCTGCGTGTACTCAATGAAGACTTTCGCGCGGCAGTCGGAGAAGTAGACGTCCTCTCCATCCTCTGGCAGAACGGAGTAATAGGCTATATCAACGAGGACAACGAACCTACCTTCCACGAAAGCGGAGGGTCAGACGATTTGCAGCTCCCGCATATATGGAAGACGTACGTTCTCCATCCGACCCTCATCGACGTACTCGCCTTAAGGAGTGGCCTCGGCACCAATGTCAAGCCTTGAGCCCGGCCCGAACGCCCAGTTTTCGTAGAAGAATCTCCGACCTACTTGTCGGATGCTTGGACGAGGGAGCGGTCGCGGTACTCGAAGTAGCGGAGCGGTATCGAAACGAGTACCCGCGACCACAGGGAGCCCAGCCGATGCTGGCCGGAGCGGGTCGCAGCCGAAGTGACAACCACTTCTTCAGATTCCACGCATCTCGCGCCGATGATCACCGCCGCGTGCGAGGAACTCCACGCCGTCGAGATCAAGCCGCCCGAGGTCGTCGTCGCCGACGCCGGCTACTGGAACGGTGCTCACATCGAGCATCTCGTCAACCAGGGCATCCAGACGCTCGTCTGCCCCGAGGCGCTCAAGCGCGAGACTCCGAGACCTGGACGCGATAAAGGTCTCTACGCGTTCATGCGCCGCGTCCTTGAAAGCGAGGCCGGCCACGCGCTCTACAAGCAACGACAGGTGATGATCGAGCCGGTCTTCGCACACATCAAGCACAACCGCCGCGTCGACCGATTTCAGCGCCGCGGCAGAGCCGCCTGCCGCTCAGAGTGGCGACTGATAACCGCCACTCACAACCTTCTGAAGCTCCACCGCCACCAGACGACCCCCGCGGCCGCCTAAACGACCCCGCAAGCCCGGTCGTCGAGCACTCATCCACAGGCCACCGCCACCAGCGAGCCGCGCCCCCCCAACTCGCCGGACATTACGCGACAGCCTCGACGAGGACCGAGCGCGCCACAGTCCGCCTCAGCGCTTCCGCATTGAGAACAAAACGCGAAAATCGCCGAGATCCCGTCGTTGGCCCTCGGTATATCCAGCCTTCGAAAGGATCCGACCTCGCTGGCCTATCATCGATGCTGGGATAGACCACTGCTCGCTCGGCACTGCAATTGCAGACAAGTGTCATAGCGGGGGAGCGATTCGCTCCAATGGGCGACCTTTCAGCGCTGATCGAGCGGGTCGTTCCGTGGCCGTGAAGCGAGTTCCGTCCCAACCCAACGGTATCGTTGTGTTATGATACCGGAGTTCGATGAGCACGGGAACCTCCCGCCGGGCATCCACCACGCCACCTGGAACGAGATCTTGACCCGCTATGCGACCAGTGTTCGGCGTCGAGAGCTTCTCGACGGGCTTCTGGACGCACTGCGTTCGCTCAAGGTCGCCGGTTGTCGCACTGCCTATCTCGACGGGAGCTTCGTCACATCCGAGATACGCCCAGGCGACTTCGACGCCTGCTGGGAGTCTGGCGACGTAGACCTCACCCGCCTCGACGCGGAGCTTCAGGACTTCAGCGACCGACGCGCCGCGCAGAAGGCACGATACGGTGGCGAGCTCTTCCCCGCCGAGTGGCCCGCGCAAACGGACGGCACCACCTACCTCGACTACTTCCAATGCGACCACAAGGGACAGGCGAAGGGCGTTCTTGCAATCGATCTGGCGGGACTGCCATGATCAAGAACGAGCGCGAATACCGCATCACCAAGGCCCATCTTGCTGGTTTCGAAGGAGGTCTAGTCGCCAACGACGAGCGAGATTTTCCCGCGAACGTCGATCCGGGCATGAAGAAGCTGATGCACGATGCGATCGCCAGCGAGATCGAAGTGCTGCGCGCGCAGGTCAACCATTACGAGAAGCTGCGCGACGGACACATCACCAGTCGCGAGATCACCTCGCTACACGAACTGCCAGCCGCTTTGATCGAAGCCCGCATCGCGGCCAGGCTCACCCAGCGCCAACTCGCTAAGCGCGTCGGAGTCGCCGAGCAGCAAATCCAGCGCTGGGAGGCAAACGACTACAGCGGCGTTGGTGTTCATCGTCTACAGGAGATCGCCGACGCGCTCGGCATACAGATTCACGATACGATCACCTACAGCAGCAGCGCAGCGTAAGAACTAAAAATAGGTAGCCCTATTCACCAAGGTGCCGTCCCGCAAATACGGATAAGTGCTCGGGCGAGTTGCCGATCTGCACGCTCGCAGAACGTCAGTGCCGCAGTCTCATATCCGCGGACATCAGCCTGTGTAGCAGCAGTGATCGGGTCACCATGCGCGATGTTGTTCCTCTTATCGATTAGCTCTTGCAGCTTAAGACGCAAGTCCTTGCGGGTATGCGGCCTACGTGTAATTGTAGCAAAAACATCCCCTATCCCCCAATAACGATAGTATCGGATAAGATTTTGAGGGGTCGGAGCCTTCATCCATACGAGCAGTCGCCCATGCTCGAGGAATCCGGGCAGATCATCATGCCAAAGCCAAGCATCTGACTGAACGAACTCTTGCAACTGTCTGCCACGATTTTGCCATTGAGATTTGCCCATTTTATCGACAGCGGTCGAGCTATGAATCAGTCTCAACGACTCCGGTATAGCACCGCCACATACGCCCGAGTCGTTGATAATACCACAGGCCTCCTCGTTAACAGCATAAATGTAACGCTCGAAGTGACTAGACAGCAGCACGACACTTGCTCGCCCAATTACTTTTGTTACTGCGGAATCCACAGGCGAGCCGCCAGCTGGAGTTCGATCAGCGCGCAATAGATCAGCCACCTCGCCAAGGGCCTGCCCGAACCCGATAAGCGAATCCGACGTCATATATCAGACTCGAATTATCCTACATCAATTCGCTGAACCGCTACGCCAGCCGCATCGAGTGCCCCCACCGAAGCGGATATCCTATGGACCGTCCGAGCGCGATCACCAGTAGCGAGACTGATGCTATCCATAAAGGCCTTGGTTCGAAATAGCTTGGCAAACTCGCGGATGATATCGCGTCGTTTGCTCTGCACAGTATGCGGATCACGAATCGCAGCGAAAGCTGCCATTTGGGCATCGAACAATGCACGATTCGGCGACCGCTCCGTTGCTCGGCCTTGCCCGTCTGTTATCTTAAAGGCACTTGCGCCCCATACGAGGTTGACATTTTCGACCACTCCGAGGAATGGCGCGCGATACTTGGCCAGCTCCGATGGCGTCGCGTGTTGTACCTCTCGCATAAAATCATTAAGAAACTTCTTCAATGGTGGTCTATAATTGGCCAGGTTGGCGTAGAGCGCAATGAAGCGGAGCACCAACTCCTCGTCCACCATTCGTTTCCTGGGACCCTTGGTGCCTACGCATTCACGGAACCTTGCGTCTCGAGCTAGTTCACGTAGCATTGTGTTGAACGACCCCCTAAACAACGAGTTCCTCAGCTCTTGGGCATTGAGAATTATGGCGCCTGTGTTGAGTCGCTCGAAAATCTCGAACTTCATATTCGGGTGTGAATCAGCTGCTATTACGACCGCTCGCATCATGCGTGTTCGGAGGAAACGCTGCTCCCTTATTGGAAGCTGGTGAAACCTCTTACCGTTAAGGTCCGCGAGAACCAGCAAGCTACTCAGACGGTATTCGTTCTTGATAAAGCGTACTACCGAACGAACACGCTGCTGGCCGTCAAATATCTCCCATGTTCCATCCTCGGCCTCTGCGAAGTAGAGAACGGGAATGGGAATATTGAGCAGCAGCGACTCAACTAGACGACTTCCACGCGGGTTATCCCAAACATACTCTCGCTGCGTCTCGGGAAGGACCAGCTGTTTGCCATCCCATTGCTCGAACAAGGTCTGCACTGAGAGGTCGTAACTCTGCGTGACGACCTTGCGCTCCGCGGGCGGAAAGCCGTCGCCCCCGTCCTCCTCCTCTTCAAAAGTCAGCTCGTCAGTCGCCACCGAGCAAGACTCTAG
This sequence comes from Solirubrobacteraceae bacterium, assembly GCA_035567335.1. Classification (GTDB taxonomy): domain Bacteria; phylum Actinomycetota; class Thermoleophilia; order Solirubrobacterales; family Solirubrobacteraceae; genus Palsa-744. Next base: position 13,672 of record DATMPZ010000034.1, read on the forward strand.
CCCTCAGGACGGACGCCACGATCTTCTCGACGCCCGCACATCGCGCGACAGGTCGCCGCCGTCAAGGCGATCACTGGTCCTGCCTGGCTGATCGCCGCCGGCTACCGCCCGACGAGCGTATGCCGTTGCGCCAACGCTACACAGCTACGCTCTTGCGGCTCAGACCAATCTTCGGGCACCTTGCACCGTCTCTCGCTTCGTAGCGCCCAGAACCTCCGCTCCAAGCGTCCGCAAATGGCAATCTATACAACGCCTCAGCGGACCTGTCAGCGCCACAGTAGTCGCCAAGACGAGTTGTATGACCGTCGTTGATTGCCCTTGCAACCGGCCGCAGGTTCTGCTCTGATCAATCACGCCGACAGATGTCTGCGGCGTAGAGCTCATGACGAAGAAACCCGAACGCAGGCGGGACACCCGCGACGCTCGTCCGCGTCGCATACGAAAGGACGTGTGGGACGACGCTGAGATCGTCGTAAACATCGGGTACACCAAGCCCGGCACGGCTCTCGACGACCACTTGCGCAAGGAACAGACCCGAGCGCTGCTCGACCTGTTGGCCGACTACGTGCAGAAGCTCGACGAGAAGAACGACGCTGGGCCATAGTCCCTCAAGGCTTGGAGGAGTCTGCCGCTGCTACCCACCGGCCACCCGTCCTCGTCGAGCGAGACGGGCAAACCAATCTACCTGTCAGACGATCCTCAGACAACTGTCATAGCGGGGGCGGGATTCGAACCCGCGACCTTCGGGTTATGAGCCCGACGAGCTACCAGACTGCTCCACCCCGCGTCGCTACCAATGTTTTAGCAAAGAACCGCCTCCCAGGCCGGGATGACCGCGTCAGAACACCACGGGAGCCCCGTCCCGAAAGAACCCTCCGGTGGGCCCGTCATCGGGCAGGGTGGCCAGCCAGACGATCCCGGAAGCGCCGTCCTCGATGGACTTGGTCGCGCCGAACTGGGCGCCCATGTCCGTGGCGACGAAGCCGGGGCAGGCGGAGTTGACGAGGACACCCTCGCCGGCGAGCTCGGTGGACAGGATCCGGGTCATCGCATTGAGCGCCGCCTTGGACACGCGATACCCGGGCGACCAGCCACCCATCTCGGCGACGCCCCCCATGCCGCTGGAGACGTTGACGATCCGCGGGTGAGAGCTCGCGCGCAGAAGGTCGAGCAGCGCGACCGTCAGGCGGTAGGCGCCGTAGAAGTTCGTCTGCAGCGCGCGCTCCATCGCCTGAAAGTCGGGGTCGGTCCCGCTGACGCCCCAGTCGGTGCCTACGCCGGCGTTGTTGACGAGCACGTCGAGCCGGCCGGGGTCGCGCGTCACTTGCTCGGCGGCGGAGGCGATGCTCGCGGGATCGGCGACGTCGAGGGTCAGCGCGCTCACGCGCGCGCCCGGCTGCACCGCCAGCTCGGTCGCAGCCTGAGCGGCGGCATCGGGATCGCGGGCGCTCAGGATCACGTCGTAGCCCCGCCCGGCCAGCTGTGCGACGACCTCGCGTCCGATGCCTCTGTTAGCCCCCGTAACCAGGGCGACCGGATGGGTGCTGCTGTGCATGCGACCACGCTCCTCCGTTGCGCTTGGGCGATGAACTGCAGGACAATCAATAGCATCAGCCACGCATGCGAGCGGCCGTGGTCGACATAGGCACGAACTCCACCCGCCTCCTGATCGCCGACGTGGGGACGGACGGAGGCATCACGGAAAGCGTACGGCGCTCAGTCGTGACGCGACTCGGCGCAGGAGTCGACGCGGAGGGCTCGCTTGCACAGGACGCCTGCGAGCGTGTGCTATCCGCATTGCGGGAGTTTGGCGCAGAAATCGACGCGCACAAACCCGGAAACGGTGCGCGATATCCGAACCTCGCGGTGATGACCTCGGCGGTGCGCGACGCGCGCAACGGGCGGGGGTTCGCCGAGCGCATCCGCCGCGAGTGCGACCTCGACGCGCGCATCCTCACAGGCGAGGAAGAGGCGCGGATGACGTTCCTCGGCGCGATGTCCGGCCGGCCGAGCGCGATCCAGCCGACGGTGGTGATCGACATCGGCGGCGGATCGACCGAGTTCATCGTCGGCGTCGGCAGGACGGCAGGGTTCCACGTATCGCTCCCAGCGGGCGTCGTGCGAATGAGCGAGCGGCACATCCACAGCGATCCTCCGGCGACCGCCGAGCTGCAGGCGCTCGCGGCCGATACGCGCGCGGTGTACCTCGCCGGCCTGCCCGCACCTGAGCGAGCGCCGGTGAGGCGCGGCATCGCTGTCGCCGGCACCGCGACGTCGGCGGCCGCAATCGATCAGGAGCTCGATCCGTACGACCCCGAGCGCGTGCACGGGTACCCGCTGCTGCTGGCCACAGTCGAAATGCTGCTCGCGCGGCTGGCCGACATGGACGAAGCGCAGCGCCGGGCAGTGGTCGGTCTGGACCCGGGCCGCGCACCCACGATCGTCGCCGGCATGATTCTGCTGTCAGAGGCGCTGCGCGCGTTCGACCTGGACGAAGTCGAGGTCTCCGAGCACGACATCCTCCACGGCGGCGCGCTCTCCCTCGCCAGCAGTTCAGGTCCCCACGGCAGTTCAGATATCTGATACTCTTTTCGGGCGAGGGTGTGTACTTGTGACATATCCTCGAGCTGGTCCATACAGGCCCGGATGTCGCCGCAACGTCGGCGTTCCCGTATCCGGGCCCCGACCCCGAGGCATGTACCCCTGCCTGTTCCTCGGGGTCCGCCCCGAGGAAGCCGCCCGCCCAGGCGGCTTCCTCACGTAAATCTGCCGACCCGACGGCGCCCGCGCCGGCGAAGCCGCACCCGGGATCAGGCGCGATCACGGCGCATGCTGGTCCCGCCGGCCAAGAGGCGGAGCGCCGTGCGCGGCTCGGCCCGCGCGTGGCGGAACAGACGCCAAGCCGTGACTCAAGCCAGGTTGGACTTGCGCGGATAGATGACGTCCGGGTCGGTGAGCACGTTGACGAGCGCAGGAACGCCCGCGGAGAACGCACGCTCCAGCGCCGGCACGACGTCCTGAGGGCGCTCGATGAGCTCGCCGTGACAGCCGAGCGCCTGCACCACCTGGTCATAGCGCGTACCGGGCCGCAGCTCAGCGGCTACAGAGTAGCCATACAAGAACTCCATCGGATGCTTCTCCAACGCCCAGATGCCGTTGTTGCCCACCACGCCCACCACATCGACCCCGTGACGGGCGAGAGTGTCGAACTCCATCCCCGAGAACCCGAACGCGCCATCGCCGAGCAGCAGCAGCACCTGGCGATCGGGGTGGGCGAGCTTGGCTGCGAGCGCATAGCCGGGGCCCGCGCCGAGGCAACCGAACGGTCCCGGATCAAGCCAGCATCCCGGCTGGAACGAGTCGATAACGCGACCCGCATAGGAGACATAGTCGCCACCGTCGCCGATCACGATCGCATCGCGGTCGAGCACCCGCCCGAGCTCGGCGTACAGCCGCATCGGATGCAGCGGCGCGCGGTCGTCCTCGCGCTCTACGCGCTCGGCGGCGCGACGCTCGCTCTCCACCGCCCGCAGGTCCTCGATCCAACGCCCGCTCGCCGACACTCCACCGCCGGCGGCGGCCGCACGCAGGTCGGTGAGCGTCGCTCCCAACGCGCCATACAACTCCGCCGCGACCGGCCTGGGGTGGCGGCGCAGGGGCTCGGCCACGTCGATGACGACGATCTCGGTGTCCGCGCCGAACGAGCCGCCAAACCCAAGCCTGAAGTCCATCGGCACGCCGATCACAAGCGCCACATCGGCATCCTTGAGCGCGTGCGAGCGCGCTCGCGAGAAGAACAGCTCGTGGTCGGCGGAGACGCACCCGCGGGCCAGGCCATTCAGGAAGACGGGAATGCGCAGCGTCTCCGCGAGCGCGAGCAGCTCAGACTCGCCATGACCCCAATACAGGTCCGTCCCAGCCATCACAACCGGACGCTCGGCCGAGCGCAGCAGCTCGGCGGCGCGCTCGATCGCCACGCCGTCAGCCCCCCGGCTCGCGCGCGGCGCCGGCCCGGCGAGCGCGTCCTCGGGCTCGCGCGCCTCCATGAAAACGTAATCCAGCGGAAAGTCCACGAACGCCGGCCCACCGTGCGGCTCGAGCGCCGCGGCGAACGCCTCGTCGAGCAGACCCGGTATCTCAGCCGTGCTCTCGGGCGTCACCGCGAGCTTGGCGAGCGGACGCACGAACGGGATGTGGTCGATCTCCTGCAGCGAACCCATCCCCCAACGCCCCGCCGGCGCGCGCCCGCCGAGGACCACCATCGGCGAGTGATTGGCCTGCGCCGAGGCCATCGCGCTCATCCCGTTCGTCACGCCCGGTCCGGCCGTCAGCGCGCACACGCCGGGCTCGCGCGTGACCTTCGCCCAGCCCTCCGCGGCGAACGCGGCGGTGGACTCGTGACGCACATCCACGATCTCGATCCCCTCCTCGCGACAGCCGTCATAGATCGAGAACAGGTGCCCACCGGAGAGCGTGAACAGCCGGCTGACGCCATGGGCCTTCAGACGGCGCGCGACCAATCGTCCGCCGTGGTAGCTCGCGCCGGTCTCCCCGCTCGCGCCCGTCTCCACGGCGGCCTCCGCGGCGGCGCTGGGCTCGGTGTTCTGCTCGATGGCCATCCCCGCGCGACTCTATCGCCACAGCAACCCGTGCGCATCCCGCGCGGGCCGGGCCGCGGGACTACGGCGCCCCATCTCCGCTCAGCAGGAGCCATGTCGCGAGCGCCGCATTCAGCACACGCGAACGACCGCGGACACCACGCCGGCCGACTCGCCCCGCGCGCTGTCTCGACCCCCCAACACCACGCCCCTGCGACGATCGCCTCGTGGATATGCCCGGGACGGGATTCGAACCCGCAAGCTCACACGAGCGGCAGATTTTAAGTCCGCTGACTTTGCCAGTTTGTCCACCCGGGCGCAGCGATCGTATCTGCCGGCGAGGATACGGGGCTCCATACCGCTCGCGCGGCCGAGCCCGAGCCACGGAGCCGCAACTTTTCGGTTGCTACGGTGTAACTACGGATAGATACCGAGCAGCCGAAGGGACCGCATACGCCGTGGAGGTCTCAGCACTGACGCACAAGACCATGCCGGGCCTGAGCGGCCCGTCGGCGTTGCTGCGGCTGCAGTCCGACGAGCGGCTGATCGCGATGACCCGGCGCGGGCAGCACGCCGCATTCGAGGTGCTCTTCTCGCGCTACCAGTCCCGCCTGCTGGCGTTCTGCCGGCACATGCTCTCCTCGCGCGAGGACGCCGAGGATGTGCTCCAGGAGGTGTTCACGGCCGCCTTCAACGCCGTGCTCGCCGACGAGCGCGAGATCAACGTCAGGCCCTGGCTGTACCGGATCGCGCGCAACCGCTCGCTCAACCACCTGCGCCGCGCTTCCGCCATCGGCGTGGACTCGATGGACGTGCACTACGCCGACAACGGGCTGTCGACCGGCGAGCGCGTGCTGCGGCGCGAGAGCTTCAGGCAGTTGCTCGGCGACGTCAAGGAACTGCCCGAGACGCAGCGCACCGCGCTGCTGCTGCGCGAGATCGACGCGCTGTCCTACGAGCAGATCGCCGACGCGATGGAGACGACGGTGCCGTCCGTGAAGTCGCTGCTCGTACGCGCGCGCATCTCGCTGGCCGAGGCCGCCGAGGCGCGCCAGCTGAGCTGCGAGGAAGTGCGTCTTGCACTCGGCGAGATGGCGGAGGGCCTGATAAAGCTGGGCGCACCCGCGCGTCGCCACGTGCGCGGATGCGAGCGCTGTCGCTCGTTCAAGCGGCAGCTGCGAGAGAACAACCACGTGCTCGCCGCGATATTCCCCGTCGGAACACTGTTCCTGGCCAAAAAGCTGCTGCTCACCAAGCTGGGCACGACCGCATCCGCGGGCCACGTCGGCGCCGGGGCGGGAGCCACCGCCGGAGCGAGCGCGAGCGTGGCCGGCGCGGGGGGAGCGGGCACAGCCGGCGGCATCCTCACGGCCGGCGCCGGCGCCGTCGCCACGAAGGCCGTCGCCGGGCTCGCCGCGGCGGCGATCGTCACCGCGGTCGCCACCAGCCATGTAGGCCATCCCGCGCATCGCCATCACGCCGGCGCCGCCACGACGGCCTACGTGTCCAGAGACGCGAGCGAACCGATCGTCATGCACGCCAGCGTCCAACCGGTCAGCTCGACGCGCCAGTTCGCGGCCGACCCCTCCGCGGTGCGGCGTCTCGCTCATACCCGTCCGACAGCCAAGACCGCCAAGATCGTCCCACCCGTCGCCGTGGCGCATCCGCCGACCAGCACACCCCCCGCAAACACCCCCCCGACGAACACCCCCCCGACCACCCCGGCGCCCATACCGCCGAAACCGACCCCGGCGTCCGTGACGCAGGTCACGACCGAGACGACCGCTCTGCCCACCAACGCCACCGCCACGCCCCCCCAGCCGGCTGCTTCGAGCGCACCCGTGACATACCCGACCGGCGGCACACCCTCACCGCCGGCCGAACCGGCGCCGGCCGAACCGACGCCGCCCACGGAAACAGCCCCGCCCACGGAAACGACACCGCCGCCGCCACCACCACCGCCGCCACCAACATCACCGCCGACACTGACGGCGCCGGTGGAGCCCCCACCCACCGAACCGGGCCCGCGGAATACGCCTCCAGTCGGAGGGACGGTCGAATCGACCTCCCCGGCAGTCACATCGCAGACGACGCCCCAAGGCTAGCCCGCCTGCTCAGGCCCGGCGAGCCCCGCAGGCCGGCGTCAGCTGCGTAGCAGGCGGTACCCAGCGAGGCGAACCGTGGACGCTGGAAGGCCCAGGGCCCTTCTAGCCAAACGTGAACGTCTCGAGCGGCCGTTCGAGCACGCCCGACGTGCCGACGAGCAGCGGCGACTTCACCTGGGCGCGGGGAGCACTTAGCATCACGATGTGCACACCCACACGGGCGCCAGGCTGCTCGGGCAGGAGCAGGATGTCGCGGCCGTAGACGGTCCGGCTCGCGATCTGAGCGATATATGCGACGGCGTAAGCGGGCACGGTGTTGACGCGAGTCTTACCCTCGCCGCGCAGCACGAAGCCGGCATAGCGATGACGCAGCCCGTCGATGTAGGAGGCCGCGTACAGCGGCAGCTCGGCGCTGAGGCTGCCGGTGTATCGCGGCAGCCGCAGCGGGCCGACCGCGAAGGAGTCCTCCAGGCGACCCCGCGCGAGCCGCTGCACCTGCACGTACTCGCCCGCGGCGGGCGCCGTGCGGTAGAGGCCGCGGTAGCTGAACGAGAACGGCGCCGATCCGCCGTGAGCGTAGTGGGCGTTCTCGAGCGTCAACGCGCCGCCTACGGCGAGCGCCAGCAGGCCGACGCCGGCCGCCAGGACGATCGCCCGCACGAGCCGAGGCGCGGCATGCCAGCGGGGCGCCAGCAGCTCGCCGAGCGTCGGCCCGTACTCCGGCTTCAATGGGATGGAGGCCATCGCGGCGAGTCTATTCGGGAGCTGCCCGTCAACGGGTGCGGATGTGTTGGGGTGACACGATCAGCCAGTCCCGCCGACAACGCCGTCGGCGCCGGTCGGGCACACACGACGCAGCCGTGGGTCAGCCGCCGGGCGTCGATATCGCTGGCGGGTTTATTCCCCGAGCGAGAACAGCGCCTCGAGGTCGTGGCGGGAGTAGGCCGCGAACGCGACCATCGTCTGGGTTCGCGTCACGCCCGGCAGCCCACCGATCGCGACGGTGACGACGTCCGCCAACTGCTCGTGGTCGGGGACGCGTACGATCGCGACGAAGTCCCACTCGCCCGTCACGGAATAGGCCTCGGCGACGCCCTCGATGTCGGCGAGCGCGCCGCCGAGCGTGGAGAGCGCGTCGCGCTCGGCCTCGATCAGGACTACGGCGTTGGTCAAGCTCATGGCGCGTGGCGCTCCCCGGGCGCGAGCACGACGACCTCCGAGATACCGTCCGACTCGACCTCGGACTTGAACGCCTGCGCGTCGGTGACGATCGGCGGGAACGTGTCGTAGTGGCAGGGAATGACCTGCCTGGCGCCGATCAGCTTGGCGGCATGCACGGCGTCGTGACGATCCATCGTGTAATGGCCGCCGATGCACATCAGCGCGACGTCGATGGGCCCCTCGGTCTCGGCGATCAGCCGCAGGTCGGAGAACAGGGCGGTGTCGCCGAGATGATAGATCGTGGCGCCCGCGAACCGCACGATCAGGCCGGCGGGGGTGTTGACCGTACCGCCGGGAGTCGTCGAGGTGTGCCAGGCGGGCACGAGCTTGACCGAGCCCCAGTCAAAGGTGACGGTGCCGCCGAGGTTGGGGTCGTGGACCTTTGCGACGCCATCTTTCGAGAGCTCGTTGGCTATCTCCACGATCGCTACCACATCCGCAGCGGCGCGCGTGGCGATCGCGACGGTGTCGCCGATGTGGTCGACGTGGCCGTGCGTAAGCAGGATCGTCTGGGGACTCAGCTCGTCCGCGGCGACGGCCGCCTTGGGGTTGCCCGTCAGGAACGGGTCGATCAGCACGGTGCTGGAGCCATCGCTGAGCTCAAATGCCGCGTGGCCTAGGAAGCGGATGTCCATGGTCTGTGCTGCTCCTGTGTCGTGGGGCTGGATGGAGTGGGCGACACCATGATATGAGCGTCGACCGGCCGGGGGATCGACTCCTCCGACGCGACGCCGCGGGCACGTCTCCGAGAACCCTGTGCCGCTACTGCTCAGGCGGGTCGATCAGCTGCAGGCCGAGACCTATGACCAGACCGACGAGCCCGCCGACGACGCCCGCCAGCCAGCTTGCCTCCGGACGCGCGTAGGGCAGCACCAGCAGGACCGTGGCGATCGCGCCGGCGCCGAGCAGATCCCCCTCGTAGTAGTAATGGCGCCGCGCGGCCTGCAGATCCGGGATCGCCCAGGCGGCGATCAGCGCCAGCGCGCCCCCGTTGGCGCCGCTGACGATCGGTTCCGCGTAGAGCGCGAGCGCTGCGAGCGCACCGGTGACGCCGCCCCCGAAGAACACGACGAGCACGATCGCCGCGCCGCGACGGCGCTCGAGCAGCCAGCCGAAGATCGCGCTCGCGAGCAGGGCTACGAACGCGTACAGGCCGTTCACATAGGCGAACTGGCTGGTGAGCAGCTTCCACCAGTCGCCGTGCAACGGACCGCCGATGGCGATCTTGAAGAAGCTCACGTATGCACCCGCGACCGAGCCGAGACCTGCGATGCGCACGGTGCCCAGGTACCCGCCGCGCACGAGCACCCATCCGGCGCAGCCGAGCGCGACCAGCGCGATCGTCGCGTACGGGGGCGATTCTCCGCGCGGATAGTCCGCTCCTCGCCGCGACGAGCGCCCCGGACGCGCGCGTGTACGCGTACGCGCCGGCGCGCGACCGAATCTCGATGAGCGCGCCAGCCGCCGCAGAACCCGGCCCCGGGTCTTGACGCGCGGGAGCTTGGGCGCCCGGCTGCGCAGCCTGGAACCACAGTACGGGCACTCGGTGATGTACGGGCTGACCTCCGAGCCGCACTGCTTGCACACGACGAACAGGTCGGGGCCGGGGGACATCGTGACCTCATTCTAAGGACCCCCTCGCCCCGGTTCGCGCCGGCGCCGGCGCGACCGCCTCCCGCGAAGCGCGGTTCGGCCCGCCGCCGGAGCCCGTCCGCCGCACATTCAGCGACCTCGGCGTCGTCGTCGATGCGGCCCCCGCTCGACGCCGGCCGGAGCCCGGCCGTGGGATACTCAGACCATGAGACCAGGATATGACCAGAAGCTGTACATACTCGCATTCGACCACCGCGGGTCGTTTCAAAAGAAGTTCTTCGGCATCGAGGGCGAACCCGACGCCGAGCAGACGGCGATGATCGCCGACGCCAAGCACCTGATCTTCGAGGGGCTCTCCCAGGCCATCGCCGCCGGGGCGGACCCGTCGGTGACGGGGGTGCTCGTGGACGAGCAGTTCGGCTCGACCGTGCCCGAGGAGGCGCGTGCGCGGGGGCTGAGACTGGCGATGCCGGCCGAGCGCTCGGGCCAGAGCATGTTCGACTTCCAGTACGGCGAGGAGTTCGGCGAGCACATCGAGAAGTTCAACCCGGACTTCACAAAGGTGCTCGTGCGCTACAACCCCGACGGGGATCCGGCCGGCAACCGCGAGCAGCTGAGCAAGCTCAAGCGGCTCTCAGACTGGCTGGTGGAGCACGAGCGCAGGTTCCTGTTCGAGCTGCTCGTGCCGGCCGAGGACGCGCAGCTGCAAGCCGTCGGCGGGGACACCGACCGCTACGACACCGAGCTGCGCCCGGAGCTGATGCGACGCGCGATCGCCGAGATCCAGGACGCAGGCATCGAGGTGGACGTCTGGAAGATCGAGGGGATGGATGCGCGCTCCGATTGCGAGATGCTCGTCGCCCAGGCCCGCTCGGCAGGACGCGATGGCGTGGTCTGCGTGGTCCTCGGTCGTGGCGCGGACAACGCAAAGGTGGATCACTGGCTCGCCCAGGCCGCGCCCGTCGAGGGGTTCGTCGGGTTTGCCATCGGCCGCTCGATCTGGTGGGACCCGCTGAAAGCGTATGTCGCCGGCAAGATCGAACGCGCCACCGGCGCCAGGCGGATCGCCGAGAGCTACCTGCGATTCGTCAAGGTCTACGAGCGCGCCGAGACCGAGGCGCCGGTCGCCTAGGCGGTATGGCCGCTATGAGGATGCGGCGAAGCCTCGCTGAATTGGAGCAGGCGTTTGCAAAAGAGATCTCGCTCGATCGTCACCGCCGCGCGTCGCTGCGGCGCACGACCGAGCAGCGCGCGCTCAAACGCGAGGTGCAGCGCCGTCATAAGCGGGGGTCGGTTCGATTCGTGCTGCTCGTGCTGACGCTTGTCATGACCGCGGCGATCGTCACCGTGGTCATGTTCCGCACGCTCTATCTGCTGCTCGGCTAGGGACGCCGCTGACCGAGGCCGGGAGACACTTGCCCTCGGCTCGCATCCCCGTTTCGGCCATCGCTGGCCAATCTCCGATCGGTCTGCGTCCTTACCGATCGCAGATCGATGGATCTGCGATCGGCCAGCATGCCCATCGACATCCCTAGAAGCTCGTCGTCATCACGTGTCAGCCGTCGCCCGGCTCGCCTGCGACCTCGTCCGTCGCGGCAACCGGCGCCGCGCCTGTGGGCGACCGCTCAGGCTCGTCGCGATGGATCTCGAGGTATATCTCCGTGCGAAAGACAGGAATGTCCTGGGGGGCCTGGATGCCGATGCGCACCTTGTCGCCCATGACGGACAGCACCGATACCTCGATGTCGTCCCCGATCATGATGCTTTGGTTTGACTTGCGTGTCAGCACCAACATGGTGCACCCTTCCTATCGGCCGACAGCAGTGGAACGAGTTGGCCCCGGACCGCGCCGGTCAGGCAAGCATAGTCGGTCATGCCCACGACAAGCCGGTCCGGTACGGCCGGCCCGTCGCGCCGGCCGTATGCGCTAGTCTCCCGGACCGTCCATGGCTCGTAAATCTCTGCGCCCGCACCTGAACCAGATCCGCGCGTGGGTACGGCAAGGCCGTACCGATGCCTGGGTGGCCCACCAGCTCGAGGTCACCGTTCGTGACATCGAGCAGTTCAAGCGCCAGAACGAGCTGATCAGCGACGGCGAGGCCGCCGAGGGTGCGGCTGCGACGGACTACCCCGACGAAGTCGATCTCAGAGCCGAGGACGACGCGCTGATCGCGGCGGAGCTCGAGGCCGCCGAAGCGCAGGCCGAGCGCGAGAGGGCCGAGTCGTACGAGGAGGCGGACGAGGCGGACGCGACCCCTGTTCGCACTCGCCGCCGCGGGCGACGCGGAGGCCGCAGGCGCGCGGGCACGCACAGCGGCGTGGGTCCACTGGAGGGTACGTTCGATCACGGCGAGGAGGGCTACGGCCTATGGCTGGACCCCGCCATCCAGGACAATCCGATCTACGCCGAGCACTGGGCCGGGCACCGCCCGGTCGAGGTGACCGTCGAAGAAGACCGCATTGTCATCCGCCGCGTCGGCGACGACGACTAGAGCGCCGCTGACCGAAGCCGGGAGACACTCGCCTTCGCCTCGCATCCCCGTTTCGGCCAGCGCGATGCTTTGTCCTCACCAACGGCTCCGCCGTCGGTGCCGGCTCGCGTACGTAGTACGCCACGCTCCCTGCGTCCGTACCGATCGGAGATCGACGGGATCTCCGATCGGCCAGCTTGCTCAGCGACGCTCTAGCGCGTAGTTCACATCGACTGCAAGTGACGCCTGATTTGGCTTGGCGGCTATGCCTCGGTAAGCGCCCGGCGGCCTCCAGCGTAGTCGGAGGCCTCGCGCAGGTAACGGCCGAACGCAGCATCCACGACCACACTCGAGTCCCACGCCCATGGGTGATCGGGCGCCGCGGTCATCGCCGTCTGCATGCACCAGCCCGTCCCGGTCGCATACAGGTCGGCGAGCTCCTGTGCCCAGAACCTGCCGCCAAGGCGCCGGCGCAGCTCTGCGACGAGCACAGCGACGACACGCTCCAGCAGCACACTGCGCTCGGGCGGAGCATCGCTCAGGCGTCGCTCACCCCGATGCCACTGGTAGACCGCGTTCTCAAACGACACCCGGTCGAGATTAGCGGCCCTGACCGGGCGGGCATCCCGATCAGTTGTTGGGCAGGCCGGTCACCACGTAAGACTGCTCGCCGGCGCGCATCATGCCCAGCCGACGGGCCTCCTCTTCGACCGTGCCGCGCCGAGCGAGCGATTCGTGCTGGCGCGCCAGCAGCGTGTGTTCGCGCTCCAGCTTGACCAGCTGGGCGCTGTCGCCGCGCGCCTGCCGCCAGGTCGAGTAGATGCGAATGCCGGCGCTCAGGTACAGGTACGCGAGCGCGACGAGCAGGCACAGCATCGCGACGCGCCCGAGCCTGTCCCAGCGGATGCGCGCGACCGGAGCGCTCGCGCCGATCGCTCGGGGCTGTGCGGAGGATGATGCCTGTGCGCCGGCCACTGCTGCTCGCATTCGCCCCCTCCGCTCGGATCCCTGCAAACGGGCTCGGTGTGATCGGATCTGCAGGCCGTGTGCCGGCGCCGGCTGGGCGCCGACTCGACGCCGGCCGGGAGCTCAGCTGCGAAAGACCGAGCGCCCGGGGAACTCGGCGTCGGCGCCGAGCTGCTCCTCGATGCGCAGCAGCTGGTTGTACTTGGCGACGCGATCCGAGCGCGAGGGCGCCCCCGTCTTGATCTGTCCGCAGCCGGTCGCGACCGCGAGGTCGGCGATCGTGACGTCCTCGGTCTCGCCCGAGCGGTGGCTCATGACCGCCGTATAGCCGGCCTCGCGCGCCAGAGCAATCGCGTCGAGCGTCTCCGACAGCGTGCCGATCTGGTTGACCTTGATCAGGATCGAGTTCGCCACACCCCGCTCGATGCCTGCTCGCAGGCGCTCGGTGCTGGTCACGAACAGATCGTCGCCGACGAGCTGCGTGTGCTCGCCCAGACGCTCGGTGAGCGTCGCCCAGCCGGCCCAGTCCTCCTCGTCCATGCCATCCTCGATCGACACGATCGGATAGCGCGCTGCCAGGTCGGCCCAGTAGTCGGCGAGCTCGCCGGCGGCGAGGGTGCGCCCCTCGTGCTCCAGCACGTAACCGGCGTCCTCGCGATAGAGCTCGCTCGACGCCGGATCCAGCGCGATCGTGACGTCCTCGCCGGGGCGCAGACCTGCGGCCTCGATGCCCGCGACGAGCATCCGCAGGGCCTCCTCGTTGGAGCTCAGGTCGGGGGCGAACCCTCCCTCGTCGCCCACGGCGGTGCCCAGGCCGCGCTCGTGCAGCGTGCGCTTCAGCGCATGGAACACTTCCACGCCCATGCGCAGGCACTCCGAGAACGTGGGCGCCCCGCAGGGGACGATCATGAACTCCTGGAAGTCCACCCGATTGTCGGCGTGCGCGCCGCCGTTGAGCACGTTCATCATCGGCACCGGCAGCACCCTCGCGGCCTCGCCGCCGAGGTAGCGCCACAGCGCGAGACCCTCCTCCGCGGCCTGCGCGTGGGCCGCCGCGAGCGAGACGCCAAGGATCGCGTTCGCGCCCAGGCGCGACTTGTCGGGGGTGCCGTCGAGCTCGATCAGCGCCGTATCCAGGGTGCGCTGGTCGGATGCGTCCAGGCCCCTGACGGCCTCGGCGATCTCGCCGCGTACATGCTCCACCGCCCGCATGACTCCCTTGCCCTGCCAACGCTCGCCGCCGTCGCGCAGCTCCCGTGCCTCGAACTCGCCGGTGGAGGCGCCAGAGGGGACCGCGGCGTGGCCGTGGGCGCCGGAGCGCAGGCCGATCTCGACCTCGACCGTCGGGTTGCCCCTGCTGTCGAGGATCTGGCGGGCGTGGACGCGCTCGATCTCGCTCATACCGGGCGATTCCTCACGCCCGCGGAGACGTCCGAGCGTGCGTTCGCGCCACCTTCGGCCCCAACCACAGGCTCACAACAGACGATCCACGGCGTATGGCATCGGCGGCGGCCGACCTTTAGCTATTTTTTGGTCGTCGTGGTGGCGGGCGTAGTGGTCGTCTGCGCCGGTGCGCCGGTCTGCGGGGTGGCCAGACCTTCGGTCTTCGGTTTTTTGTACCCATGGCAGTCCTGCACCAAGTAGCCGCTGCGGCATTCGGTTTTGCCTTCCCAGCGGGCGCGGAATTCTTTGACGAACTTGCTCAGCGCCTGCTGCTGCTGCTGCGCTGTGAGCTGCTGTTTGATCGAGGACTGCGCCTGGGCCAGCGTCTGCTGGCTGCCCGCGGTGGTGGCGGTCACTTCGTAGATGTAGTAGCCGAACGGGGTCTTCACGGGCCCGCCGAGCACGCCCTTCTTGGCCGCAAAGACGGCTTCGTCCAGCGTCTTCTCCTCCTGGCCTTTGACCACGCCGGTGATTTCCCCGCCTTTGGCCTTGCTCGTCGGGTCGATCGAGGTGGCCTTGGCTACCGATGAGAAGCTCTTGCCCGATTCGATTTCCTGCTTGGCCTTCTTCGCCTGGGCTTCGGTCTTGGTGAGAATGATCTTCACATTGCGCTTTTCGGGCGTGCCGAACTGCGACCTGTGTTCTTCGTAGTACTTGCTGATCTGCGCCTGGGTGACGGCGCCTTTTTCTTTGGAGACCTTCTGCTGGATTTTCGAGGACAGCAGGTTCAGCTTGACGCGCAGCAGCAGATCCGAGACGGACTGGCCGGAGCTCGCGAGGAATTTCTTGAATTCTTCAGCCTTGGGGAACTGCTGGTTCTTGATCTGTTCGAACTGCTTCTTGACTTCCGCGTCGCTCACATGCACGCCCTGGGATTCGGCCTCGCCGAGTACCCAGGCGGAGGAGATCAAGAAGCCCAGCACCTGCTGTTGCAGCGCTTTGTTCTGCTGTTCGCACTGGGTCTTCAGCTGCGCGGCGGTCGGCTTGGGCTGACCCTTGGCGGGCTTCGGCGCGGTTGCTTCCAGGTGGGCGATGCACGCCGTGTAGTTGGGCGGGTCGGGGATGACCGGCTTGGGCGCGGTCTGTCCCGGCGCGGCCGCCGAGCTGGACGCGGCGGCTACCGACAGCCAGTGTTCGTACGTCGCTTTGGTGATGGGGTTGCCGCCGACCTGCACGACCGCGTTGCCGGGTATGCCTCCACCGCCGCACGCGGCCAGACCGGCGACGGCAAAGAAAACGGCGCCCAGCGCCGAGATGAAGCGGAAGTGCTTGGACACGACGCGGGCACTCTAGCGGAAATTGGGGGATGTGTGGTTAAGGAGTTTCTGAAGACGCTCCACGACACCGACACCGACACCGACACGCCGACGTCGCCGGCGCCCACCTCCAGTCCGTAGCCGGCCCTGCGCCCCGCGACTGCCGGCGAACGCTCCGCCCGCCACGGGCCGGGACTATGCCGCTTCGCGCGTCAGCGACAGCAGCACGTCGGCGGCCCTGACCACGGTCGGAAACCGTGCGGAGCCCTCCCGCGGCACGCGGACGGAGACCTGCGAGCGCCCGGACTCGTACAGCGCCTCGGGCAGCTCCTCGCGCAGCCGACGCGCGCGGGCGGAGTCCAGCTCGACCGGCGTGACGGCGAGGCGGTCGCCGCGGAAGCTCACCGTGCAGGCGCCGGCCTGACCGAACTTGATCCGCGCGCGCTGCAGCGCCAGCAGGTTCTCCAGCGGCTCGGGCACCGGCCCGAAGCGATCCTCGAGCTCTTCGCGCAGCTGCTGCACCTCGGCCACCTCCAGGGCGCCAGCGACACGGCGGTGAATCTCGATCTTGGCCTGCTCGTAGGGAACGTAGTCGGGAGGGACGTAGGCGTCGACGTTTACGTCCAGGCGCACGGGCTCAGGGAGCTCCTCGCCCTCCGCGGCGGGCGGACCGGCCTGGCGCACGGCCTCGTCGAGCATCTGCATATACAGCTCGAAGCCGAGCGCGGCGACGTGCCCGGACTGCTCGTCCCCGAGCAGGTTGCCGGCGCCGCGCAGCTCCAGGTCGCGCATCGCGACGCGGAAGCCGGCGCCGAGCTCGGTGTAGTCCGACAGCGCGGCCAGCCGCTGGGCGGCGTCGGGGGTGAGCGCGGCCGCGGAGTCGTACATCAGATACGCGTAGGCGCGCTCGCGGCTGCGCCCGACGCGGCCGCGGATCTGGTAGAGCTGGGACAGGCCGAACGCGTCGGCGTGCTCCACGACCAGCGTGTTCGCCTGGGGGATGTCGATGCCGGACTCGATGATCGACGTGCACACGAGCACGTCGTAGTCACCGCGCAGGTAGTCCATCATGACCGCCTCCAACTCCCCCTCGGACATCTGCCCGTGGGCCACCGCGAAGCGCACGCCGGGACACAGGGCGCGCAGCCGTTCGGCGGTCTCGTCGATCGACTCGACGCGGTTGTGCAGGAAGAACGCCTGACCGTCGCGCTCGTGCTCGCGCAGGATCGCCCGCTTGACGAGCTCCTCCTCGTACTCGCCCACGTAGGTCTTGACCGGCCGGCGCCCCTCGGGGGGCGTCTCGATCACCGAGATCTCGCGCAGGCCCGCCAGCGACATCTGCAGGGTGCGCGGAATCGGCGTGGCGGACATCGAGATCACGTCCACGCGCAGCTTCAGCTGACGCAGCAGCTCCTTCTGCTTGACTCCGAACCGCTGCTCCTCGTCGACGATCAAAAGGCCCAGATCCTTGGCGCGCACGTCGCGCGAGAGCACGCGGTGGGTGCCGATCAGGATGTCGACTCGCCCGGCCGCAAACCCCGCGACAGCCTCCCGTTGCTCGGCCGCGGAGCGAAACCGCGAGACGTGCTCGACGTTGATCGGATAGTCGGCCAGTCGTTCGGAGAACGTGCCGTAATGCTGCTGGGCGAGGATCGTCGTGGGCGCGAGCATCAGCACCTGCTTGCCCTGGCTGGCCGCCTTGAACGCGGCGCGCAGCGCCACCTCGGTCTTGCCGTAGCCGACGTCGCCGCAGATCAGCCGATCCATCGGCCGGGGGGCTTCCATGTCGGCCTTGACCAGTTCGATCGCCTCCAGCTGGTCGGGCGTCTCGGGGAATGGGAAGCGCAGCTCGAATTCCCGCTGCCAGTCGGAGTCGGGCTCGAACGCGTAGCCGCTGCGGCGGCGGCGCTCGGCGTACAAGCTCAGCAGCTCGCCCGCCAGCTCCTGCGCGGCGCGGCGCGCGCGCGCCTTCATCGTCTCCCAGCGCGTGCCGCCGAGCTTGGACAGCGGCGGATGCTCGCCGGGCGGGTGGGCTCCGTATCCGACGTAGCGCGAGATCTTCGCCAGCTGCTCGGTCGGCACGAACACACGATCGTCGCCCTGGTATTCGAGGTACAGGTAGTCGCGCGTGACGTCCGCGACCGTGCGCGTCTCAAAGCCGGCGAAGCGTGCGACGCCGTGATCCTCGTGCACGACGATGTCGCCGGTGCGCAGCTCGGTGAACGAGCGCAGCGCGCCGCGGCGCACGCCTCCCGGAGCGCCGCGCCCGCCTTCGCCGGGCGCCCTACCCGAGCGCTCGGCGCGACGGCGGCGCAGGAGGCGGTGCTCGGGGAAGATCGCCAGGCGCAGTTGCGGCGCGACGAAGCCCTCGCGCAGCGAGGCGGCCGCGAAACGCAGCGATGGTTCGAGCACCTGGCGGCCGGCATCGACGTCCTCGCCCAGCCACGTCGCTTTCATGCGCCCGAGGTTGTAGGCCGCGCGCTCGCCCTCGCCGCGGCGGGGAAACGCGACGACCGTGCGATAGCCCGAGCGCACCAGCTTCTCGAGCTCGGGCTCGGCCTCGGCCAGCGAGCGCGCAGCGGTGTCGGCGGCCTGCGCGCGCAGCTGCAGCGGCTGATCTGCGGAGATCGCCGACAGCCAGATCCGCGCCCGCGCGGCGAGTGCGGATTCGATGTCGTGCGGGTTCACATACAGGTGGTGCGCGTCCGCGTCAGCGAACGCGGCGCAGACATCGCTCCAGTGGTCAGAGAGCGCGGGCTTGAGCTCCTCCTCCGCGGCGACCAGCAGCTCGGTGTCGGCATCGAGCAGGTCGAGCAGCGCGCCGAAGCGCTCGACGGGCAACAGCTCGGCGACGTCCGGGCGATCGGACTCCTCTTCGCCCGCTGCCATCTCCGCCAGCTCGCGGTGCTCGAGCGCGAGCTCCGCCGCGGGCGCGATCTCGACCTGTGAGACGTCGCCGAGGGAGCGCTGGGTGAACGTCGAGAACCAGCGCAGCGACTCGATCTCGACGTCGAACATGTCCACCCGCACCGCCCGGTCCTCGGTGGCGGGGAACACGTCCATCAGCCCCCCGCGCAGCGCGAACTGCCCGCGCTCGGCGACCTGATCGACGCGCTCGTACCCGGCTGCCACGAGCTCGGCGGCGCACTCGTCGAGATCGAGCAGCTCGCCCACGCGCAGGATGAACGAGCGCGGCCGCAGCTGCGGATCGGGGACCTTCTCGGAGAGCGCAATGGCGCTGACGACCACCAGCGGCGACTCCTCGTCCGATCCGCGCGCGGTGAGCAGCGCGTCCAGCGCCGCCACGCGCAGGCCCACGAGGTGCGGTGGGGGCGCGAGGTGAGACTCGTAGGCGACGCCGCGCGAGGGGTAGTAGCGCACCCGGCGGGGCTCGAGCCACGCGCGCAGGTCGGCCGCCAGATCGCGCGCGGCGCGGTCGTCGCCGACCACCACCAGCGTGGGGCGCGCCTGGGCGGCGGCATCGCGATCGGCCAGCGCGGCGATCAAATACGGCCGCAGCGAGGCCGACACGAACGCGTGGCCGCCCTCGCGGGCGAGCGCGGTCGCGGCGGGATCGTCCTCGATCAGCCCAAGCAGCGAACGCAACGCCACTACATCGGCTCCTCGCGTGCGGACACGCGCGCCGCCTCCTCGGGCGCCGCGCCCAGCACGATGCGCTGCGTCGTGTCGGCCGCGCGCTCGACGAGCTCGCGCACCTGCGCGGGGTCCTCGCGGAAGCGCGCGAGGACATAGGAGGAGACGATCTCCGGATCGCTGGAGGCGGGACGCCCGACGCCGACGCGCACGCGCACGAAGTCGGGGCCGCCCAGCTCGCGCGCCAGCGACCTCAGACCGTTGTGCCCCGCCAGTCCCCCGCCCAGGCGTGCGCGTATCTCACCGAACGGTATGTCGATCTCGTCGTGCACGACCACCACCCGATCGAGCGGCACCTGCAGCGCGCCCCGCGCCGGGCCCACCGAGCGGCCGGCCTCGTTCATATAGGTCTGCGGCCACAGCAGCGCCACGCGCGGGCGGACCGGAGGACCGATCGTCTCACTCCCGGACTCGCCCGGAGCCGGATATCCGCCTCCCTGGATGCCTCCGGCGCGGCCCTCGGCGATACGCCCGCGGTAGCGCTCCCGTGGACGGCCCAGCTCCCAGCGCTCGGCGAGCGCGTCGGCGACCATGAAGCCGACGTTGTGGCGGGTGTCCGCGTGCTCGCGCCCGGGATTGCCCAGCCCGACGATCAGCCAGTCGCAGGCTCCACTCATTGCTTTCATTGTGCGTAACCGCGCCGCTGGGTAGTCGATGGGCAAGCTGGACGATCGAAGATCCCGTTGATCTGCGATCGGTCAGAACGCAGGGAGCGTGGCGTACCGAAGCCGGGAGACACTCGCTTCGCTCGCATCCCCGTTTCGGCCAGCACGCGAGCGACCGAGGACGCAGCATCGCGCAGCTCAGCGGCTGCCCAGCGCTACTCCCTGCCGGAGGCGTCCTCAGAGCCGGCGCCCTCGGCGGCCTCGCCCTGCTCTGCGGCCTCAGCCTCGCCCTCGCCCACGAGCTCCGTCTCGGCCTCGATCTCCTCTTCCTCGACCTGCAGCCGCGGCGGGGACAGCGTCGCCAGAACGGTCTCGGAGTCGTCCAGCAGCGTGACGCCCGCCGGCGCCGACAGCGCGCTGAGCGCGATCGTCTCCCCGATCTGCATCTCGCCGATGGCGTGCACGATCGCCTCGGGGATCGCCGTCGGCAGCGCCTGGACGTTCAGCTCGCGCGTGATCTGCTCGAGCACGCCGCCTTCCTTGACTCCCGGCGCGTCCTCCGCGCCGGTCAGCTCAAGCGGGACCACGGCCGAGATCTCCTCGTCCAGTCGCACCCTCAGCAGGTCCACGTGCACGGTCGCCCCGCGCACCGGATCGCGATGGGCCTCCTTGAGGACGACCGGCGTGGCCTTCTCACCGTCGACGCTCAGGTCCAGCACGGCGCCCGATCCGGCGAGCGCGAGACGCAGCTCGCGCGCGTCCGCGTCGAAGCTCACCGACTCGCCCCCACCGCCGTACACGACCCCGGGCACGCGCCCGCTGCGGCGCAGGCGCCGAGCCGCGCGCGAGCCCGCGGGCACGCGGCTGCTCACCTGGAGCTTGGTCGTCGCGTCGGCCATGGGGCCGAAGACTAGCAATCCGCTTCGTTGCCTATGGGCGCGCTCAGGGACAGCAATGTGACGTGGAGCCCCTGCAGGGCGTCGCCGGTGCGGCGCACGAGCACGCACTGCACGACCGGCAGCCGGCCGATCACCGTCCACGCCACACGGGTGGTGCCGGTCGCGGCAGCGAGGGAGCCCGCGGTGGGCGATTTGATCGACAGGAGCTTGACTTCGCCCGGCCGGCGCAGGCTGGCGGCGCTCGCGCGGACCGTCGCCACGCAGGTTGGATGGGTGCGGCATCCGTCCAGCAGCTCGAGCTCGCGGGCGGCGTCGCCGCGCGCCTGTGCCTGCAACACGGCGAGGATGTCGTCGCGTTCGACGTTTTCGGTCGACAGATAGCGCGCCAGCAGGGCGCCCATCGCGAGGAGCAGCAGCGCTCCCGCGAGCAGCATCCACATCCGACGATGGCGAGGGATGCGCTGCCACCATATGCGCGGGCCGCGATCGGCCGGACGGTGAGCGGCCGGCGGCTGGGTCACTCAGAACAGCTGATTCTCGCCGCCGAACACCTCGCTGACGGAGTCATCGACGAAGATGCGGCGGATCGAGTCGGTCAGCAGCTCCGCGCATGGCAGCACGCGAATGTTGCCCGGCCGGTCGGGGCTGACGGGAATCGTGTCGGTCACGACGATCTCCTCCAGCCCGGACGCCCGCAGGTTCTCGAAGGCGGCGCCGGAGAAGACGGCGTGGGTGGCCGCCGCATACACCCGCGTGGCGCCCGCGTCGAGCACGGTCCGCGCCGCCGCCGCGAGCGTGCCGGCGGTGTCGATCATGTCGTCGACGATCACCGCCGTGCGACCCCGCACGTCGCCGATCACGTAGCCGATCTCGGCGACCTGCTGGGCGGGACGCTCCTTGTCGAGGATCGCCAGCTCGGCGCCGATGATCGAGGCGAACTTCTTGTTCAGCTTGACCCTGCCGGCGTCCGGCGCGACGACCACGAGGTCGGACAGGCCGAGGTCGGCAAAGTACTGCGTGAGCATGAACAGCGCGGTCATGTGATCGACCGGCTTCTGGAAGAACCCCTGGATCTGCCCGGCGTGCAGGTCCATCGTCAAAACGCGGTCGGCGCCGGCGGACTCGAGCATGCGCGCGACCAGCCGCGCGGAGATCGGCTCGCGGGGCGCCGACTTCTTGTCCTGGCGAGAGTAGCCGAACCAGGGAGTCACGGCGATCACGCGGTGAGCCGAGGCGCCGACGGCGGCGTCGATCATGAACAGCAGCTCCATCAGCGAGTCGTTCGCCGTGACGCCGGTCTGGGGGTTGCCGCAGGTGGACTGCACGATGAACACGTCGGCGCCCCGGATCGACTCCTCGTAGCGGCAGTAGACCTCGCCGTTGGAGAACGTGTTCAGCCTCACCGGGCCGAGCTCGACGCCGAGCTTGCCGGCGATGTCGACTGCCAGCTGCGGGTTCGCGCGCCCGCTGAACAGCATCAGCCGCTTGTTGTAGTCGATCGGCAGGCTCGTCTGCGCGGCCTGCTGCGCGCGCGTGTCGATCGCGCTGCTCATCGTGGCACCAGTGTAATCGGCCGCTCCGTCATGACTGTTCGCGCCGCCGGGCGGCGTACCCCTCCTTGTTGGTCTGGCGCGCGCGCGCGATGCCGAGCGCCCCGGGCGGCACGTCCTCGTCGATCACCGAGCCGGCGCCGGTGTACGCGTCGTCGCCGACCGTGACGGGAGCGACGAACGAGACGTGCACGCTGCTGCGCACGCCCCGGCCGATCGTCGTGCGGTGCTTGGCGCGCCCGTCGTAGTTGGCTGTGATCGTGCTCGCGCCGAGGTTGGAGCCCTCGCCGACGTCGGCGTCGCCGATGTAGGACAGGTGCGGGACTTTCGCGCCCGCGCCGATGTCGGAGTTCTTGATCTCCACGAACGTGCCCGCCTTGGCGCCCGCGCGCAGCACCGAACCGGGTCGCAGGTAGGCGAACGGCCCGACGCTCGCGCCGTCCTCGAGCACGCTGTCGATCAGGTATGAATGGCGCACGACGCAGCCCTCGCCGATACGGGTGGCGCCGCGGATGGTGGTGAACGGCTCGATCGTCGTGTCGGGACCGATCTGCACGTCGACGTCGATCACGGTCGCCCGCGGATCGACGATCGTCACGCCCGCCGCCATGTGGCGCGCGTGAATCGCCTCCTGCGCCAGCGCGCGCACCTGGGCGAGCGCTGCGCGGTCGTTGACGCCCAGCACCAGCCGCTCGTCGGCGACCGCATGCGCCGCCACCGTCGCGCCGTCGGCGCGGATCAGATCGAGCGCCTGCGGCAGGTACAGCTCGCCCTGGGCGTTGTCGGGGCTCAGCCGCAGCAGCGCCTCCCGCAGGGGGCCGCCGGAAAACACGTAGACGCCGGTGTTCACCTCCCGGATGCGCAGCTGCTCGGGTGTGGCGTCGCCGTCGGCCTTGGTCTCGACGACGCCCTCGACGGCGCCGTTTGCGTCGCGCACCACGCGCCCGTAGCCGCTGGGATCCTCGAGGATGGTGCTCGCCATCGTCGCGCCCGCGCCGCTCATCAGATGCGCACGCACGAGCTCCGCGATCGTCTCGGCGCTGACGAGCGGCACGTCCCCGCTGAGGACGACCACCGGGACCTCGCCGTCCCCGTCGCGCAAGTCCAGCTCGGCCATGCCCGCCACGACAGCGCCGCCGGTCCCGTTCGAGTGGGGCTGCACCGCGAGCCGGACTCCCTCCGGCAGCACGCCCTCCAGCACGCGCTCGGGCGAGTCGACGACCACGACCTGCCCAGCGCCGGCGGCGAGCGCGGCGCGCACGGGCCAGAGCACCATCGGCAGACCGCACAGCTCGTGCAGCACCTTGGGCGTGCGCGAGCGCATGCGCGTGCCCCTGCCCGCGGCGAGAATCAGGACCGTCGGAGCCGGAGTCACGCGTTGGATGGTAGGTCATGGGGCATGTGAGACCCGTCCTGGCCACATGTGTAAGGCCGGTCTTGTACGGGCCGATGGAGGATGGGCCGCATGCTTATTAAAGAAAGCTGATGGGGTGGGTGGGGGCCGCATGCGGCCCCCACCGCCGTGCCCGCATGCGGGCACGGCCCGACCGGCGCATGCGCCGGTCGGTTGACGCGCCACATGTGGCGCGTCACGATCTCGCACATGTGCGAGATCGCCTGACGGCGCATGCGCCGTCAGGAACAGAATCAGCTACTAAACAAGCATGCGCGGCACTTCATCTGGGAGCCCGCGACAACACACGACGGCGAGCATCGTCGAGGACTAAAGACTGGGGGGCAGGGACTCGAACCCCGATTCCCAGGACCAAAACCTGGTGTCCTGCCGTTGGACGACCCCCCAAGGGCGCCCACATCGTCGCACGCCGCGCAGACTGTCGCTCAGGAACGTCGCGTCGAGCGCCCCGGCACGCGCCCGCCTTCGGCGCCGACCTCCGAGGCCGGGCCGCCAGCGGCGGAGATGCCGAGCACGCGCATCGCCTTCAGCCCGAGGCTGAGCTTCTCGCGCCCGTCGCTGGAGCTGACGTCCAGGCCGGAGAGCTCGCGCACGCGCTCGAGGCGATAGTAGATCGTGTGACGGTGCGTGAACAGGCGTTGCGCGGTCCCGGCGACGTTGCCGTCGGCCTCCAGAAACGTCGCGAGCGTGCGCACCAGCTCGGTCTCGTACTGCTCGTCATACGCGAGCAGCGGCTCGACCGTCTCGGCGTAGAAGCGCTGCAGCTCGGACGGGTTCTCGGTCATCGCGCTCAGCAGCAGCCGATAGGCACCCGTCTGCTCGAATGCCAGGGCGGCGCCGTCGGAGCCGCCCTGCGCGACGTTCGCCGCGAGCAGCGCCTCGCCGGCGGCGCGCGGCAGATCGGCCGGATCCTCGGCGATGCGGCTGCGACCGAGCGCGAACGTGTAGCCGGCGAGACCGGCTTCCATCTCCCGCAGCACGGCGTCGGCGGCGCGCTCGGAGGTGGTCTCCTCGCCGCCCGGCACGAGCACGAGCACCTCGGCGCCGAGGGGACCGGCGCCCTCGCGCTCCGAGAGCGCGGCGATCGAGCGATTGACGACCGCGCGGGCGCCGCGCTCGGCGACGGCGCGCACCCGCGCGCGCCAGCCCTCGTCGGTCGGGGCCTGGGGAATGGCGCGCGCGACGATCATGCTGGCGCCGTCCTGGATGTCCAGCGAGAGCTCCTTGGCGCGCGCCAGCAGTTCCTCGCGGCCGGTCAGCTCGCGCTGCATGAGCGCGCGCAGGAACTCGCTAGCCGCGACCTCCGAGGCGCGCTCCGGCGCGCGCACGCGCTCGACCTCCGAGGCGATCATCGTCACCAGCAGCCGCTTCATCTGCTCGCTGGGCTCGGCGGACTCCAGCTCGGTGTCCTCACCGACCCGGCCCTCCGGGCCGTGTGCCTGGGCGGTGGCACGCATGTGCAGCGTGCCCACGACAGTGTCTCCCACGCGCAGTGGCGTGCTGCTCACGCCCCTGCCCTGGGACAGCAGCGCGCGCTCCTCCGCCGGCGAGCGCGCCGCCACCGCGAGCGTCGCGCCCCAGGCGTCGGCGACGGCCAGGCTCGCGTCGAGCGCCTTCGCCGCCGCGCGCACCACTTCGGGCAGACCGGCGCCGGACTCGACCGCCTCGGTGACGGCCTCCAGCGCCGCGAGCTCGGACATGGACCGCTCAGCCCCAGAAGTAGACGACGGCGAGCGCTCCCGCCACGCCGACGCCGACGAGCACGGCGAGCACGTACAGCGACAGGATGCCCGCCGCCACGCGCTCCCACAGGCGCGAGTAGCTGGTCCACGCCGGCACGAGAATCAGACCGGCGTACAGCGCCAGGCCGAACACACCCGCACAGACGGCCACCAGGTCGTTGACGACTGTCCTGCTCATCGCTCGAGATTGTGACGCATGGGGCTGTCGGGCATCCAAGAAACCCGCGGGTCCCTACGGGTAGTCGATACGACTATGTCGTGTACGTGACTCGCTGCGCCCGCGCGAACACACGATTCACGGGCGTCGCGCAGATCGGCGCCGGCACGCCGGCAGATCTCCGCTCGCTCGTCAGACCATCCACGGCGCGCTGAGCCCGCCCGGGACCGTTGGCGCGCAGGAACAGCCCCACGACCGTCGGACCGGACCCGCTGACGAACGCCACGTCGGCGCCGGCGTCCAGCGCCTGCGCGAGCGCGGGCTCGATCTCCGGACACAGCGAGATCGCCGCGGCCTGCAGATCGTTGTGCAGCAACCCGCGCGCGTCCGGCACGGGCGCGCTCAGCTCGAACGCGACCTCCAGCTCGCGGGCGAGCACCGCCAGCTCGCGCGCCGTTCGACCCACGCCCAGCTCGTCCGCGCGCGCATACACCGCCGCCGTGGACAGCTCGGCCGCGAGCGGCAGCACGAGCACGCCGAACGGATGGCTCGGCGGGGGCAGCTCGCGCAACCGCTCACCCGCTCCGGTGGCCAACCAGCGCCCGGGGGCGATCTGCGCGGGCACGTCCGCTCCGAGCTCCCTCGCCAGCTCCAGCAGCAGCTCCCGCGAGCCGAGCCCCGACGCGCTACAGGACAGCCGCAGTGCCGCCGCCGCGTCGGCCGAGCCGCCTCCCAGGCCCGCGGCCACGGGGATGCGCTTGGCGATGGTCAGGCGCAGCGGATGGGCCTCCCAGCCAGTCGCCTCGCGAAACAGGCGCAGCGCCGCCGCCGCGAGGTTCTCGCCGGGGTCGCCCGGCACGCCGGGACAGACCACCTCGTCGTGTCCCGCCCCACCGGCAGCGGGGTCCGCAGACTCCAGCACGAGCTCATCGGCGAGCGAGATCGATTGCATCACGCTCGCCAGCTCATGGAAGCCGTCGTGCTCGCGCGGCGGACCGACGAACAGGCCGAGGTTGATCTTCGCGGGCGCAAGCGCCTGCACGGACATGACCGTCACAGACCCAGCCTGTCCGCCAGCGCCACGAACTCGCCCGGTGCCAACCGCTCCGCGCGCACGTCGGCCGGGTGTCCCATCGCGACGAGCGCCGCGCGTATCTCCTCGCGCGGGCGAGGAATCCCCGCGAGCACCAGCGACCGTGCGAGCGCCTTGCGCCGGTGGGCAAATGCACCGCCGACGAGCGTGCGTACCTCGCGTGAGGCGGCGGGACCGGTGCGGAGGATCTTCACGAGCACGGAGTCAACGTTGGGCACCGGGCGAAACACGGTCCGAGGTATCGCCCTCACCACGCTCACCTCCCCCGCCAACTGCGCCAGTACCGAGCTGATGCCGTAGGCGCCGCTGCCCGGCCCGGCCGCCAGCCGTTCACCCACCTCGCGCTGGACCGTCACGACCCACATCTTGACGCCGGGAAGCTCCTCGATCGTGCGCAACACCACACCCGCGGCGATCCCGTATGGGAGATTCGCGACCATCTTGGTGGGGGCCGGCTCGAGCGCCGTCAGATCGACGCGCATCGCATCGCCCCACAGCACGCTGATGTTCATATGACCCGCGACGGCCGCCTCGAGCGCCGGACGCAACCGCTCGTCCAACTCGACCACGTGCACCCGCCTGGCGCGTGGCGCCAGGTATGCGGAGAGCACTCCCTCGCCGCCCCCGACCTCCAGCACCACATCTTCGGGCGAGAGCTCGCTCTCGCGCCCGATCACACCGAGGATGTTCGGGTCGCGCAGGAAGTTCTGACCCAGATCCCTACCGCGCCGAGTGGCCATCACCAGCCGAACACGCGCGCGGCGTTGCGCTCCACGAGCGCGTCCAGCTCCTGGACGCTGACGCCCCGCAGCTCCGCCACGAACGCGGCCGTGTGCGCGACGAACGCCGGCTGGTTGCGCTGCTTGCGCACGACCTGAGGCGTCAGATACGGCGCGTCGGTCTCGACCAGCAGCCGCTCGTCGGGAACCCGTTGCGCCGCGGCGGCGAGGTCGGCGGCGCTTTTGTAGGTGACGTTGCCGGCGAACGAGATCGCATACCCGCGGTCCAGACACTCCTGCAACCGCTCGGGCATCGAGAAGCAATGAATCACCACGCTGCACCCCTGCGCTTCGGCGCCGAGCTGCGCGAGCGTCTCCTCAGCGGCGTCGCGCGAGTGGACCACGAGCGGCAGACCCGTCTCGCGTGCGAGACGTATGTGCGCGGCGAACGCCCGCTCCTGGTCTGAGCGCGGCGCGCCCTCGCGGTAGAAGTCGAGCCCCGTCTCGCCGATCGCCAGGCACCGCTCGTGCGCGGCCAGCGCGCGCAGCTCCGCCAGGTCGGCGTCGTCGAACCCCCTGGTCGCGTTCGGGTGGCGGCCGATCGCCGCGTGCACCTGCGGGAACGCCTCGGCCGCGGCGAGCGCCGCGCGACAGGACGCCGGTTCGGTGCCGACCGTCAGCATCCGCGTCACCCCCGCCGCATCGGCCGCGGCGACGAGCGCGGAGTCGGGCGGCTCGCACAGGTCCAGATGGGTGTGGCTGTCGATCATGTCGCCGACCTCACAGTTAGTTCACGCCGCCGCGGGGGTGTCGAGGCTCTTGGGAAACAGCGGCTCGATCTGTGTCACCCGCCCGACGGCGCCCGCGCCCAGCGACGCGCCCGCAAACGTGACGTCCGGAGCGCCGAGCGCGGCCAGCAGCGTGGCGGTGCTCGCCGGCAGGTAGGGGTGCAGCAGCACCGAGACGACTCGCAGCCCCTCGACGAGCGTCCCCAGCACGCGATCCAGCTCCTGCGCGCGAGCGTCCTCTCGCGCGAGCAGCCAGGGCGCCCGTTCCTCGACGTAGCGATTCAATCGGCGCACGCGCTGCCAGATCTCGTCGAGCGCCACCGTCAGCTGGACCCCGTCGATCAGCTCGCCGACGCGCTCGCCCAGGCCCGCGAAGTCGCCCGCGATCGCAGGGTCGGGCGCCACGGACGGCACGACCCCGCCGCGGTAGCGCGCGACCATCGCCAGGCTGCGACCGGCGAGGTTACCGAGCTCGTTGGCCAACTCCGACTCGTAGCGCTGCTCGAACGAGGCCGTCGATACCGAGCCGTCCTGGCCGAACGGCACGTCGCGCAGCAGGTAGAACCGCAGCGCGTCGGCGCCGAACCGCTCGATCGCCGCGAACGGGTCGAGCACGTTGCCCAGCGACTTCGACATCTTCTCGCCGTCCATCAGCAGATACCCGTGCACGAACACTCGCTCGGGCAGCGCAAGTCCCGCGGCCATCAGCAGCGCCGGCCAGTAGACGGCGTGAAAGCGCAGGATGTCCTTGGCGATCACATGACAGTCGGCGGGCCAGAACCTGGCGGTGAGATCGGCGCCGGTCAGAAGACCGGCCGGGGCGGGCGCGTAGGAGAGCGCGGAGTAGTAGTTGAGCAGCGCATCGAACCACACGTAGAACACGTGCTCCTCATCCCACGGCACCCCCACTCCCCACGTCAGCCGATGGCGGGTAAGCGGCACGTCGCGCAGACCCGAGCGGATGAACGACAGCGCCTCGTTGTAGCGCGTGCGCGGCGCGACGAACTCCGTCCGCTCGGAATACAGCCGTTCGAGCGGCTCCTGAAACGCGGACAGCTCGAAGAAGTAGCTGTCCTCGCGCTCGCGGGTGAGCTCGATGTGATGGATCGGGCAGCGATTGCCCGCGTCGATCTCGTTCTCGGCCTTGAAGTCCGCGCAGCGGGGGCAGTACCAGCCCTCGTACTGCCCCTCGTACACGAACCCGTTCTCGCGCACGCGTGCCAGCACCTCCCGCACCTTCGCCGCGTGCTGAGGGTCGGTCGTGCGGATGAAGAAGTCGTTCGAGGCCTCGATCCGCGGCGCGAGCGCCTTGAAACGCTGCGCGTTGCGGTCCGCCAGCTCCTGCGGCTCGATACCGAGCGCGTGCGCCGCGTCGGCGACCGGCTCGCCGTGCTCGTCGGTGCCGGTCAGGAAGAACACGTCCTCGCCGCGCTGGCGGTGATGGCGCGCCATCACGTCGGCGGCGATCGTCGTGTATGCGTGCCCGAGATGCGGCGCCGCGTTGACGTAGTAGATGGGGGTCGTTACGTAGTAGCTCACTGTCGCTGAAGGCTACTCGCCGCGCGCGCCCCTCCCCGAGCGCGCGCCCGCGACCACGAGCACGACCTCTCCCCTGGGCGGGCGCTCGCCGTAGCGCTCGGCCAGCTCGGCCGCGCTGCCGCGCGCGACTTCCTCGTGGAGCTTGGTCAGCTCGCGGCACACCGCCACGGGGCGCTGCGGATCGACGTGCGCGAGCATGTCCAGGGTGGCGGGCAGGCGCTTGGGAGACTCGAACGCCACGAGCGTCTCGACGGCGTCCACCAGCAGGCGTTCGCGCTGACCACGCTTGCGCGGCAGGAATCCGACGAATCGCCAGCGGTCCGGCGGCAGCCCCGAGAGGATCAGCGCACTCAGCACGGCGCTCGGCCCCGGCAGCACCTCGACCGGCAGGTCCTCGCGTATACACGCCTGCACCAGCGCGTATCCAGGGTCGGAAACCAGCGGCATACCCGCGTCGCTGACCAGCGCGACCGTCTCCCCCGCTCGAATCCGCCCTGCCAGCTCGGGGGCGCGCGCCCGTTCGTTGTGCTCGTGCAGGCTCACCAGGGACGCCGCGTGGATGCTGTGTCGATCGAGCAGGACCCGTGTGTGACGCGTGTCCTCGCAGGCGATCACGTCGGCTTCGCCGAGCGCCCGCAGCACGCGCAGGGTGACGTCCTCGAGGTTGCCGATCGGCGTGGCACAGACCAGCAATCGACCCTGACCACCGCCTCCGGCGGCGGCGGTATCCCCGATCGAGGATCCTTTAGATCCTCGATCGGTCGACCGAACCGGAGGGTTCTGGGCGCCCATCTCGCAACTATAGGTTCCGCCCCGGGTTCCGTTCCGCCCGGGTTCCCCACCGCGCGCAACCATCCTCGACCACAGCCGAAGTCTCTGATCACGCCTCCACCACGCCCTATCACGCAAACACCGATGTCCACTCCGTCCGACCAGCCCCCCCAGTACACCCGCTACCGCGCCGGACGCCGGCTGA
The DNA here is from genome assembly GCA_035567335.1 of Solirubrobacteraceae bacterium. Lineage (GTDB taxonomy): Bacteria > Actinomycetota > Thermoleophilia > Solirubrobacterales > Solirubrobacteraceae > Palsa-744. Next base: position 44,461 of record DATMPZ010000034.1, read on the forward strand.
GCCCACGACGCGCCGACGAGAGCCCGATCGATCCGCTGAGCGCCGAGCGCGCCCGCGAGTCCGGACCACGACGGGGATGGCGCGAGCGGGTCACGCCGAAACGGGTGATCCTCGGCCTGCTCGCGCTGATCGCGGGCTGGCTCGTCCTGTCGCTCGTCCTGTTCCTGATCAGCTCCCACCTCCAGCGCACCTCCCCACCGGCGAACGTGGCGAGCGCGCTGGACCCCGCGGGCTATCCGCTGACCTCGGCGAATAACATTCTCGTGCTCGGCTCGGACCGTCGCCAGAAGAACAGCAAGGAACCGGGCGCCGAAACCACGGGGCCGGGTCGTTCGGACTCGATCATGCTGATCCGCACCGGCGGCGGGCACGCGGCGCGGCTGTCGATCCCGCGCGACACGGTCGTTGAAATCCCCGGCCACGGACTGCAAAAGATCAACGCCGCCCACGAGTTCGGCGGTCCGGCGGAGTCGATCGCGGTGATCAAGCGCTGGCTCGGCATCCCAATCAATCACATGGTCGAAGTCAACTTCGAAAACTTTCCCGCTCTGATCGACGCGATGGGCGGGGTCGCCTATACGGGTGGCTGCATCGTCTCGCGCCTGGACGGCGGCTTCAGCAATGGCGGCTTCACGCTGCGCCTGCCCTCCGGAACTCACCATCTCGACGGCAAGCAGGCGCTCGCGCTGGCGCGCACGCGCGAGAACCTGTGCGCACCCAGCCAGACCGACATCCAGCGCCAGGAACACCAGCAGGCGCTGTTCACCGCGATGAAGTCCCAGCTGCTGTCCCCAGCGAGCTTTCTGCGCCTGCCGCTGATCGCCTGGAACGCGCCGCCGGCGATCATCTCGGACATGAGCGGCCCGACGCTGCTGGGGCTGTTCGCTGCGCTGGCGATCTCCGGCACGCCGCCCACCCACGTGCTCAAGCCGACCGGGCAGACAGCCCTGCCCGACGGCGCAGAAGGCCTGACGATCTCCGAATCGGCGCGCCGCGCGGACGTCGCGCGGTTTATGGCGGGCTGAGTGGCGGGCTGAGCCGGCTAACTCGTTGCCGCGACCGGCTTTGCGTCTTGCTTGGGCTTTCCGCCGTCCGACGCCTTCTCGCTCTTGCCCTTGGCGTCCGAGCTCGCGCCGCCGTCGGAGCCTTTGTCCGAGTCCTTCTTGGCCGAGGACTCCTCCGATGACGCGGCGGCGGTCTCGCGCTGGCGTTTGCGGGTGCCGTAGTCGGTGTTGTAGAAGCCCTTGCCCTTGAAGTGCACGGCGGGCGCATGCAACACGCGCTCCACGGGCGCACCTGTGTCGGGATCGTGCGTCAGTGGATCCTCGCTGAACGACTGCACGATTTCGAATGTGCTCCCGTCCGGGCGCCTGTACTCATAGATGGGCATCGGGTGATTATATGAGCCCCTAATCCGCCAGCAGCGCGTGCGCGCAGGCGATCCCCGCGCGCACGGTCGCCTCGAAGTCGCGCTCGGGCTCGGTCAGCATCCGCAGCGCGAACCCGTCGGCGAGGGCGAACAGGATCTCGGCGACCGCGTCGGGCTCGGCGTGCAGCCGCACGACGCCCTCGCGCTGGGCGATCGCGAGCAGGTCGGCGAGGAGCCCGCGCGTGCGGCGCATGAGCTCGGCGTACTCGGCCGCGATGTCCTCGTTACGACGAGACAGCGTGAACAGCTCGAACATGAGCGTCACGAAGTCCGGGTCCTCGCGCACCGTCTCCTGCAGGTTCTCGGCCATCAGCCCGATGAAGTCATCGGCCGTGCGCGCGCCCGCGAGCCGCTGCTCGAGCTGCTCCATGCGCAGCTCGCAGTCGCGCCTGACCGCCTCGAGGAGCAGCCGCTCCTTGGTGCCGAAGTAGTAGTGCAGCAGCCCACGCGACACGCCCGCCTCGCGCGCAACATGGTCGAACGTCGATCCCGCGGTCCCGCGGCGGGCGACGCTACGGCGCATCGCCTCGACGATCCGCCGCGCCTTCTCGCCCTCCACGACCCTGTGCGGCTCAACGCCCTCGGAGGTCGCTGCGACTGTGACGACGGCCATCTCGCGATCTCTCTGGGCTGTGCGCGCGGCTCAGGAGGCGGGGGCGGAGGCCGGCGCCGGCTCGGCCGGAGTCGTGGTCGAGCTGTACTCGAACTCCTCCTCGGCGCCGAATAGCATGTCGAGCACCTTCCCGCGCAGATCCTCGCTCAGCGCGAGCGCCAGCGCACCGGCGATCGCGAGCAGCAGCAGCTTGCGGCCGAGTCCGCCACGGCGGCGCTGACGTGCCTTGCGAGGGGGCTCGCGCAGCGTGTGCGCCGCGTCGCGCAGCGCGTCCGCCGCGTCGCGCAGCTCCTTCTGGAGCTTGCGATCCTCGAACAGCGCCTTGCTCGCGGGCTTGCCGTTGCTCATGCGCCCGTACGCGCTGCGCGCCGCGCCGTACGCCGCGATGAGGCTCCCGCGCAACTCCTCGTCTTCGATCAGCCGTTCTATGTACCGGTTGCTCCGCGCAGCGCGCGCCGCCTCGCCGGCCCTGCCGAATCCACTGCTGCTGCTGCCACTACGATCTTTCGCCGCCATTTTGGGCCACCACCGCCTCTGAAAGAGCTTTTTGCAGTTCTGCGTTCCAATATACGCCCCCGCGGCTGCAAAGTACGCGCTGCCGCAGCGAACGTGACAATGGGCGCGTGCCCACATTCCAGGCGACCGCCACCGCGCTGGGCCTGCTGCTGATCGTCGGCGCGCTCCTGTCGGGGCTGGCGCAGCGCTCGTTCCTGTCGCTCACCGCCCTGTTCGTGCTCGCGGGATTCGCGGTCGGTCCGGGCGGCTTTGGCTGGATCGACTTCCGCGCTCGCTCGGGCTTCGTCGAGGATCTTGCGTTCGTCGCGCTGATCGTGATCCTGTTTCGCGACGGTCTGGAGGTCGAGGGCGAGATGCTCCAGCGCGAGTGGCGCCTGCCCGTGCGCAAGCTGGTGCTGGCGATGCCGATCACCGCGGGTATCGTCGCCGTCGCCGCGCACGCGCTGATCGGGTTTTCCTGGACCGAGTCCTTTCTGATCGGCGCCCTGCTTTCGCCGACCGACCCGGTGCTGACCTCCAGCATCGTCACCAACCCGCGCGTGCCGCGCGTGGTGCGCCATTCGCTGAACCTCGAGTCCGGGCTCAACGACGGCCTCGCGCTGCCGGCCGTGCTCGCGCTGCTGGCCGCGCTCAGCGCCGGCTCCGGACAGTTTGTGTGGTGGCGGTTTGTCATCCAGGACATCGGCCTGGGCTTCGCCTATGGCCTGGCCTGCGGATGGCTCGCATCGCTGTTGACGCCGCGCCCGCGCAGCCGCCCGCTGGAGCACGCCGGCCGATCGGCGATCCCACGATTGCCGATCGGTCCGTCTCACCAGAAGTCGCTGTTCGCGCTCGGTGTCGCGTTCGCGACGTACGGACTGACCGTGCTCTCGCCCAAAGGCAACGGCTTCATCGCGGTGTTCGTCGCCGCGATCGTGCTCGGAGTGCGCCGTCCCGATCTGCGCCTGCACTTCGAGCGCCGCGCCGATGAGATCGTCGAGATCGTCAAGCTCGGCATCTTCCTCGTGTTCGGCTCGCTGCTCACCCTGCACGCGCTCACGCGCGAGGGCCTTGAGGCGCTCGTGTTCGTCGCCGTCGTGTTCCTGCTGGCGCGACCGCCGGCGGTGTTCCTCGCCCTGCTCGGCACCCGCACAGACGGCGCCACGCGCCTGTTCATGGGCTGGTTCGGTCCCAAGGGCGTCGCCACGATGACGTTCGCGTTGCTCGTACTCGACCAGGGCATCGCCTCTGGTGAACGTATCTTCGACCTGGTCGCGCTGGTCGTGTTCTGCTCGATCATCGTCCACGGCGCCACCGATACGCCGGGCGCCAATTGGATCGCCAGGCACGCCAGGCGCGTCGATCGCGAACGCGCCGAGACCGAGACCGAGACCGCCGGGCCTGAGAGCGCTGAGAGCGACAGCCTGCGTGCCGGGACCTGAAAGCGCCGGCGCGACCCGCGACGGACTCGGCCTGGAGACTCGCCGCCCACCGCGGCTCATCCCAATAAGCTACGTGTGCGGCGAGCTACGTGTGCAGCGCCGCCTGCTCCTGCGCGGAGGGAAACGCCCAAGCCGACCGCGTGCGGCGCTCCTGACGGAACACGAACCGCAGCTGCTGCGGCGGTTTCAGCTGCGCCTCGTTGGGGCGGAACGTCGCGCAGGGCTCGTCCAGGTCGAGCGCGCACAGCAGGTTGCGCCGGAAGAAGCAGTCCTCGCAACTGACGGGTTTTGCGACTCGTCTGCCGGTGACCTGCTTTCTCTGCACATGCCCCCCAGCGGGTTGGATCGGACGGACGGTGAAACGGACCGCGCCATCATCTCACGGTCGGACCCGCCCGCTCCTCAGCCATTCCGCAAATCGCAGAGAAAATCGATTTCTACCCGGAAAGAGCCTCCTTCACGTCACTTTCTCGTGACAATCTTTGGCTTTTTGACCCACTTTGCGGACATGTCGCACCGCACGTCGTCATCATCTGGGCTCCATGCTCATCCTCGTCACCGGCGCCGGCGGCTTCGCCGGCTCGCGGCTCGTTCCCCGGCTGCTGTCCGACGGGCATCGTGTGCGCGCCCTCGCGCGAGATCCCGCTCGGGTCGATGTGGCCGGGATGATGTCTCACTATTTGAGTGGCAATATGCGCGCGCGTACGTACGCGCATATTGACGAGGACGCAGACGACGACGCACCGGACGTCCTCACCGGCGACGCGCTCACCGGCGAGGGGCTGGCGCAGGCCCTGCACGGAGTCGAGGTCGCCTACTACCTGATCCACTCCATGGAGCGCGCTCCCGTACCCGGCCGGAAGTCCCCGTTTCCCGAGCGCGAGCGGATCGCGGCCGAGAACTTCGCCGCAGCCGCGTCGCGCGCAGGAGTGCGACGGCTCGTGTATCTCGGAGGTCCGACCGCGAGCTGGACCAACGCACACAACGCCGGCGATGAAGAAGAGGTGCTCTCCCCCCATCTGGCAAGCCGCGAGGCGGTCGAGCGCATCCTGCGCGACGCCGTCTCCGACACGGTCGTGCTGCGCGCGTCGATCGTCATCGGCGCCCGGTCGCGGTCGTTTCGCTTTCTCGTCCGGCTCGTCGAGCGTATGCCGGTGCTCGCCCTGCCCGCGTGGCGCACCCACTGCACGCGGCCGATCGACGCGCGCGACGTCATCGACATGCTCGCCGTGGCGGCGACCGCGTCATCCGCCGCAGGACGCTCGCTGGACGTGGGCGGGCCCGACATCCTCAGCTACGGCGAGATGATCCGGCGTATCGCCGAGTTGATGCTCGTGGCACGCCCCACCGTGAGATTGGGTGTAAACGCCACACCGCTCACGGCCCGTGTCGCCGCCGCGATCGCAGACGAGGATCCCGAGCTCGTGAGCGCGCTGATGGAAAGCCTGCAGGGCGACCTCCTGCCCGGCGGCCCGGATGGCCGATCGCACCTGCGCGCCGCCGAGATGCTGGGAGTCGATCTGCACTCATTCGACTCCGCCGTCGAACGCGCGCTGCGTGAGTGGGAGTCGGTCGAACGGCTCGCGGCGCGGTGATACCCGATGAGCCTCGTGACTGCATCCATCCACATCGACGCGCGGCCGGAGAAGGTGTGGCAGTTGATCATGGACGCACGCCGTCTGGGTGACTGGGTCACGGTCCACCGCGGACTCGGTCGCGTGGACGCGGGCCCTCCGCGCATCGGTTACCGGATGGATCAGCACATCCATCTGCGGGGTGTCAGCCTCGACGTTCACTGGACGCTCGTCGAGTGTGTCCCCTGCGCCCGCGCGGTCTGGGAGGGTCGTGGACCGGCGCGATCGCGCGCGCACACCGAATACGCCCTGCATCCCGAGGACGGCGGCACGCGGTTCGATTACCACAACGAGTTTCGCACTCCGCTCGGCCCGATCGGCGCCATCGTCAGCAGGGCGCTGGTCGGCGGAATTCCCAAGCGAGAGGCCGAGCGCACGCTCGAGCGGCTGCGCGCTCGGTTGGAGTAGCCGGCGCTCCGGCTCCCGGCCGTCGTAAAAAAACGGCCTTAAAGACAGGCTTAAGTGATTTCCGTGCAGGTTTTTGTGGAGCAATGGTGTAAGGTAACGCGAACGGAATGTGACTAGCTCGCATTCGCACGAGTGAAAGAGGATTAGACGTGACTGACTTTCTTGACGAGAAGCGCCGGGAGATCACCGACCGGCTGGCGGAGTTGGGGCCGCTGGTAGAGGAGTACCGTCGCTTGGAGGCCGCCGCTTCGGCGCTGGACGGAATCGGCGGCGGGTCGACCGCGGCCGCTCCTCGCCGTCGTGGACCGGGGCGCCCGCCCGGCTCGGGCAAAAAAACCGCCGCCGCGGCTCCGGCAAAAAAACGGGGTCGCCCCCCCGGACGTCCCAAAAAAGTGGGTCGGCCTAAAACCAAAAAAGTAGGACGCCCGGCGGGCAGCGTCGCCAGAGCCGCGGCAGCGCCCGCAGCCGCGACGGCGCCTGCGAAACGGCGCGCCGGACGGCGCAAAGGCAGCGGCACGCGTGCCGCGCAGGCGCTGTCGTTCGTGCAGGGACAGCCCGGCATCACCATCCCCGAGCTCGCTGCGAAGATGGGAATCAAGCAGAACTACCTGTACCGCGTGCTTCCCGGTCTCGAACAGGAAGGGAAGCTATCCAAGCAGGGCCGCGGCTGGCATCCCAAGGGCTAGTCTCGTCGCCCCTGACTGTGTCCTCGGTCGCTCGCGTACCCAGTACGCCACGCTCCCTGCGTCCTTGTCAGGAACGACGATCCGTCGCCCTTGATCCTTGCCTCGGTCGTGGTGTGCTGACCGATCGGAGATCCCATCGATCTCCGATCGGTACGCCACTGCCACCCAAGCGTCCTTGTCAGGAACGACGATCCGTCGGATTGAAAGGCTAGCCGCCTAACAGATCATGGTCATCAAAAGGGCGCGGCCGTGGCCGCGCCCTTTTTACTGCTCGCATTGTCCGGGACTGTCAAATAAGTCCCTGATCCTTGACGGTGTCCCGCTCGCCGATGAGCTCGGCGACGGACGCGTCGATCTTGGCGCGGGAGTAGTCGTCGATGTCGAGGCCGTCGACGATCGAGTACTCGCCGTCTGCGCACGTGCAGGGGAAGCCGCAGATGAGGCCCTCGGGGATGCCGTAGGAGCCGTCGGAGGGCACTCCCATCGACACCCAGCCGCCGTCGGTGCCGGCGACCCAGTCGTGGACGTGGTCGATCGCGGCGTTCGCCGCGGACCCAGCGGAGGAGGCGCCGCGCGCCTCGATGATCGCCGCACCGCGTTTGCCGACGTTCGGCAGGAAGTCGTTCTCGATCCACGCCTGGTCATCGACCACGGCGGCGGCCTGACCACCGCCTCCGGCGGCGGCGCCCCCGCGAATCCGGGCGTGAAACAGGTCGGGGTACATCGTCGGCGAGTGATTGCCCCACACGCCCATGTGCGAGATGTCGCTCACCGGCGCCGCCGCCTTGGCGGCGAGCTGCGCGACGGCGCGGTTGTGGTCGAGGCGCATCATCGAGGTGAAGCGCTCGCGGGGAATGTCGGGGGCGCTGGACATCGCGATCAGGCAGTTGGTGTTCGCCGGGTTGCCGACGACCAGCACCTTCACGCCGGCGGCGGCGTGCTCGTTCAGCGCGCGACCCTGGACGGTGAAGATCTTGCCGTTCTCTGAGAGCAGCTCGGCGCGCTCCATGCCCTTGGTGCGCGGACGCGAGCCGACGAGCAGCGCGATGTCCACGCCGTCGAACGCGTCGTCGGGGTCCTCGTGCAGGTCGAGCCCCGAGAGCAGGGGGAACGCGCAGTCGACGATCTCCATCGCCACGCCCTCCAGCGCGCCCATCGCGGGCGGTATCTCCAGCAGCCGCAGATCGATCGGCTGCGCGGGGCCGAGCAGCTGTCCGGAGGCGATGCGAAACACGAGGCTGTAGCCGATCTGACCGGCGGCGCCGGTGACTGTGACACGTACTGGATTGCTCACTGGTTCATCTCCTGCTCGAGGTTGTCGTCGATTGACGCGAGAAACTCCTGTGTGCTCTGCCACTCCTGATCGGGCCCCACGAGCAGCGCGAGATCCTTGGTCATACGACCGGATTCGACGGTCTGCACGCATACGCGCTCGAGCGTGTGCGCGAACTCGCTGACGGCGGGTGTGTCGTCCATCCGCCCCCGCGCGGCCAGCCCTCGCGTCCACGCGAATATCGAGGCGATCGGATTGGTGGAGGTGGGTTGGCCCTGCTGGTGCATGCGGTAATGGCGTGTGACCGTGCCGTGCGCGGCCTCGGCCTCGACGGTCTTGCCGTCGGCCGACATCAGCACGCTCGTCATCAGACCGAGCGATCCGAAGCCCTGTGCGACGGTGTCGGACTGCACGTCGCCGTCGTAGTTCTTGCACGCCCACACGTAGCCGCCCTCCCACTTCAGCGCGGCGGCGACCATGTCGTCGATCAGGCGGTGCTCGTAGGCGATCCCGGCCGCCTCGAAGTCGCGCTTGAACTCCGACTCGTACACCTCTTCGAAGATATCTTTGAAGCGGCCGTCGTAGCGCTTGAGGATCGTGTTCTTCGTCGACAGGTAGACCGGATAGCCACGCTGCAGGCCGTAGCGCATCGACGCGCGCGCGAAGTCGCGGATCGAGTCGTCGAGGTTGTACATCGCCATCGCGATGCCCGGCCCGGGGAAGTCGTACACGTCGAGCTCGATCGGCTCACCGCCGTTCTTCGGCGTGAACGTCAGCGTCAGCGAACCCTTGCCGGGGACGAGCGTGTCGGTCGCGCGGTATTGGTCGCCGAAGGCGTGACGGCCGATGACGATCGGCTTGGTCCAGCCGGGCACGAGCCGCGGGACGTTCGCGATGACGATCGGCTCGCGGAAGATGACGCCGCCGAGGATGTTGCGGATCGTGCCGTTGGGCGAGCGGTACATCTCCTTCAGGCCGAACTCCTGCACGCGCGCCTCGTCGGGCGTGATCGTCGCGCACTTCACCCCGACGCCGTAGCGCTTGATCGCCTCGGCCGCTTGCACGGTGACGCGGTCCTCGCTCGAGTCGCGACTCTCGATGCCGAGATCGAAGTACTTCAGCTCGATATCCAGATACGGGAGGATCAGCTGGTCGCGGATGAACGACCAGATGACGCGCGTCATCTCGTCGCCGTCGAGCTCGACTACGGGGCGCTGCACCTTGATCTTGGCCATGGGTCGGGTCCTTGCGGGAGATGGAGGGTTCGCCGGGGCGGCGATGCTATCTCGCGGGCGGATTTGTTGGGTGAGCCACAGCCAGTCCTTGCATCGAGTTGCGCTCGGAGCCGCTCACCACAGTTGCCGGCGTTGCGTGGGCGAACGCAGTGGCGTGGCAGTCCGGCGGTGAGATCGTGACTTCTGCTTCACTGTCATCCATGGCCAGCGCACCGGCGACACGGGCAGCGACAGGCGTAGCGGAGAGCGCTCCGTGGCACACGCATGACGTGTTCAACCAGGTTCCGCCGCTGGAGGGACGGAACGTGTTCACCGACAACACGCCGCTGGTGGAGGCGACCGAGCGCGAGGGCGCGACGTGGGCGCTTCAGCGCGCGAGCGCGCTGGGCGAGCTGATCGGCGGCGAGCCCCAGCAGGTGTGGGGCCGGCAGGCCAACGAGAACAGGCCGGTGCTGCACACGCACGATCGCTACGGCCATCGCATCGACGAGGTCGAGTTCCACCCGGCGTGGCACCAGCTCATGGCGCTGGGGGTCGAGCACGAACTGCACGCGCTGCCGTGGCGCGAGACCGAGAAGCCCGCGCCGCACGTGGCGCGCGCGGCCATGTACATGACCGCGATGCAGGCCGAGGCTGGGTACGCCTGTCCGATCACGATGACGTTCGCGGTCGTGCCGGCGCTGCGCGCCCAGCCCGAGCTGGCGGCCGAGTGGGAGCCGCTCGTGACCGCCACGACGTATGACCCGCGGTCGATTCCCGCCGCGCAGAAGGGCAGCGCGATCGCGGGCATGGCGATGACCGAGAAGCAGGGCGGCTCGGACGTGCGCGCGAACACGACGCTCGCGCGACCGCTGAACGGCGGCGGCGCCGGGGCGGAGTATGAGCTCACGGGCCACAAGTGGTTCTGCTCGGCGCCGATGTCCGACCTGTTCCTCGTGCTCGCCCAGGCCCGGTCGCCGGGCGGCGAGGACGAGGGGCTGTCGTGCTTTTTGATGCCGCGCGTGCTTCCAGACGGCACGCGTAATGCGATGCACATCCAGCGGCTGAAGGACAAGCTCGGCAATCACTCCAATGCGTCCAGCGAGATCGAGTTGCACGGCGCGTGGGCGCGCATGGTCGGCGAGCCCGGCAGGGGCGTGCCGACGATCATCGAGATGGTGGGACATACCCGCTTGGACTGCGTGATCGGCGCCGCCGCGGGGATGCGCGCGGCCGTGGTGAACGCCACCCACCACGCGGCCCATCGCGCGGCCTTCGGCAAGCTGCTGATCGACCAGCCGCTGATGCGCAACGTGTTGGCCGACCTGTGCCTGGAGGCCGAGGCATCGACGGCGCTGGCGATGCGGCTCGCGCGCGCGTATGACGAAGCCGCGGCCGACGCGCAGGACGGCGATGACGGCAGCGACGCGCAGCTGTTCAAGCGCCTGGCGACCGCCGTGGGCAAGTACTGGGCCTGCAAGCGCGCGCCCAACCATGCGTTCGAGGCGATGGAGTGCCTCGGCGGCGCCGGGTACGTGGAGGAGTCGGGGATGCCGCGGATCTACCGCGAGGCGCCGCTGGCATCGATCTGGGAGGGGTCGGGCAATGTGATCAGCCTCGATGTGCTGCGCGCGCTCGTGCGCGAGCCGCACTCGCTGGAGGTGTTCCTGCACGAGGTCGGGCAGGCGCAGGGCGCCGACGCGCGGCTGGACGCGCGGGTCGCGGACCTCGAGTCTCAGTTCGCGGACGCCGCGACGCTCGAGTCGCGGGCGCGGCGGGTGGTCGAGTCGATGGCATTGTGCCTGCAGGGCTCGCTGCTCGTGCGCCACGCTCCGGCGGCGGTGGCGGATGCGTTCTGCGCCGCGCGGCTGGCGGGCGATGGTGGGCTGGAGTACGGGACGCTGCCGGCGGGTACGGACTTCGAGGCGATCATCGCCCGGAGTCGCCCGCAAATATAAAAGACGGCGGATAAGACTGCGTATGACTATGGTTATACGCAGTTCCTGCAAATACAACATCTCCCCGCCGGCTTTAGGAAGAGCCACGCTCGCTGCGCCTGCGCCGAGCGGCCGACTTCGCCCGGCGTCCACCGAACCGGCGCCTACCATGGAGTGATGGCGCCGCGCACAAACTTCCAGCTCGCTCGCGTATTCGGCATCAGGATCGGCGCCGGCGTCAGCTGGTTCGTCGTGCTGTTCCTGTTCGTGATCCTGTTCACCCCGGGATTCCACGAAGTGCTCAAAGGGACCGAGACGACCGCGTATCTGGTCGCGGTCGCGGTCGTGCTGTCATTTTTCGTGTCGGTGATCCTGCACGAGCTCGGTCACGCGCTCGTCGCGCGGCGCAACGGTCTGTCGGTCGCCGGCATCGACCTGTGGGCCTTCGGGGGGCTGACGCGCATGCGCGAGGCGCCGAGGACACCCGGGGCGCAACTGCAGGTCGCGATCGCCGGCCCGCTGGTGACGCTGGCGGTGATCGTCGCCTGCGCCCTGGCAGGCGGGCTCATCGCCCCGGGCGGGCGCTTCGCCGAAGTGGCGACCAACGAAGCCATCCGCCCCACGCCCGTGCTGCTGTGGCTGAGCTGGGTGGCGATCGTCAACGCGTTCGTGCTGCTGTTCAACCTGATCCCCGCGTTTCCGCTCGACGGCGGCCAGATCGCGCAGGCCTTGATCTGGTGGCGCACCGGCGACCGCAACCGCGCCACGCGCTGGACGGGGCGGGCCGGCCAGGGCTTCGCGCTGGCGCTGGGCGCGCTCGGGCTCGCGGGGCTCGCCAACGGCGATTCGTTCGGCCTGTTCACGATGGTGCTGGCGTTCATCCTCTACCAGGCCGCGAGCGGCGCGGTGGCGCAGGGAACGTTCGGGCAGCGCATCGCCGGCGTGACGGTCGCCGACATCATGGACCGCGAGCCGGTGACGATCCCCGCGGAGCTGAGTCTGCTCGACGCCCATGAGCAGTTCTTCCTGCGCTACCGCTGGCCGTGGTTCGCGGTCGTGGACCCGGGATGCCACTTCCTCGGCGTGGTGCGCGAGCAGCGCGTGGACGAGGAGATCGCGGCCGGACGCCCGGCGCTGGCGGTGGTGGACGTGCTCGAGGAGAACCTGCCGGTGCGGATCGCCGAGGAGGAGCCGGTGGAATCGCTGCTGCGCAGCGAGGGGCTGGGACATCTCGGCGCGATGGTGGCCGTCGACGAGCAGGGCGTGCTGCGGGGCGTCGTGACCGTCGCGCAGCTGCGCAAAGCGCTGCGCCCGGCCGCCATGGGTTGAGGGATGCGATGACGGGGACACACTGCCGACGGGCGTTGCCGTTATAGAGTCCGGGCCGGGGCTCCGCCGGGCGCCCACCTCCTCCGAATCGACCGCAGGGAGCCATGCCAGCACACGACGTACTGATCATCGGGGCCGGTCTCGCGGGCCAGCGCGCGGCGCTGGCCGCCGCGCAGGAGGGCGCGAGCGTGGCGATCGTGAGCAAGGTCCATCCGGTGCGCTCGCACTCGGTGGCGGCCGCGGGCGGGATCAACGCGGCGATCAACGTCGCCGACGACTGGCGCTCGCATGCGTATGACACGGTCAAGGGCTCGGACTTCCTGGGCGATCAGGACGCGATCGAGATCATGTGCTCTGAGGCTCCGCAGGAGGTCATGCACCTGGAGCACATCGGCGTCACATTCCACCGCAACGAGCGCGGCGAGCTCGACCTGCGCGCGTTCGGGGGCGCCTCGATGAAGCGCACCGCGTATGTGGCGGACATCACGGGCCAGGCGATATTGCACGTGCTGTACGAGCAGCTGATGAAGCACCACGAGACGGTGGATCGCTATGAGGAGTGGTTCGTTACCTCGCTCGTGCAGGACGAGCAGGGGTCCTGCTGCGGCGTGGTCGCGCGCGATGTGCGCAGCGGGCGCATGGAGACGTTTCACGCGAAGAACACGATCCTCGCCTGCGGCGGCGCGGGGCAGGTGTACAGCCCGACGACCAACGCGCTGATCGTGACCGGCGACGGCATCGCGCAGGCCTACCGGATCGGGGCGCCGCTGATGGACATGGAGATGGTCCAGTACCACCCGACGACGCTCGTGGAGAACGGCCTCCTGATCACGGAGGGCGCGCGCGGCGAGGGCGCGGTGCTGCTGAACGGCGAGGGCGAGCGGTTCATGGAGAAATACGCGCCCAACAAGATGGAGCTGGCCTCGCGCGACGTGGTCTCGCGCGCCGAGCAGACCGAGATCCTCGAGGGCCGCGGGGTGGGCGCCGACGGTTCGGGCATCTGGCTGGACATCACGAAGGTCCCGCGCAAGCGCACGCTGGAGGCGCTGCGCGAGATCGTGAACATCGGCAAAGACTTCGCCGGCGTGGACATCACGCGCGAGCCGATCATGATCCGCCCGGGGCAGCACTACATCATGGGCGGCGTCAAGACCGACGTCGACGGCGCGACCTCGATCGAGGGGTTGTACGCCGCGGGCGAGGTGGCGTGCGTGTCGGTGCACGGCGGCAACCGCCTGGGCGCGAACTCGCTGCTGGACACGCTCATCTTCGGGCGGCGCGCGGGCGAGCACGCGGCCAGGCGCGCGCAGAGCATCCCGATGCCCCAGGCGGCGGATGCCAAGCTGCGCGAGGATGCCGCGGAGATCGACGCGATCCTGGCCCGCGAGCGGGATGGAGGGCCCACCCGCCCACGGCGCGTGTCGGAGATCAAGGCGGAGCTGGGCGCGACGATGAACCAGCACGTCGCCGTCTACCGCGACGCGACCGGCCTGCGGCAGGCGCACGAGGTCGTGACGCGTCTGCAAGAGGAGGCCGAGAGCGCATATGTCGACGATCGCGGGACGGTGTTCAACCAGGACGTGCTCGGCGCGCTCGAGCTCGGCTACATGCTCGACTGTGCCGAGGCGATCGTGGTGGGCGCGATCGAGCGCACCGAGTCCCGGGGCGCGCAGTTCCGCACCGACCATCCCGAGCGCAACGACGAGGAGTGGCTCAAGCACATCGACATCTCGCGCAACGGCGACGGCCCGCGGGTGAGCTACTCGCCGGTGACGATCACCCAGTGGCAGCCCGAGGAGAGGAAGTACTGATGGCGCCCTCCCCGCCCACCCTCGGCCGGTGTCGAGCGGCCCTGTCCGGCGCCGGCCTGCGTCCCGCATCCCATCTCAACTCCTACCCAACCGAGGAGCGCACGCGCCATGGCCGAAACGCATAAGCCGCCGGAGACGTTCAGGCTGCGCATGCGCCGCTACGATCCCGAGTCGGGCGAGGCGCCCTACTGGGACGAGCACACGGTGCAGCTGGAGCCGCATCGCTCGGTGCTGGAGGGGATCCTGCAGGCCAAGGCCAGGCACGACGGCTCGATCGGGATTCGCTGCTCCTGCCGCGCGGCGATCTGCGGATCGTGCGGGGTGCGCATCAACGGCGAACCGGGGCTGGCCTGCCACACACACCTGGACCACGCGCGCGCGTCCGCCTCCGACGGCGTGATCGAGATCGAGCCGATGGGCAACATGCCCGTGATCAAGGACCTGATCGTGGACATGGACGCGGTGCACTGGAAGAAGGTCCAGCGCGTCACGCCGTGGCTGATCGCCTCCCAGCCGGTGCCCGAGCGCGAGTACATCGTGCCGAAAGAGAGCATGGTCGACATCACGCAGTCGATGGCCTGCATCCAGTGCGGGGCGTGCGTGTCGGACTGCCTGGCGATGGAGGTCGATCCCGGCTTCGTCGGCCCGGCGGCGCTCGCCAAGGCCTACCGCTTCGTCGGGGATCCGCGCGACGACCAGCAGGACATCCGCCTGCGCGACCTGGCCGAAGACCCGCAGGGGATCTACGACTGCACGCACTGCTTCAAGTGCGTCGAGGCCTGCCCGAAGGACGTCAACCCGATGGGTCAGATCATGCGCCTGCGCCGGATCGCGGGCTCGGACCAGCACATCGTGGACCAGAACAACGGCCACCGTCATGAGCAGGCATTCACGAGCCTCATACGCGACTACGGGCTCAACCACGAGGCTGAGCTGCTGTCGCGATCCTACGGCGGGGACTCGTGGTTCGGCAAGTTCCATCCGGCCGCGGGCAAAGAGCTGCTGAGCTCGCTGCCGACGGTCATCAAGGGCATGCTGCGTGGCAAGATGAGTCCCAAGCTGGCGATCTTCGGCCACAGGATCCCCGAGCAGGATCTGAACGCGGTGAAGGCGATCTACGAGCAGGTCGAGAACCGCCCGCAGCGCTACGAGCTGAACCTGTACGTGAGCGGCGAGGACGAAGAGGAGGACGCGGCATGAAGGTCGCCTACTGGCCCGGGTGCGTCAGCCGCGGGTTCACGCCGGAGCTGCACGGATCGATGGCGAAGGTGGCGCCGCTGCTCGACATCGAGCTGGTGCAGCTGGACCGCGCCAACTGCTGCGGAGCCGGCGTGATCGCCGAGCACAATCAGGAGCTCGCGGACACGCTCAACGCGCGCACGTTCGCGCTGGCCCAGCAGGTGCAGGGCGCGGAGCTGATGATGAACATCTGCTCGACCTGCCAGGGCGCGCAGGGCGAGTGCCAGGAGCGGCTGGACTCGAGCGCGGAGTATCGCGCGCACGTCAACGAGACGCTCGCGGGCGAGGGACTCACATACGAGAAGGGGCTGACGAACAAGAACTTCCTGTGGCTGCTCGTGGAGGAGATCGGCCTGCAGGAGCTGCGCTCGAAAGTGCGCCGCCCGCTGACGAACCTGAGAGTGGGACCGTTCTACGGCTGCTACATCGTGCGCCCGCGCGCGCGGCTGGGCATCGACTCCGAGCACCCGCGCGACCACTACCTGGAGCAGGTGATCGAGGCGCTCGGCGGGAGCGTGGTCGAGTACGCGGGCATGCGCAAGTGCTGCGGCTTTCCGATCGTGACGATGAACAAGCGGGCCTCGCTCACGCAGGCCGGCCGCCATCTCGGCGATGCGGTGGACGCGCAGGCCGACTGCCTGGTGACGCCCTGCCCGCTGTGCCACCTGAACCTCGACCTGCAGCAGCCGGCCGCGGAAGCCACGGTCGGGCGCGAGTTGCACATGCCCGTCCTGCACCTCCCCCAGCTGGTCGGCCTCGCGCTCGGGTGCGAGCCCAAGGAGCTCGGGTTGCAGCGCCACGTCGTGCGGCCGACGTCAGTAATCGACTGGTCGACGTCGGTGGTGGGCGCGGCCGCATAGGCTGCACCCGTGCGCATCCTCACGGTCGTCGGCAACCGCCCGCAGTTCATCAAGGCCGCGGCCGTATCGGGGCTGCTGCGCGAACAGCACGAGGAGGTGCTGGTGCACACGGGCCAGCACTACGACGAGAACCTCTCGCGCGTGTTCTTCGCCGAGCTGGGCCTGGCCGAGCCCGACCGCCGGCTGGGGATCGGCGGCGGGTCGAACACCTCGCAGACGGCGCGCATGCTGAGCGCGCTGGAGCCGCTGCTCGCGGAGGTCACACCGGACGCGGTGCTGGTGTATGGCGACACAAACTCGACGCTCGCGGGCGGACTGGCGGCGACGCAGGCGCAGATCCCGGTCGTGCACGTCGAGGCGGGGATGCGCTCGTATGACCGCACGATGCCCGAGGAGCTCAATCGCGTGCTGACCGACCATCTGAGCGCCCTCTTGCTGTGCGCGTCGGACATGGCGGCGGAGAACCTGCGGGCGGAGTCGGTCGTCGGTCGCGTGGAGGTCGTCGGTGATGTGATGGTCGATGTCGCGCTGCGCCGCCAGCCCTCAGCGAGCGCGGACGAGCGCACCCCCGCCGCGTTTGGGGTGCGGCGCGGGGAGTATCTGCTGCTCACGGCGCATCGCGCCGGTAACGTGGACGACCCCGCGCGCCTGCGCGCGCTCGTCGACCTCGTCGCGGCGCTGCCGGCGCCGGTCGTGTTCCCGCTGCACCCCCGCACACACACGCGCCTGCGGGAAGCCGGGCTCGCCGGCGAGCTGGAGAAAGTCGAGGGCCTGCGGCTGACGGAGCCGCTCGGCTATGTGGAGTTCGGCGCGCTGCTGTCTGGGGCGCGCGCGGTGCTCACCGACTCGGGGGGCGTCCAGAAGGAGGCGTACCTTGCCGGGGTGCCCTGCATCACGTTGCGCGCGAACACGGAGTGGGTCGAGACGGTGAACGCTGGCTGGAACACGCTCGTGGACCTGAATGCCAAGGCGGCGTTGGCGGTGCTTACGTGGAAGCCGCCGGCTGAGCGCCCGGCGCTGTACGGCGACGGGCACGCGGCCGAGCGTTGCGTGGCGGCGATCGGGACGCTGGGGACCCCCGTGAGACGCCAGGCGCGACCGGCTCTCCCGCGGCGACGGCCGAGGCGTCCCGAGGATTCCCGATGAGCGCAGACGAGCCGGCGCGGGAGGAGCTGACGCCCGTACGGGTGGGAGTCGTCGGTCTCGGCTACTGGGGTCCGAACATCGCGCGCAACCTCGCCGCGATCGCCGGGTGCGAGCTGACGTGGCTGTGCGACGCCTCCGAGCCCGCGCGCGCGCGCCTTCAGGGGGCGTATCCGGGGGCGCGCGCGACGGCGGACGTGCAGGAGCTGCTGGAGGACCCCGAGCTCGACGCGGTCGTGCTGGCCACGCCCGTGGCGACGCACGCAGAGCTCGCGGTGCGGGTCGCGCGGGCGGGCAAGCACTGCTTCGTGGAGAAGCCGCTGGCGACGAGGGCCGCCGACGCCCAGCTCGCCGTGGACGCGGCCGCGCGCGCGGGCACGACGCTGATGGTCGGGCACCTGCTCGAGTACCACCCGGCCGTCCACCGCCTGCGCGAGCTGCTGGACGGGGGTGAGCTGGGTGAGCTGTACTACGTGTACGGCAACCGCCTGAACCTCGGCAAGCTGCGCGCCGACGAGAACGCGCTGTGGAGCCTGGGCGCGCACGACGTGTCGGTCGTGCTCGCGCTGATCGGGCAGGAGCCCGTCGAGTGCCTCGCGCACGGCTCCTCGTTCGTGCGCGACGGCGTCGAGGACGTCGTGTTCTGCTACCTGCGCTTTGACTCGGGCGCGGTCGCGCACCTGCACCTGTCGTGGCTGGACCCCCACAAGGAGCGGCGCCTGACGGTCGTCGGCTCCAGGCGCATGGCCACGTTCGACGACATGCAGATCGAGGGCAAGCTGACCGTGTACGACAAGGGCTTTGACGAGGACGCGCGCTCGTGGGGCGAGTACATCGCCCGCTCGGGCGACATCTACTCACCGCGCATTCCCAACGTCGAGCCGTTGCGGCTGGAGTGCGAGCACTTCGTCGAGTGCCTCCGCAGCGGCCGCACACCGCGCTCGGATGGGCACAGCGGATTGCGCGTGGTCCGGGTGCTGGAGCGACTGCAGCGCGCACTGGACGAGAACGCGTAGCATCGCGAATGGCAGAGCCTCCGCGCCGATCGTCCTGGCGGGATTCAGCCGGCCTGCTCCTCGCCACGCGGGCCGGCCTTATGCCGGCCCGGCGCCGGAGCCCCAAAATGCAGCGGGAGGGGGCCTTACCGGGAGGGCCTGTTGCCCTCCCCCGGTTCCTCTCAGCGGATGAAGATCGGCGGGCTGTAGGCGGAGACATGGGCGCCGTCTGCGATCTTGACCAGCGCCCGATACACGCCGGGATGGCGTAGACGCACGATGCGGCTGAAGCGCGACACGGTGAGCGTGCCGGGTTTCACGACCGTGCCGCCCTCGTTGATCGAGTTGCCGGGACGCAGCAGCTGGAAGCCGACGAGCGCTCCCACCTCCGCCGGCGCGATCGTCCCGTACAGGCGCACCCGTCCGCGATGGCGCGTGCGCGCCACATGAAACGCCACGCGCACCGCGACGCTCTCGACGACAACCGGACTCGTGACGAGCGTGCCCCCGACCGTCACCACGCGCAGCTGGGCGTTTTCGAGCAGCCCCAGGTACGGGAACGAGAATCCCCCGGCGCCGTCGGTGACCTCCGGATTGCCGACGGCGCGGAACCCGCCGAGGTACGGGAACGGGTTCGCTTCCAGCCGCACCTCGCGGTTGGCGCCGCCCGTGCCGAACAGATGACCCTCGACGACGAACGGGCTGCCGAACACGACCGGGTCGGGCACGCTCGTGATCTGCAGCGACAGCGGCACCTTGGCGGTCCTGAACGTACGGTCCCTGCCGTTGCTCGTGCCCGTCGCGTTGACCGCCACGATCCGAAAGTGGTAGGTCGTATAGGGCTGCAGTCCGGTGACCGTCTGGCTGAGCTTGATCGAGCTCTTGCCGCTGCCGGCCGGGGCGAGCGGGGTCTGCGCGCCATAGCCGCTGGTGGTGCCGTACTGGAACACGTAGCCGGTGGCCAGCCCGTTCGGATCGACGTAGCCGTAGAGGAGCGCCGAGGAGAAGCTCACGTTGGAGGAGCCGCCGGTGGAGACGACGGGCGCCGAGGACGCGCCCAGCGCGCCGGCCGGCGCCGACGCGAGCACACCGCAAGCCAGCATGGCCGCGGCCATAGCCACAGCCGAACGCGACCTCGCGGCGGGCGCTCGAGCTCGTACGAAAGCGCGACGCATCTCCATACACCTCATATACCCGTTCGACCGGCAAAAGTCGCGGTGAAGCCCATGGCAGCCCGATCTCGGCCATGGTAGCGCGCCCTCGTCAGCCGACTTCCGCCGCGACCCGCCGCATCTACGGACGGGGCGATTCGGCGAATGCAAGCCGAGGCGCACACAGCCAGGCCGTACACAGCCGGGCCGTGCGCTCTGATGCGGCCACCGATGACTACGGCGTCCCGCGCGCGGCGAACGTCTGCTCGACCACGATCGTGCCTGGGCCGGAGAGGTCGAAGGCGGAGTGCAACGCACGCACGACCGTGTCGACCTGGTCGCGAGGGATGACGCAGGAGATCTTGATGGGCGAGGTGGAGATCATCTCGATGTTGACGCCCTGATCGGCGAGCACCCTGAAGACCTTCGCCGCCACACCCGGATGCGAGCGCATGCCGGCCCCCACGATCGAGACCTTGCCCATCTCCTCGTGCGCGAGGAGATCGGCGTACGCCTCGCCCGCCAGAGGCTCGAGCGCCGCACGCGCGGTACGCAGATCCTCGCGGGGGACCGTGAAGGCGATCTCCGCGCGGCCGCCCGCGGAGGTGGGCTCGTTCTGGACGATCATGTCCACGTCCACGCCCACCTCGGCCAGCGCCTCGAAGATGCGCGCGGCGGCGCCGAGCTCGTCGGGCACGCCCACGAGCGTGATCCGCGCCTCGGAGGTCGAATGGGTGACGGCTGTGATCAGTGGTCGCTCGGGATGGTTCATGTCTGTGGCTCCGCTTCCAGCTCGGCTTCCGTGACGACAATTGTACCAGGGCCATCGTCGAAGGCTGAGCGGCAGTGGATGCGCACGCCGTGATTGCGCGCGTACTCGAGCGAGCGCAGCTGCAGCACACCCGCGCCCGAGGCGGACATCTCGAGCATCTCCTCAAACGAGACCACATTCAGCTTGCGCGCGTCCGGCACGATGCGGGGGTCCGCGCTGAAGACGCCGGGGACGTCGGTGTAGATTTCGCAGACCTTCGCCCCGACGGCGGCGGCCAGCGCGACGGCGGTCGTGTCCGAGCCGCCGCGACCGAGGGTGGTGACGTCGCTGGAGTCGGTCGAGACGCCCTGAAAGCCGGCGACCAGCACGATGCGGTCCTCGCGCAGCGCGTCCCGGATGCGATCGGCGCGCACCTCGACGATGCGCGCGCGAGTGTGTGAGGAGTCGGTGACGATCCCCGCCTGCGAGCCCGTCAGCGAGACGGCCTGGTGGCCGAGATCGTGGATGGCCATCGCGCAGAGCGCGCAGGAGATACGCTCGCCGGTGGACAGCAGCATGTCCATCTCGCGCGGATCGGGCGTATCGGAGACCTCGGCGGCCATCGCAATCAGCTCGTCGGTCGTGGAGCCGCGCGCCGAGAGCACCGCGACTACGCGCGCGCCGGACTCGCGCATGTCCACGATGCGCCGCGCGGCGCGCTTGATGCGGCTTGCGTCGGCGACGGAGGTGCCGCCGAACTTCATCACGACGATATCCCCATCAGGGCTACTGGAGGTTTTGTCGTGTTGCGGCTTGATGGCTATATCCGTGTCAGTCGGGTCGGCGGCCGAGTCGGAGAGAGCTTCATCTCTCCAGAGGTTCAGCGGGAGCGGATCGGGACGTGGGCGCGATGATGAATGCTCAGATTATCGAGTGGCATACCGACCTGGACCAATCCGGCGGGACGATGGCTCGACCGGCGTTCCAGCAGGCGTACGAGCGCGCTCTGCGCAAAGAGACGGGCGGGCTGGTCGTCGCGAAGCTCGATCGGTTCGCGCGCAGCGCCGCCGATGCTGGCCCAGGTGGTGCGCAAGATCCTGGACGCGGGCGGCGTGTTCGCCAGCGCGGCCGAGCCGTGGCGGACCGTAGCGAGAAGCGGGGAACGATCGCGTACGCGGCAGCCAGACGCCGTCACCGAGATCTGTTTTCGGGCGCGGCGGCCGGCAACGGTCCTGCTTTGCTGCCGGCCGTCGCGGACACGTGCGCTGGTAGGTCTATTCGGCGGTGACGGCCCAGGTGCCGTTTACGAAGACGGGTTCGCTTTTGTTGGTTGGTTGGATCTCGATGAGCGTGCCGGTCTTGCCGGCTTCGCCGCCTTCTTGGTTTTCCGGGTTGACCGGGGTGACGCCCTGGACGTTGGGTGTTATCGGGCTCTCGAATATGCAGAGGTTGCCGGGTGCGGCTTCGGGTTTGCTCAGTTCGCTCGTTTCGGGGCAGGCGCCGCCGGCGCCTTTCCCGCCGGCGCCGACGACGGTCGCTTTGACGGGCGCGGCCAGGGGTATGTTGAACGAGATGGGCGATAGCGCGATGACGAGCGCGCCTCCCGCGAAGGACCCGGGCATGGTGGCTACGCCCCATGTGCCCTTCTCGGTCTTTCCGGAGGGAAGGGTTTCGGTGAAGCCGGTCGTGCCGGTTTCACCTTTGACGCCTTTTTCGCCTTTTTCGCCTTTCGGCCCGGTTTCGCCTTTCGGCCCGGTTTCGCCTTTTGCCCCCCCAGGCCCTCCGGGACCTTGGGGTCCACCAGGACCCGCGGGTCCCGTTGGCCCGGCGGGTCCGGTGGCGCCGGGTGCGCCGTTGTGGCCTTGGAGTTGTTTCAGCACGCTTGGCTTGATCTGCTTGGTGTTGGTGATCACGTACTTGCCGGCGGCGTACGCGCCTCCGGTGAGCGCGAACACCAGGGCGAGGGTGGCTATGAGGGTGCTTGGCGTCAGGCGGGCTCGGGTTGCTTTGAACATCGGGGTATGGTTCCTCTCTCGGTCGCTTGGCTAGTTGTGTTTGCGCGCCTTGTGCGCCGTGCTCTTCCTGGCCTTCTTGCGTTTCAGCGTCACGCACCTGCCGTGGCTGAGCTTCTTCGGCTTCTTGCACTTCGGGCTAGCTTTGTGGGGTGGCGTGCTCGCGGTTTCGGTGGGGAACGCGACCGCGGGGATCGGCAGCTGCGCGAGCACCAGCGGCGGGGAGATCACCGCCGGGAGCCCGGCGGTCGTGAACACGGCGGGTTCGCCGTCGAGGGTGTGGGTGGCGTTCGGGATGTAGCCGCTCGAGACCGTGATCCGGTAGGCGTAGCTCGTGCCGGGCTGAAGTCCGCTCAGTTCAAGCGCCTCCTGCACCGGGCTCGTACCCGAGCCCGCGGAGGCGGAGAGCACGATCCCGTAGCTCGTTTCCGAGCCCTCATACACACCGAGTTCGAACGCGTACGTCGCCGGGAGGCCGTCCGGGTTCACGCTGCCGGTGATCGTCGCGGTGGTCGCGCCGACCGCACCCGCCGGACCGGTGACGGCCTGCGGGAGCGGGGCGGGGGCGGTCGTGAACTGCCCTTCCGCACCCGGGTGGGGGCCTTCGATACTCGTCCGGGTTTCCGTCTTGGCGGTGTTTTCGTCCTGGGCGAACAGCCGGTAGTGGTAGAGCGTGCCGGGCTGCAACCCGGTCGCTTCCAGCGTCACGCCGAGCTTGCCGTACACACACGCGCTTTCCCCCGGCTTCAATTCAGGGCACGCGGATTCCTGCGCTGGGGTGCCCGCGACACCCGGACAGGCTTCGTGGAGCATCCCTTTGGTGCAGTTGGCGAGGGTTTCGCCGGGGCCGTATTCGAAGAGGTATTCGGCCCTGGCGTTCTCGGGGTTCAGTTCGGCGAACATCACCGCCGAGGAGCCCTTCACGAACGACACCTGCGGTTCACCCACCACGTTCGGCGGCGCCAGCGGGGTCGTGAACGACGTGCGGCCGGTGCTCGTCAGCGTTTCCCCCGAAGAGGCGGGGACGTTCGCGTCGTTACCCGCGAGCTGGTCGCAGAACGCCTGGTTCGGGCGCAACCCTTCAACGAGCGCGCCGACCGGCACGAGAGCGCTGCCCGTCGCTACGCCCTGCCTGGGGGTTTCCGAGCCCAACTGCCCGCACGAGGTGCCGTACTGGAAGAACGCTTCGGTCCCTCCGACACCCTCAGGGTTGACTTCCCCGTGCAAAGTGCAGGCCAGCGTCACATCCGATTCGCTTTCCGCCCCCGCCACACAGCCCGCAGGGCTCGCCACGAGTTCGGCGATCGGCACCGGTTCATACGCGGTCACTTCATGACCCGTCCCCGCCAACGAGTTCGGCCCCGCCGCCGCGTACAGCTCCCCCGACGCGCCGAACGCGATCCCGGGCGACCCCCAGCCCGTGAAACCGCTGACCAGGTGCCCCGACGCGGCTTCATACAGCGACCCGAACCACCGGTTTTCACCGCCCAAAGGCACGGAAGCCAGGGCGCCGACAGCCAGCCGGCCGTTCGCATCGAGTGCCAGCGACGCGACTTCGACGCTCGCGCCCGGCACCGGCGACGCGACCAGGAGTTCTGTGAGCTGCTGACCACCCGGGCTCAGCTCGAGCACGCTCCCACCACCCACGTAGGCGAGATAAACGTTGCCGGTTTCGTCGACCGCGAGCGCCCGCACCCGCCCGGCGACATTCAGCTGCCGCAGCCACGTGCCAGTCGCGTCGAGCTCCTGCACACGCCCTTCATCACCGACGAACAACACGCCGCCCGGGCCGACCGCGAGCAGATCCCCACCCCCCGCGGGGTTGAACGCCCTGTGCTCACCACTACCCGGAGCGGCCGCCACGCCCGCCTGGCACACGTCTTTCGAAGTGGCGGTGCAGAGGTTCTCTTCTTCAAGTTCCCCCGGGGTTGGGGTGCCGCCTTTCGCTTCCACTTCTTTGACCTTCGTCTGGTTGACCCGGCCACCCGCCGCCCACACGAACCTGCCTTCCGCGGTGAACTCGTCCACCCGGTTGTCCTCGAGCACATACACGTCACCGCTCGCCGCGTCCACCGCCACGCTCCCCGGTTCATACAACTGCCCCGCGGCGCCGCCCGCGACGCCTTCCTTGCAGACATCGCCCGACGCGGCCGTACACACGTCCTCTTCTTCGACTTCCGCCTGGGTGGGGGTGCCGCCTTTCGCTTTGACCGCTTCGACCTTCGTCAAGTTCACTTCCCCACCGAACATCAACACGAACCCACCCGCCGCCGTCAGCTCCTGCACACGACGATTCGAACGATCCGCGACAAACACGTTCCCGCCCGGCGCGACCGCCACATCGGTCGGGGTAGCGAACCCGCCGGCGATCGAGCTTTCCCGACCCGGCCCGCACGTGTCTTTCGAAGCCGTCGTGCACACGTCTTCGAGCGCCACGCCTTTCCCAGCCTGCGTGAGGTTGACTTCACGGCCGAAATGCGCCCGCAACTTCAACTTCACCGGCGGAGCAGCGGCCTGCGCGCCACCCACACCGACGCCCGCGAGGACGAACGCGCTCATGACACAGGCGCCAGCCAGGCCGCCGGCCAGACGACGGACGCTCACGCGCCAGCCCTCCGCCCGCCGGGACTCGCGCCCTTACGCGCTCTCTTCGCCTTCTTCGCTTTCTTCGCCGGCGCCTTGGGGCAGCCGGTGACGGCGATCGTGGTGGTCTGCTTGAGCACGGCGCCGTTGTGGGCGATGAATTCGTTTGGCATCTTCAGCTGGCCGGCCGCCGCACACAGGTTGGTGTTGGCGGCAAGGGCGCTGTTGGGGCCCTCGGGGAGGTAGAGCTCGAAGCTGTTGATCGGCACATCGGGGACGGTCTTGAAGGTGGTGCTCGTGACCCCGGCTTTGCTGATGAACGTCGAGCCGGTCAGGTCGACCCGTACCCCGTCGCCCTGGAGGACGGCGACGAGGCTGGGGAACGCTTCGCCGCCGTGGGAGACGAAATACACCGGGCCCGACAAGGGGACGGGCAAGAGTGGTGTGGTGGTTCTGACGACCCCGATCACCGACCCCGCGGGGCACGCCGCCGGGTTCGCTTCGAACGTCGCGGCGAGACACGCCTTCTGCAACGTCGTCAAACGCGAGGGCAGCTGCTTCGGCAGTTCGACTTTCACGTAGCTGATGTTCGCCTGGGAGCCCATCGACCCCGCCGGGTAGGAGACCTTCGCGTCCAGGCTCGCCCCACCGACTTTGCTTGTCCGCCCGTTGGTTGAGACCTTGAAGGACGGGGTGAACGCGAGGCTCTTGCAGCCCCCCACCGCCAAGGGGCTCGACACGCTCGTCTTGGTGTTGGCGGACCCCGAGACGACGGCGGTGACCTGCTGGGGGGGTTGGCCGGGGGCGCCGCAGTCGGTCGGGTTGAACATGAACCCGGGACGGTCGATGTTCGTCGTGATCCGCTGCAGACGCAACGGCACCCCGTCGAGGATCTGCGGGATCGCATACGGGCCCGTTTCATCCGTCGTGATCGTCGCCGTCGAATCCACCGGATCGATATCGATCCTCGCTCTGACGACGACCAGGCCCAGGTCGAACGGGCCAGCCACCGCGTGCGTCACGATCGACAGGCCAAACGGGGCGCCAGCATGCGGGCCCGTCAGGTAGATCGTGCCTTCGATTTCAAACGGGTGGGAGCCCGCACCCGACGCGACCCTGGTCGTGCCGATCTTCGACGCCGCCGGGCACGTCCCGGCGTTCGCCTGCGCGTCCGGGCACAACGGGACGCTCGAGAGGACCGCCAACAGGCCAGGCGGCGTATGGATCTGAAGGCCCTTCACGAACTGTTCACGATCATGCCGCGCAAGGTTCAACGTGAACGAGCTGAACTGCCCCGCCTGGGGGGTCACCATCCCCGCCAAAAAGCCAGGGTTGAACGGCAACGCCGGACACGGCGTCGCCAGACCATCACCCGCCAAGTCGACGTTGAACGAGCTCGACGGGGTCGCGTCCCCGGTACCCGCGACCGACAGGCCTTCCGGCGTGATCCCGGGCGCCGACCACGGCGCGAAATCAGCCGTCGTCAACGCAGCCCCACACGAGGCCGGGTTATCCAACGGCGCCCTCGCGCCACCGTTCAAATCGACTTCCAGCTTGCTGAACGGCGTCTGCGGGTTCTCCAGGAACTTCGTCGTCAGCTGCCCCGTCGCCGGGTTCGCCTCCACGAACCCCGGCACCTTGATGTTCACCCCCGCCCGCCCCAGCCTGCCCTTGCCGCCCAGTTCCAGATACAGCTTGTACAGGTTCCCGTCCAACGCGTCCCTGCTCGTGCACAGCGCCTGCCCCGCCCCGCCACAACCAGGCCTCGCCAAATACACGTGACCTTCGACCGGTTCGTTCAAGAGCGGCGTGAACGCCTTCGCGGTACCCACCGTCGACGCGTCAGGACAATGGCCCGCAGCCAGCTGCAGTTCCCCGTTCAACGCGACTTCTTCAGATTCCGGCCCCGAGAAATTGATCCCTTCCGGGCCACTTTCATTGCACGCCTGCACGCCATCCACGATCCCCGGGCTGATCGACACACCCTCCGGCAAGCTCACCACCGCATCACGCAAATCCGGCGTCCCCACACCTTCCGGAGTCTGCGGCTGCGGCACCTTGATATTCACACCCAACCCCACCGGCGCGTCCGCCTGCAACGTATCCGGATGCACTTCGAGTTCCGGGTTGAACGCCAGCTGGTTACAACCCGTCAACGCCG
Source organism: Solirubrobacteraceae bacterium (assembly GCA_035567335.1). Classification (GTDB taxonomy): domain Bacteria; phylum Actinomycetota; class Thermoleophilia; order Solirubrobacterales; family Solirubrobacteraceae; genus Palsa-744. The sequence goes on from DATMPZ010000034.1 coordinate 71,627, forward strand.
GGATCAACACCGACGCTTCCTTATACTGTTCGCTGTATTTCCCTTCACGGACCACACCCGGTTCCTCCCACGAATCCGCCCGCACCGACGCCTGCTCCGCACCCGCCGCACAATCCGAACCTAACGACAAGAACGGGACCGGCGCCACACCAGCCGATTCACCACCCAAACCAAAACCGACGTTCTTGAGCGGATGGTTGAACAGCCCACAAGCGAGATACTGTCGCACCGATTTGGGCTCATTCGAGTCGAATTCACAGAACAGGCCCCGCTGCGCGTCGTGACTCGGGTCCGCCGGAACACCCCAGAACGTAAGTTCAGCTTCCGAGAGCCCCACCAGCGGAATCTCGTTGCTCTCCACCACAACGCTATAGCCAGCCGCGGTTCGTACCAGATGCGCGGTCAACACGTACGTGATTGCGCTGTTCTCCAGCCCGAACTCCGCCGACTGCCCCGCTTCCGGCGTCAAGTTCACGATCGGACCAGCGAATTCATTACCGCCGGCGAACCGCAACCGGTTCCAGCCGATCTGCGACGACGCGGGACACAAATCGGCTAGACCTTTCGTCAGGACGTTTACGCTCGGGCATGTCGGCGCAGCCGTCGGATTACCCAACAACCCCGCCGGCAACGTCTGCACGATATCCTTCGGATCACGCGTCGGATAGATGAAGGGCAGGCCGCCGAGGCGTTTGGCGCGTTCTTCGGTCGCGAACTGAAGATCGAACGTCAACGCGTACGGATGCCCACCCGCCTGGGTGAACGCATACGGTTCATTGACAAAACGGCATTTAGTGCCCGTCGCCAGCGGTTCGAAATGACAGCCTTGCCCAGCGCCCGTTTCGCTGGGGCTAAACGGTTCCTCCCGCGTCGGGCCCGTCGTCTGCAACGAGAAATGCGTGATTTCAAGCGGGCGGGGGCTCGCCGACGTGGAAGATCGGCGGGGCGCCGGCGAGGACGATGGAGCAGCGGGACTGGACGCCGAGACGGGCTGTGACGCGAACGTTGCCGAGACCGCTGCGCCGGGGCGGGGGACGCCCACGGGTGCGGCAGCCACCAGCGCCGGCTGTGGTTGGTGCGTGGGCTGCCCCGCTCGCGCCTTGCGCGCGCGTCGAGCCTTGGGCCCCTTTCGTTGCTTGACGCATCTGTTGCGCTGCTTGACGAAGCCCTTGCGGCACTTCGCGGGTTTGCGCTTGGGTGTCGGCGCGGTGGCAGGCAAGGGGAAGTTGCCGCCGGGGGCCTGCGAGAAGCTGCCAGGCACGAGCAGCGGCGCCGGGTTCGTCAACGGGCCGTAGCATGCGTCGGCCGCACACGCCGCGCGTTCCGCCGGCGAGGGCGTAAACCCACCGGCCACCCGCGCGTCGTACACGTCGACCTGGCCATCACCGTCGTGCGCCACGAGGCCCTGAGCGGTCACGAAGAACACATCGCGACCCGACGGCGAGATCACGAGGTCTTCGACCCCTTCGGTGAAACCAGAGCCGGAGATGAGCGAGACGCGCCCTTCACCGGCTTCACTGGAAGCCTGATGCCATTCATACGCGCTCGACACCCCCTGCCCTGCGCGTTCAGACAGCGGCCGCGCAGTCGTGAACACGACCCGCGAACCATCATCGCTGACCGCGCGGGTCTTCAAACCGGACGCTTCCTGCGCATGACCACCGAGCTGGGCAGGAAGGATCAGCGCGTCGGAGCTCCCCCCGTTGCCGTTCGCATCGGCGCCTTCTTCACCGACCGAGACGCGCTGCAGCGCGCCAGTGCCCGAGTCGTAGCGGTAGACGTCGAGGTTCGAGTTCGTGTCACCGGACACGAGGCGTCCCGATGAGACGAACACGAGGAAGCGCCCCGCTTGACACGAGGGCTCGCCGCCGGTGCAGGCATTCAACTGCGCTGCACGCGTCCCCGAGGACCACAGTCTCGTGTCGGGCGTGCTGGCCGCCCCCAACGGGCAGCGCTGGTCTTCGAGTTCTCCGGACTTCCCCGGCTCCGAGCACACGTCGGCGACGAACGCCGTGCCCTGGGTCGCGGCGTCATAGACGTACAGGTTGTCCGCACCCTTGACCGGCTGGGACTGCACGCCCTGCCCGAGCGGCTGCACGCCCGCTTCACCGAGCACACCGCGCGCGACGAAATACACGCGCGTACCGTCCTGGGAAACCGCCACCACACCCTGCACCCGTGCCGGTTCGCTGGCGTTCTGGTGGTGGGACACCTGGGTCATCGAGGTCACTTCGCGCTGGGAAGGTTCGCATTCCCCGCCACCGCCTGGACAGCCGATCGTCGCCATGTACAAGTCGTTCCCTGTATCGGTATCGCCGGTGACGAGCGGCTGCGTCGTCATGAAGAACACGCGCGCGCCATCGGCCGACGCGCCCATGTATTCCGCAGGCGCCTGCGCCGCCGAATGACACGGCGCCGAAACGGAGCAATCCGCCGCTACCGGCACCGCGACCTGCACAGTCTTTCCGCCGCCAAGCCGTGCATACACGATCGGGGGGTTGTTAGTCTGGGTAGCTTCGCTCGTCTTCTCGCATTCGTTTATGTCCTTGTCCGAGCGGTTCGCGTTTGTCGTGAAGAAGATCGTCGCGCCGTCGGCGGAAACGGCGTTGAACCCGGAAAGAAAGCCACCAAGCGCCACGGGACAGTATGGGTCAATCGGTTCCGGTTCACCACCAGGCAGCGCTTCGTTCGTGACACCAACGAGCCGCAACACCGGGTCACCACCCGAAAGCTGGGTCTGCAGATCATAAAGCGGGTCTCTCGTGCCGACCGCCGACGGACGAAGGGGTGGCACGCCGGCGCCCCCGAACACGATATGGGAGAAATCGGCGCTCTCACCGAAAGACGGCATGGCAACACCATTGAAAATGGCTTCTTTCGCGGCGGATTCAAATACCATCCCCGCGACCCGCCAGTTTTCCGCAGTGTCCGGGGTTGCCGTCGGATGCACCAAGAACGCACGTTCACCCGCCCTCGCTGCCACTTCCGAGTTCGGGCCGAGATCGCCCGCGACCAGAGTGAGGCCCAGGCTCGCCGAGAACGACGCCACGCTCGCGACGTTCGGGGCGACGCTGGCCGGCGCGATCAACGGCGTGGTCTGCCACCCCTCCGAGCCGCGACGCGCGACATAGAGGCTGGTCGTCGGAAAGCTCGCGGGCGCACCAGCGAATGCGCCCTGCGAGCTGAACGCCGCGCCTTCCCCATCCGGAGCCACGCCTGCGATCGCGTTCGCGCCGTACCCGCCCTTGTAGACCGGGCTGACCATCTCATACGCACGGCAGTCCGGCAGACGCGTCGAGGCCTGTTCCACACGAACCTGTTCGTTCGGGCACCCCGCGGCCACGGCTGGGGTGGTCGAGAGCGCCATGACGCAGAGGGCGAGAACGCTCAGCAGGGCGAGGCGGGCGCCGCCAGAGGAGGACGCACCACTCCCGCTGGCGGGGAGAGATGCACGGAGCGTCGCGAACAGGCGCAGCTTCGAGGTGGGAGCGGGGTTCGCCGAGTGCCCTGAGGTTCTCACCTGTTCTCCTTCGGCGCGGTCGTGCCGTGTGTGGTGTGTGATGTGCGACCGATCGGAGATCGGCCAGCGGTGATGGACAGGGGGTCGGGGCACTCCGGGACACTGCCGACGTGCGCCAAGAGGCTCGGCGGGAGGCTGACGGTCAGGCCCCCCAGGTCATTACTGAGGTAGTGGAGGCTGACTTGTGTCATGCCGCGTCCTCCTGTAGTGGGGTGCTGAGGCTGAGCTGCTGGGTGACGCGCTCACCCAAGGGGGTTAGGCGCCACGCGTTCGGCTCGCCTTTGGACTGTCCCGCGCCCGTGTTGGTCAAAAGGCCGATGCGCTCCAGGCGCCCCAACAGCTTCGAGATCTGGCCCTGGTCGTGAATCTCGGCGTGCTCACCGATACGACGATTGCTCGCACCGGGATACTCTGAGGCGGCCTGCAACACCAGCGCGGTCCTGTACGTAAGGCGCATCGGGACCTCCCGCAGCGGGTCCCGCTCGACCACGACCCCGCCCCGACTGTTCCGCGACGCGGCGCGCTCGACCCGCGGCAGCGGCGGCTGCTCCTGACGCGCGACCGCGGGACCAAGATAGGGCAGCACGATCAAGCTCATCAACTCCCCCAACAGGCCGCGCAACGACTCCCGGCGGCGCCCGTTCGCAGACAACCGCGCGTACACGATCGACAACGCCGCGCCGACCAAACCCTCCGCGGTCAGGACCGTGCACTCCCGCGAGCTCTCCCCTCGACCCTCGTCCAGGATCTCCGCCAGGCCCGCGAGAAGCTCCGTCCGCCACGCCAGTACCCGCGGACCGCCCTGCAACGCCCCTACCACGCACACCCGCGCGAGCACCGGCTCACGATCCAAGAACGACAAGATCACGAGCAAACCCCCACGCACACGCTCACGCCACACAAGCCCACCCAAATCCGCCGCTCTAATCTCTCCCCCGATCTGCTCGACCGTGTCTTCCAGCACCGCGAGCAGACAATCCTCACGACCGGCGAACAGGTCATAGAACGTGCGCCGCGACACCCGCGCCCGCGCAGTGATGTGCGCGACGGACGCGCGCGCGTAACCCAACTCCGCGATGCTCGCCACGGCCGCCGCCAGCAACCGCGCGCGCTGCATCTCCGACACCTGCACCCGCGCAGACACGCTCCTACCCCGCGCGCGCCGCGCCTTCAGCGCATTACGACGGGTGCCCGTCTCAGCAGGCATCACGCACCCCCCAGGAGAAGCCTGGTGAGCGCCGCGGTCTCGGGGTGGGACCGCGACGCTCGAACCCAGAACCGGCGCGCATGGGAGTACGCGACGGAGCCTCCTCGAACGCCACCGCCGGATGAGGGTAAACGCGATGACGCTCGAACAGACCCCGGCCCACCGGCCGAGAGCCATATATGCACAGGGGACGCCCTACCCCCGAGAGGTGTCCCGGACGGCGCTCCGTCCGGGGAAAATCAGCTGCTAGAGAAGGGTCGCTAGCAGGGCAAGAGAGAGAGAGAGAGAGAGAGATGTGTCAGCGCTGCTGACGCATCTACCCACGGGTCCAAACGGGCGCGCGGCGATCCTTATCACATCTGTCCCCAACGAACTCATGCGAACACTACCCCTCTTCATGCGATCCGGCCCTCTCTCCTGCTACATCCCTTGCGAAAGCGCTTGACACCGATCCAGTGGACCGACCCAAACCTGATCTATCGTGCCCGACCCCCCACCACGGGAAGTCATGAACACTCAAGAACATAACGCCATATGCGCGGCTTGTCAAGAGCGAACTGCAAGTGACGCGCGAAACAGGCTGACAGTACGCTGCGCTTGGCTCTGCAGAGCTAAAAGCCCGGTTCGGGCTCAACGCTCGCGCACACTGACTATGTTCGATGCGCCCTCCAGGAACGGGAAGTCCGCCTCGTGTGGGCAGAGCACGCGGAAGCGGTAGGTCGCGGGACCGGGGAAACTTGAAGCGATAGCTCGCGCGGTCCCGTTGCTAGAGGTTGCCGTTCCATGCTCTCAGCCATACCGCAGCCGGGGAAACGCCCCCTCCGTTCCGCGCCCTTCCGGGGTCATGTCGAGCACGCTCCAGATCGGCCAGATGGAGTCGACGTGCCGGGCGTCCTCGCCTTGCTCGCGCGGCGCGAACATGAGCTCGGTGGCCCATGCGTGACGGAGCTCCTCGCCGTCGCGTACGAACACGTTCAGAATGGGGATCTGGGCGCCTTCTGAGTTTTCGGCTTGGTAGTCGCGGTTGTAGGCGTTGTTCTGCGAGGAAAGGAGGCGCAGGTTTCGCCACCCACGCTCGCGGGCGAAGGTGCGGATTCGCTGCGGGTCTGCCTTGGCGACCACGACAAGGTTGAGCCGTTGGCCGAGGTGAGCAGCGGCGCCGTCGAGCGAGTCGAGGATCGACGTGCAGGACGCACATGGGGTCTCTGCGAGCGGCAGCTTGCCCGTCTCGCCAGCCGGCCCCGGCCGGGTGTCGCCCGGCCAGCGCGGGAACATGAAGCTGTAGACGACGAGCGTATCCTTGCCCGCCTGCCAGAGTTCGGAGAACCTCACCTCGCCACCGCCCTCGGCGACCTCCTCGAAGCAGTAGTCCTCCGGCACGGCCCCGCCCAGGGGCAGGGTGCGCCGCCTGGCCGCCACCGCCTCGGTGCGCCGGCGCAGGTCGATCTCTGCCTGCAGCAGCTCGTCGCGCGCCCGCCGATACTCGTCGTTCTCGCCCGGAAACCGGACGGTGTGCAGTGATTCAGTCATTCCCGTTGCCTCCTTTTGTGGTGAGCAGCTGGGCGAGTGCTCCGAGCTTGTCCGTCCATCCGCCGGTGGTACTCCTGACGGTGCGCTCATCGGACTCACCGGTGTGTCGCAGCGTCAAGCGAGTTCCTCGCTCGTCGGCTTCCAGGTCGATGACAAGGCGCGTCGTCGCGGGATCCTCGGCGCCGCGCCACGACCAGACCATGCGATTGGGCGGCGAGAGCTCGAGCACCTCGCGCTCGACCTGGCCACGGCAATCCGCACGCGGGGTCTCGCGAAGGGTGAAACGCGCCCCGACCACGACGATGTCAGACACGCACGTGAGGCTACAACGACCTACGCCCCGCGAACGCCTTGCCGAGGGTGACCTCATCGGCGTACTCCAGATCCGATCCGACCGGCAACCCGCTCGCCAGGCGCGTGACGGTCAGCTCGGGCGCGCGCGATCGCAGCTCGTGGGCGATGTGCAGCGCGGTCGCCTCGCCCGTGGTCGTGGGGTTGGTCGCGAGCACGATCTCCCTGACCGGCGGTGTCTCCGTACGGACGCGCGCGTACAGCTCGGCGATGCGCAGATCCTCCGGGTCGATGCCGTCGATCGGCGACAGCGCTCCCCCCAGCACGTGGTAGACGCCCTGGTACTCGTGAGTGCGCTCCATCGGGATCACGTCGCCGGGCTCCTCGACGACGCAGATCAGCGTGTGATCGCGGCGGGTGTCCTCGCAGATGCGACAGCGGGGCTGGTCGGTGAGGTTGTAACAGACCTCGCAGCACCCGATGCGCTCCTTGACCTCGCGGATCGCCTCGGCCAGGCCCAGCGCGTCCTCGTCGGAGGCGCGCAGGATGTGAAACGCCAACCGCTGGGCCGTGCGCGTGCCGATGCCGGGCAGCTTCGAGAGCTCGGTGATGAGCCGCTGGACGGGCGGGGCGTATGAGCTCACAGGCCCGGCAGACCCAGGCCGCCGAGTCCTCCGAGATCCAGTCCCTCGGTGGCCCCGCCCATGCGGTCGGCCGCCAACTCCTGGGCAGCGCGCAGCGCCTCGTTGACGGCCGCCGTGACCATGTCCGCGAGCATGTCCACGTCCTCGGGATCGACCGCCTCGGGGTCGATCGTGACCGATGTGACCCGCAGGTCGCCGGTCACCGCCACGGTCACCATGCCCCCGCCGGAGGAGGCCGAGACGGTCTCCTGGGCGAGCAGTTCCTGGGCGGCCTGCATGTCCTGCTGCATGCGCTGGACCTGGGCCATCATGCTCTGCGCGCTCGGCTTGCCGGCCTTGGCTGCGCCGCGCTGCCTGGAGGGGGTGGTTCGTTTGGACACTGCTCACGCTCCCCGTTCGCTGGTGACCGCCGGCTCGCCGGGCTCGGACTCAGGGTCGGGGGGGATCTCCTCGGCGTCGAGCTCTGACTTGAACCGCTCGATCCACTCCTCCTCGGTGTATGCCTGCGGCGCGCCGTCGCCGGCGGCGCTGTCGAGGTCCTCGCGCAACTCGTAGGAGATCCGCCAGCGCCCGCCCGCGAGCTGGCGCAGAGCCTCGGTCACGATCTGGCGGTTGGCAGGGTCTTCGGCCTTCTTCTTCAGAAACGCCGCGCTCGTGGGGAACCCGACGGTCAGGTCCTCGCCCGCGAATGCGACCGGATGGGTGTCGGCGATCACCGCCCCGCACAGCGCATGCCCCGCACCGACCAGCTCGACGACAGCCGGCCACAGCTCGACCACCGCCTGCAGGTCTTCCAGCGGCTCGACCACGGGCGCGACGGCGTCCGGCGGCTCGATCACAGGCATGAGGGCGTCGTGCGACTCGGCCGCCTCGGGCGGGGGGTCCTCCACGGGCGCGACGGCGGGCGCGGGCTCTTTACCCCCGCGCTCCTCACGCCCGGGCTCCTCCCACGACGCGGGCGGTGGCGACGCGGGCGGCGGCGAGGAGGGCGCCGGTGGAGGGGACGCCTGAGCCGGGGGGGGCGGCGCAGGCGAGACGGGTGGCGCCGGAGAGACGCGCTCCCCGCCCTCCAAGCGCTCGATGCGGGCCAGCAGCGCCCGCGTGGAGGCGTCGACCTCGGGGCGGGCGGCGATGACCAGCGCCAGCTCCAGGCTCGTGCGCGCGTCCGCGCCCGCGCGCACGGACTCGAGCGCCGATCCGATCCGCTCCAGCAAGCGCACGACCGTCGTGTGCGGCACGCGCTCGGCTTGGGCCAGCAGCCGCGCGTCGAGCTCAGGCGTGAGCGCGAGCTCAGAGGGAATCTCGCCCAGGGTCTGCACGAGCAGCAGCTCGCGCGCCCGCGACTCCAGATCTGAGGCGAACGAGCCCGCGTCGCGCCCTGAGTCCGCGCACTCCGCCAGCGCGAGCAGCGCCCCGCGCGCGTCTGAGGCGGCGACCGCGTCCACGGTCTGTTCGAGCAGAGCCGAGTCGGCGATGCCGAGCACCGCGAGCACGTCCTCCAGCGCGATCGTGGCGCCGCTGTAGGCCAGCAGTTGCTCCAGCGTGCCGAGCGCGTCGCGGAAGCTCCCTGTGGCCGCGCGCGCGAGCGCCGCGATCGCCTCGGGCGGGATCTCGATCGACTCCGCCTCGGCGGTGCGCCGTAGCACCTGCGCGATCTGCTCGACCGTGGGTCGCTGAAAGTCGAAGCGGTGACAGCGATCGACGACGGTCGCCGGCACCTTCTGCGCCTCGGTCGTGGCGAGCACGAACACGGTGTTCGGGGGGGGCTCCTCGAGCGTCTTCAGGAACGCGTTCCAGGCGGCCGTCGAGAGCATGTGGGCCTCGTCGAGGATATATACCTTGCGCCGCCCCGACACGGGCGCCAGCGCGACGGAGTCGCGCAACTCGCGGATGTCGTCGACCGAGTTGTTCGAGGCGGCGTCCATCTCGATCACGTCCAGCGAGCTCGCGCGCGCGATCGCCGTGCACGAGTCGCACACCCCGCACGGAGTTACGGTCGGGCCGTGCTCGCAATTCAGGCACGCCGCGAGGATCTTCGCCGTCGAGGTCTTGCCGGTCCCGCGCGAGCCGACGAACAGATACGCGTGATGGACCTGATCGCGCCGCACCGCGCCCAGCAGCGTGCGCACGACCGGCTCCTGGCCGACGACCTCCTCGAACGTGCGCGGACGGTGCCTGCGATACAGGGAGGACTGCTGCTGGGCTGCGCTGGGCTCGTTCGCCACCGTTGGGCTGAGTCTACCCACGGGCGCGAACCTGCCCCGGCCCCTCCAGCGAGTCGGACGACGGCGGTACGGACCTGAGCGCGGGCGGTATGGATCGGAGCGCGGGAGTGTGCTTTGCGGACGTCAAGGGGACGGGAAGGCGCAGGGAGCCCAACCGCCACGAGCAGATAGCGTCCGCGCGCGTGAGGGTCTGGATCAAACGGCTCAGCGCGCCCGCGGCGATCGTGCTCGGAGCTGTGGTGCTGCGGGTGCTCGCCGGAGTGGGGTTCGTCAACTACGACACCCTCTACGCGCTCGCCTGGGGCGGACAGCTCTCGCGCGGCAATCTGCCCGCATACGCCGTTCCGATCGCGCCCACCCCCCACCCGCTGATCGAGATCCTCGGCGTCGTGCTGGCGCCGCTGGGGCCTGCGGGCGTCGTGCACGTCACGGTCGCGCTCGCGTTTCTGGCGCTGTCGGCGTGCGCGTGGGTGGTGTATGCACTGGGCGCGCGCTGGTTCGGGCGCGCTGCCGGGGCGCTCGGTGCGCTGCTGCTGATCACGCGCGTGCCGGTGCTGTCCTGGGGCGTGCGCGCGTACGCCGACATCCCATATCTGCTGCTCGTGCTGAGCGCGCTGCTCGTGGAGTCGCGCCGCCCACGGGCGGGCTGGCCGGTGCTGGCTCTGCTCGCGCTCGCCGGGCTGCTGCGCCCTGAGGCGTGGGCGCTATCGGGACTGTACTGGCTGTACCTGATCGTCTGGCCCGCGTGGCGAGAGCGGGCAGACGGGCGGAGTGCACGCACGCCGCCGCGGTGCCAGCGCGGCGGCGGCGATTCCCGCGCATCGACCGGGACGGGGCGCACCCCGTCCTTGGCCTGGACCGCGGGGCGTTCGCGCGGGGAGCTCGCGGGGTTGACGGCGCTCGCGGCGGCGGCGCCGCTGGCATGGGCGCTCGGCGACCTCCTGATCACCGGCGATGCGCTGTGGTCGCTGACCAACACGCGCCATACCGCCCACACCCTCGACCGGGTCACGGGCATCGCGAACGTGCCCGAGTACATTCCGCGGCGGATCGGCGAGATATTGCGCCCCCCCGTGCTGGGCGGGGCGGCGCTCGGCGGCGTGCTGTCGCTGCTGTGGCTGCGCGCGCGCGCGCGCCTGCCCGCGATCGCGGGTGTCCTCGCGGTGGTCGTGTTCGCCGCGGTGGCCGCCGCCGGGCTGCCGATCGATACGCGTTACGCATTCGCGGCGGCGGCGATCCTGTGCATATTCTGCGGCGCGGGCGTGTTCGGATGGACGCTGCTCGCGCGCGAGGATCCGCGGCGGCGCTGGTGGATGGCGGGCGGGCTGATCGTGCTGGTCGCGCTCGCCGCATATGCGCCCAGCCAGTATCGCGGCGCGCACCGCCAGCTGGATGCGCTCGCCACCCAGCAGCGCATCGAAGACGACCTCCTCGCGCTCGTGCACGATCGCGCGATCGGGTTGCGCTGCGGGCCCGTGGGGGTCCCCAACCATGCGCCGATCCCGCTGCTGGCGCTGTACCTGAAGACGAGCCCCGCGAACGTGATCAGCGCCCAGGTCAACCAGATCTCATACGGCACCTATGTCGACCCCGCGAGCATGGGGGTCGAACGCGATTACGTGCTCGACCCCCACGATCCGCACCTGGCGGTGACCGTCCCGCCCGGGTTCACCGAGTCCGCGACCAATCGTTCGTGGCTGATCTTCGAGCGCTGCTCGTAATCGGAGACGCGCTGCCGGCAATCCCGTTCCAACCAGCCATGGTCACCGCCACAAGGGCCGGCTTTGCCGGCCCGACGCCGGTGCCACCACGGCGGGGGATGGTCGGGAGGGGGGCCTGCCTCCTCCCGTATTGGACCGTGCACCCCTCGTCGTCGCCTTCGCATCCGGCGCCTGATCGCTGCCGCAAACTCCGGTCCGGGTGCTCCCGCTGCGCCTGCCGGTGATCGCTTAAGGCTGCTTCCTTCCGGACCTGACCTGGTTCGCGAGCCGGCACCGCGCGGGACCCGAGCCATCGACGCCCGCGGCGGCGGGGCGACCGGGACGAAAGCCCCTCGGAGGGGGGTTCAGCCCCGCTAGAGCGGATTGCGGATTCAGGGCGCCGCTACGTCCCCGCCTAGCACGGTCCACGGCGATCGTAGCGCGCAAGCGTCAGTTGCGTTAGGCTGCCCGGCCGTGACCTACTTCAGCGACGTCCTCCCACGGCTCATGCGAGCCCGCACCCCCATCTTCCTCGGCCTGATCGCGCTGAGCGCGGCAGCCCTGATCGCCGGCTGCGGCAGCTCCGGCAGCTCCAGCACGATCAAAGTCGGTGTCGAGAACAAGGCCGACGAAGCGCTGGCCACCAAGGGCGCCACGACGAGCTCGACCAGCACGAGCACTACCGCGGCGGCAAAAACGCCGACGAGCGGCCCGCTGTCCAAAGAACCGCACATCACGCCGCCGAGCGGCCCGCCGCCGACGAAGCTCGTGACCAAGGAAATCGTCACGGGAACCGGCGCCGAAGCGAAGACAGGCAGCGCGGTCGCGGTCAACTACGTGGGCGCGCTGTACAAGACCGGCAAAGTCTTCGACGCGTCGTGGAAACGCAACGAACCGTTCACGTTCGCCCTCGGCAAAGGTCAGGTCATCCCAGGCTGGGAACAGGGCGTGGTGGGCATGAAGGTCGGCGGGCGACGTGAGCTGATCATCCCGGCAGCGCTTGGGTATGGCGCGAAAGGCTCACCGCCGTCGATTCCGCCGAACGAAACGCTCGTGTTCATCGTCGACCTGCTGAGCGCGTAGGCTACGCAAGGTTCGCGGGACCCTCGGCCGTAGGCGACCCGCACCACATCCCGGCGTACGGGACGGCCCGCGTCGCTCGCGCCCCGCGGCGGGGACCAATCCTCGCGTCGCCGCCTGCCCGAGCGCTGCCCCAGCCGATACCGATACCGATACCGACGCCAAAGGCGGGGGGTCGGCCGGTGGGAGCGTCGGCGTTCCTGGCTCTGTGCATCCTGCTGGGCGCCATGGTTGCCGGCGCGCTGTCGGGTTGCGGCGGCTCGCACAGAAGCCCAGCCGAACTGCGGCTCGAGCGCGAAGACCTCGTGATTGTGAGCCGCGCTCTCCGGCAAGTCGAGCGCCCGATCGCAAACGAGCTGGCGGCGGCCAAGCGGGCCTGGCCGCTGGTGGTCAACGGTCTGCCGAGCGGCGCCCAGGCCCTGGCAAGCTCCCGCGCGACGATCGCCGCGGCAACGGCGAGCGCCACGAGGATCCCGACGCCACCGTTGCTGAGCGAAGCCCAGGCAGTCTCCCTGACCGGACCCGGCTCGCCGCTGGCAGGCCTGTTCCGCGCCTACACCGGCCTGGCGACCCGCGGATGGACCCAGATCGTCGCGGCGATCGATCAGATCGAACACGGCTCGCCCGCGAGCGCCCGCTTCGCGCAGGCCAACGTGGCGCTGTACATCGAGAGCGTCTACGACGGCCACTTCGACCTGGCGCAGATCAACAAACGCCTCACCGACGGCTACCGCGAACTCGGAGGTCAGGCCGCCTTCGGGAGCGCGCTCACCGAGGCCGAAGTCGACACGCTCGGAGACGCATACTCCGAAATGACCGCGCGCCTGCACCCGCACGTGGGGGTTCGGCTGGGGTCCTGAAAGCGGGCGTGAGGAGGCGTGACCCGGCCGCCCCGGCGAGTGCCCGCGCGCTGCGCGGTACTGAAACGTGACAGAAGTAGTCGGATCGGTGGGTGGTCTTGCCGTCCTCGCGGTGGCTGTTGTGCTGGTCGGCTTCGTCGCCTACTGGATATTCGGGCCGAAGGCGGTGGGGCTGCCCGTAGTCCTCGCGCGCCCTCGATCGCCAGCTCACGTATCCCCTGAGTGCTGCTTTTTGGTCCCTCTGATCCGCTTTCTAAGATCGTCCGTCCATGCCCAAGGACCGGATTCGGCGATACCGCCTTGCTCCAGATGTGCGCGTAGAGATTCGGCGCTCGAGTGCGCATCCTGTCGAGTACGCGATCGTGCTGCTCGTCAAACGCGACGGGGAGTGGCACACGGTCCGTACCTTCGACAACGCCCACGATCCGACCGAGCACCACGAGCACCGCTACATCGGCTCCGAGAAGCAGGAGCCGATCGTCACGCATGGGTCCGTCAACGACGCGATGCACGCGGCTGAAGTCAAGATCAGGGGAGGCTGGTCCGATATCGTGCGTAGCTGGGAGAACACCCCGATGAGCACCATCTATGACAAGACCTGGGATCTCTTTATGGCTGCGTCGCTGAGCGACGACGACCTCGGCTACCCCGATGAGGTCGAGTTCATTCCCGGGGATCAGGAGTGGGCCGACGAAGTGCTCTGGCGCAACCTCACCGAAGGCCATCCGACCGTCCTCGTCAGCGAGGGCGCCGAGTTGCTGCTGCTGCCACAGCACCGCAGCCTGATAGACCGGCTGCGGGGGCACGTCGTTGTCAACGTCGCTCATCGCACCCACGGACACGCCTCGCCATACGCGATTTCAGGCCGACTGGGCCGCCATCCCGTGCGCCAGATGCGCGAGCTGGCGCACGCGTAGCCGGCTCTCTCGCGAAGGCATAGAATCAGCCCTCAAGGGCGCGTAGCTCAGTGGGAGAGCGCTCGCTTCACACGCGAGAGGTCGGTGGTTCGAAACCACCCGCGCCCACCAAAACCTTGTTATTCGAACCAATGGCCAAAGGCTCCCGTTCCCTGCTGGGGACGGGGGCTTTGGCGTTTTTGGGGCCTGTGCTGGCGATGACGGCCGGCGCGGGGTACGGGGTGCTGGTGGGGAGGGACTGGATGGCGTCGCGGAGATCGCGTAGGGCGGCGAATGGCTCGGTCAGCTCGGCGTTGATGACGGTTTCGTCGCCGAAGTAGAGGGCTTTGAAGAGGGCCTGGTTGAGCAGGCGCCGGACGGTGTCGTCGGCGCGCTGGTAGAGGTCGTGGAGGTCTTCGCCCACGATCTCCAGCGCGAGGTCGAGGGTGGTGGCGATGTCCTGGTGGCTGACGCTGAGGCGCGCGATCAGCGTTTCGGCGTCGTGGCGGCGGCGCTGTAGGCGGGTGCGCTCGTCATCAAATAGCTCGCCGGTGATGCGGTCGTCGTAGTGCATGTGTAGGAGCTTGCGTTCCTGCTCTTTGACCTCTTCGAGGACGCTGTTGCAGCGGTCGATCTCCTGTTGGGCGGTCGCGGCACGCTCCCCGAGGTCACGGGTTATCGCCTCGCGGACTGCCTGCCGTTCGGTGTCGGTGAGGGCGACACTGCGGTAGTGGTTCTCGACCGTGACTTCTACGAGGTCGACGGGCTGGTAGCCCTGGGGGCATTGGCCGCGCTGGTAGTAGGGGCAGACGAAGTACTCGTAGACGCCGCCGTTGCCGGCGTTTTGGGAGTAGACGAGGCGGCTGCCGCAGGTGCCGCAGCGGATGGTGCCCTTGAGGTAGTGCTGGTGTGTGCGGTCGCGCTCGCCGGCGTGGTTGTGCGAGGCGAGGACGGCCTGAACCTGATCGAAGAGCTCCTGGCTGACCAGCGGCTCGTGCCGGCCGGGGTAGTGCTTGCCGCGGTAGGTGACGATCCCGGCGTAGTACGGGCTGGAGAGCATGTCGTAGACGCTCGACTGGCCGAGTGGCTGTGGTGCGCGGCGGCGATCGCCGCGGGTGCGCAGGCCGCGGGCATCGAGCAGCGCCACCATGTCGGCCGTGCTGTAGAGGCCGGTGGCGTAGGTCTCGAAGCCCCAGCGAATGATCGGCGCGCGCTCGGGGTCGAGGGCGATGGTGCGGACTTCGCCGCCCTGGGGTAGCTGCTCGCGGACGTTGAGGTAGCCGAGGCGGGCGCGGCCGAGGGTGCCGCCGCGCTTGGCCTTCTCAGTGGAGCCCTTGAGCACCTCGTTGGCGAGGTTGCGGCTGTAGTACTCGGCGAAGCTCGCCAACATGCCGTGCATCAGCCGACCGGCGGGGGTCTGGTCGATGTTCTCGGTTGCGCTGATGAGCCGGGCGCCGGCCAGCTCGATCTCGAACAGCATGTTGGCGTCGTCGCGGCGGTTGCGCGCGAAGCGATCGACCTTCCAGCAGATGACGTAGTCCACGTCGCGCTGCTCCTTGATGCGCCGGAGCATCCGGTTCAGTTCGGGGCGAGCGTTGGTCTTGGCGGACTCGGCGCGCTCGATGTACTCGTCGACCACGACGGCGTCGTACTCGCCGGCCTTCTGGGTGCAGCGCTCGTGCTGCGCGGCGATTGACAGGCCGTCGTCGTCGTAGTCGGTCTCCAGCTGGCCGCGCGAACTGACGCGCAGATAGAGCACGGCCCGCTTGACGGCGTCCGTCGGCGTGTCCGGGTCAGTGCGTTTGGTGAGGGTGAGTGTCATTGGTGGGTTCTCCTTTCCTTGGTGTGCTTGGGGTGTGGCTGCCAGTGGCAGCGGGCGCGGGGCCCACGACGCGGCGGTGGGTGGTGCGAGAGCCCGAGGGTGTGCAGCCGGTGGGCCATGTCGGTGGGCGGCACCCGATAGCGCTCGGCCAGCTCGCGCACGTCACGGCGTCCGGCCTGCCAGTCGGCGCGCAACCACGAGGCGGGGATAAGGACGCTCAGAGCGAAATCGGTACATAGCCCCTCGCTGCCGGTTCGGCTGTCGGCGTGGCGAGCTTTGGCGGTGTGTCCGCCGTCGATGATGTGTTTCAGTTCGTGCATGAGCGTCACCCGCCGTTCGGGCCTGGGCAAGTTGCTGTCAATGAGGATGTCTCCGCCGTAGCTGTTGGGCCGGCTGACTCCCAACAGTCCCTTGACTGGCATCTGCTCAAGCAGATAGATGCTGACCCCGTCAAGCTCGGTTACGATCGAGTCGGGGACTGGCGGTGCGGTGATGCCCGTCTCGGCGAGTAGGAGCTTGGCTTGCCGTTCAGCGACCCAGCGTGCTTCCCGACGGGATATCCGCCAGGCTGGGGTGAGCGCACGTAAACGTCTCACCAGCCGGGTCGTTTGTGGCCCGGTGTCCACCCGTGCAGTGGTCATCAGTCGTGGAGTTCTCCGCCTTCGTGTTCGCGGCGACCGCGGCGAATCTGGTCGAAAACCTCCTCGATCTGCGTGATCTCCTGGGGGTTGAGCTTGTACTTCGTGCGAAAGTACGTGCGGATCGGCGGCAGGTCGCGGGATATCCGGCCGCGGGTGATGCGGTCGATCCGCTCGGGTGGGATGCCGAGCGCCTCGGCGACCCGAGTCAGCTTGCTCGGCGCGGGGGCGGGCATCAGCCCGCGTTCCAGTCGGGCGAGCCAGCCGTAGGATGCCCCGGTCAACTCGTCCAGGGCGCGCAGCGACAGCTTCCGTGCGCGCCGGGCCTGCTTGACCAGTCGTCCGAGTTCGCGAGCCTGTACTTCTGTCATGTGTCATTCCTGTTTACTACCTCCATTGTATTACATAATGTGACGTTTGTTAACTATGTATCTTAATCCGGTTGTGACTGTCAACTATCCATTACCATTTTCTCCTTGGATTATATATTCATTCCCTGTTGAGGTGGTAAGTGTGGGTGGCCCAAATCAATTGGATTTGAGCCACCCTTGCCCCATCTTGTCTTGCGAGTAGCCTTGCGGCTAGGACGACTGCTCCAGCAGCGTGATCTTCTCGGTAATGCTGGCCTTGCGCTCATCGG
>DATMPZ010000035.1:0-91515 GCA_035567335.1 Solirubrobacteraceae bacterium
TTGAACGTGCGTTGCGTGTCGATTGTCTCTGGGGTGGTGTGTCCCAGCACAGCAGCGACCTGAACGCGGACGAGATCGAGCACGACGGTCTCGCGCTCTGGCTCGGGTGCGCCCGCCAAACGCCGCGCCAGCGACGCGTCGGTTGGCTCACCAGTCATACGTTGCGATGACGGGGACACCAGATCTCGCAGTACCGGTGGCAGAACTCCTGCGCTCTCCTCGGCGCGCAGCACTTGACCGTCAAGGCGCACGGGAACGACCGTGTCACTATCGCTGCTCAGAGCCTGGTCGAAGAGTTCAAGACCACGCCGGGAAGACAGCGCACCAAGGCTCGCCGAACCCGTCACTCGCCTCATCGTCAGCTGGTCGAGATCTCGACCAGCGCCCACTTCACTCCATAGTGGCCACGCTATCGAGGTGGCGACTAGGCCGTGCGAACGTCGCTGCGCCGCCAGGGCATCCAAGAACGCATTACCGGCCGCATAGTTACCCTGACCCGGCCCGCCGAAGACGCCTGCTATCGAGGAGAACAGCACAAACGCCTCGAGATCCAGGCGCCTCGTGAGCTCGTGCAGGTGCAGCGTGGCATCGAGCTTTGACGCGAGCACCACATCGATCTTCTCCGGGCTCAGAGACTCGATCATGGCGTTGTCGAAAGCGCCCGCCGCGTGCACCACCACGCTCAGCGGACGCTCGCTTGGGATCGAGTCGAGCATGACCTTCAGCTGCTCGCGGTCAGCCACGTCACACGCGACCACCGTCACCTGCCCGCCAAGCTCCTCGAGTTCGGCTTTCAGCTCCAGCGCGCCCTCGCTCTCGAGACCTCTCCTGCCCGTCAAAAGCAGGTGACCCACTCCGTGCTCCACCACCAGATGCCTGGCCACCAACCCACCCAGGCCTCCCAGGCCCCCTGTGATCAGCGCCGTGCCCCTCCCGCTGAGGACCGGAGCATCATCACTACTCGTCTGCGAGCCGGCTTGCGCCAGTCGAGGGACGAGCACGTCGCCTTTGCGCAACGCGAGCTGGGGCTCACCCGTGCCGAGCGCCGCGCCCAGCACACCGAGGGACTCGCCGCCATCCACGTCCACCAGCACGAAACGCCCAGGGTGCTCCGACTGCGCCGAACGCACGAGACCCCACAGCGGAGCCTGGGCCAGGCCCTGCACATCCTCTCCGCCCTGCGCAGCCACAGCGCCCCGGGTCATCAACACCAGCCGCGAACTGGCGAAACGCTCATCTGTGAGCCAAGCCTGCACTAGACTCAACACGCCGTATAGAAGCCCACGTCCAGCGTCCGCGGTCGTCTCATCAGCCACCGCTCCAGTGCGAGCCGATCCAACGCCATTCAGCGTGCAGTCCACCAGCGCTGTGCTGGGCGCCGCTCCCCCTCCATCCAGGACCGCACTCAACGAGCTCAGATCTTCGTAGACTTGTGGGCACATTCCGATCGTCCCCAGCGTTCCAGCGAGACCCTCTCCTTCGGCGCCAAGCAACGCCCATTCGTCCATCGCCGCCGGCGGGATCGCCGTTGCGACCCTGGTCCAGTGCAAGTGAAACAGCGACCCCGAGGAGCCACCTTGCGCGCTCGTGAGGTGCTCTCCAGCGTCTCCTGAAGGCGCAAGCCAGTATCGCGTCCTCTGAAATGCATAGGTCGGCAATCGCACACGTCTCGCCCCGGCTTGGGCGAAGATCGCGCCCCAGTCCACGCTCACGCCGGCGACGAACGCTTCGGCCAGTCCCCGCAGCAGCGCTCCGGTATCGGGGCGCTCCCGACGCAAAGTCGGCACTGCCACGACGAGAGTCCGATCCTCGCCGCCGCGCTCCGCGCCCACGGTCCGCGCAGGCTCCCGGTCAGGCCCCTCGCCAAGATCCTCTGCCCCGTCACTGGCGAGGCAGTCGTGGACGATGGCGCTGAGCACGCCGTCGGGCCCCAACTCGAGGAAGCTCCGCACCCCCTGCGCCTCCAGCCAGCGCACTCCCTCCATGAATCTCACCGGCTCGCGCACCTGACGGACCCAATATCCGGGGGAGCACACCATCTCAGCCGTGAGCGCCTGTCCGGTGACATTGGAGACGATGGGGATGGCGGGCGCATGGAACTCGACGCCCTCGGCGACCCGCGCGAACTCCTCGAGCATCCCGTCCATTCGTGCGGAGTGAAATGCATGCGATACCCGCAGTCGCTTCGTCCTACGCCCTTGCTCACTCCACGACCGCGCCAGCTCCAGCACGGCATCCTCGTCACCGGAGAGCACCACCGAACGAGGTCCGTTGACGGCGGCGAGCACGACGCGACCATCCCGACCGGACAGCTCCCCGGAGACCTCCTGCTCGGATGCGGCCACCGACACCATCGCGCCGCCTTTCGGCAACGCCTGCATCAATCGCCCTCGCGCCTCGACCAGCACGCACGCATCCTTCAGCGAGCAGACCCCCGCCACATGCGCCGCGACCAGCTCGCCCACCGAATGACCCATCAGGTAGCCCGGCTTCAGACCCCAGCTCTCGAGCAGCCGGTACAGCGCCACCTCCAGCGCGAACAACCCGACCTGTGCGTATCTCGTCTGATCCAACGGTCCCGCCGCGAAGCTCCCCTCTGACTCCTCGGGGGCCTCTGCGCCGAACACCACCTCTCGCAATGGCCGCTCGAGCAGATCGTCGAGGTGGTCGCATACCTCATCGAAGGCACGGCGGAATACCGGGAACGCCTCGTGCAGCTCCCGCCCCATGCCGACGCGTTGGGCGCCCTGTCCGGTGAACAGGAACGCCAGGCCGCCGGGCGCGACCGGCGCGACACCCTCCACGGCGCCCGCTGCCCGTTCACCACGGGCGAGAGCGCGCAGGCCGCCAAGTAGCTCCTCACGCGCACCGCCCAACACGACCACGCGATGCTCGAAGACCGCCCGTGTCCGCGCAAGCGAGAAGCCCACATCACCCACGCGCAGCTCCCGATCGGCCTCGACATGCCTCAACAGGCGCCCAGCCTGGTCGCGCAAACCA
The DNA here is from genome assembly GCA_035567335.1 of Solirubrobacteraceae bacterium. Classification (GTDB taxonomy): domain Bacteria; phylum Actinomycetota; class Thermoleophilia; order Solirubrobacterales; family Solirubrobacteraceae; genus Palsa-744. The sequence continues at coordinate 3,001 of DATMPZ010000035.1, forward strand.
CCGGCGCTCTTCGCCGACAGCACCCACGCCACCGCGCCCGCGGCGATCGGCGCGAGAGCATCTCCCTCGGGCCCGAGATCGACTCCAGCGCTGTCATTCGCGCCCGCTGGGGGCTCCTCGAGAATGACGTGCGCGTTGGTACCGCTGATCCCGAACGAGGAGACACCCGCACGGCGTGGCTCACCGTTGCGCGACCACGGCCGTTGCTCGGTGAGCAAATCGATCGCGCCGCTGGACCAATCCACATTGCGCGAAGGCTGGTCCACGTGCAGCGTACGCGGCAGCACCTCGTAGCGCATGGAGAGCACCACCTTGATGACGCCGGCGATACCTGCCGCCGCGACGGTGTGCCCAATGTTCGACTTGATCGATCCAAGCCACAACGGCCGCTCGTCGCTGCGTCCCTGCCCGTAGACGGCCAGCAGCGCGTTCGCCTCGATCGGATCGCCCAAGGTGGTACCCGTACCGTGCGCCTCGACCGCATCGACCTGCGCCGCCGACAGTCCCGCCCGGGCGAGCGCCTGCTCGATCACGCGCTGCTGTGACGGGCCGTTCGGCGCCGTCAGCCCGTTGCTGGCGCCGTCCTGATTGACCGCGCTGCCACGCACCAGCCCAAGGACCTCGTGCCCATGCCGCTGCGCGTCAGCGAGCCGCTCCAGCACCACCACACCCACGCCCTCGCCCCAACCCACGCCGTCAGCCGCCTCAGCGAAGGCCTTGCAACGCCCGTCCCGCGCGAGATTGCGCTGCGCGCTGAACTGCACGAAGAGTCCGGGCGTGTCCATAACGGTCACACCGCCCGCGAGAGCCAGCGAACACTCCCCCGCGCGCAACGCCTGACTCGCCAAATGCAGTGCAACCAGCGAGGAAGAGCAAGCCGTATCGACCGAGACCGACGGGCCCTCGAGCCCCAGCACGTACGAGACGCGACCAGATACCACGCTACCCGCGCTGCCGGTCAACCAGTAGCTCGCAAGACCCTCCTGCCCCGCAGGCGCGGCCCACAACCCAGCACCAAAATCCATCGTGCTAACACCCGCGAAGACCCCCGTCTGCGTACCCTGCAGCGAGACCGGATCCATACCCGCATCCTCGAGCGCCTCCCAACACCCTTCCAACAGCAGACGCTGGTGAGGATCCATCGCCAGCGCCTCCCGCGGATTGATTCCGAAAAAGCCCGCGTCAAACGCGCTGGGATCGGCGAGGAAGCCCCCCCAGCACGCCGAGCAGGTGCCTGGAACGTCGGGATCGGAGCTGTAGAGCTTCTGCAGATCCCAGCCGCGATCCTCCGGGAACGGGGAGATCGCATCGCGCTCGCCGACGAGCAGCTCCCACAGCTCCCGCGGCGAGCTCGCACCGCCGGGATAGCGGCAGCTCATCCCGACGATCGCGATCGGGTCGGCGCTGAGCTCGCCTCCCTGCAGGGTCTGGCCGGCAACGACGATCCCGGCGCTCGGAGCGGCGCTGGGGGCGCGGGAGACCGGCTCCCGTACGACGAGCTCGCGCAGCAGATACCCAGCGAGGGCCTCCGGCGTGGGGTAGTCGAAGACGAGCGTAGTCGGCAGGCGCAGTCCACTGAGCGCCGTCAGGCGGTTGCGCAGCTCGACCGCCATGAGCGAGTCGAAGCCCAGCTCCTTCAGCGGCCGTCGGCTCCCGATTGCGTCCGGTGATGCGTGGCCCAACGCGGCCGCGACCTCTGCGCGCACGACGTTCAGCACGACCCCCTCGCGTTCGTCCTCGGCGACGGCCTGCAGGCGCTCGACGAGCGAGTCGCTCGCGCCGGCGGGCGCTCGCGCAGGAACGCGAACCACGCCGTCGAAGATCGCCGGCAGCCGTCCCTCGCGCGCCAGTGCGCGCAGCGCGCCGACGTCCAGGCGCACCGGCACAGTGAGCGCTTCACCGAGGGTGAGCGCGTCGTCGAGCAGCTGGACGCCTTCGCCGGAGGATAGTGCCAAGAGCCCCGAGCGCGCCATTCGCGAGAGATCGGTCTCGCGCAGGCCTCCCGCCATCCCGCCGGCCTGCTCCCAGGGGCCCCATGCCAGCGAGACGCCGGGCAGGCCGCACGCGCGACGGTGCGCCGCAAGCGCGTCCAAGAACGTGTTGGCGGCCGCGTAGTTGCCCTGGCCCGGGCTGCCGATCACGCCGGCCGCAGACGAGAACAACACGAACGCCGTCAGGCCCATGTGCTCGGTGAGCTCGTGCAAGTGCCAGGCCGCGTCGGCCTTCGCCGCGAGCACGGCGTGCAGGCGCTCGGCGGTCAGCGAGCCGATCACGCCGTCGTCGAGCGTCCCCGCGGCGTGCACGACCGCGCCGAGCGGGCGTTCATCGGGTATCGCGGCGAGCAACGCGGCCAGCTGCGCGCAATCGCTTACGTCGCAGGCCGCGATCGTGACGCTCGCCCCCAGCGACTCCAGATCCGCGCGCAACTCCTTCGCGCCCTCGGCGTCTGGGCCCCCCCGGCTGGCCAGCAAGAGGTGCTCCACACCGTGCTCGGCGACGAGGTGACGCGCCAGCAGTGCGCCCAGCGTGCCCGTACCGCCAGTGATCAGCACGGTGCGCCCCGGGTCCACGAACGCGGGCGCGGGGAGCGTCAAGACGATCTTGCCCGTATGGCGCGCCTGGCTCATGAACCGAAAGGCCTGCGACGCCCGCCGCATGTCCCACGCCCTCACTGGCAACGGCTCCAGAGCGCCGCGCTCGAACAGCTCGAGCAGCGCGCCGAGCATCTCTCCGATGCGCTCCGGATCGACTTCCAGCAGGTCAAACGTCCGATAGCGCAATCCCGGATGGCTCTTGGCGAGCAGCGCCGGGTCGCGAACGTCGGTCTTGCCCATCTCGATGAAGCGGCCGCCCTCTCTCACGAGCAGATCCAGCGAGGCATCGACGAGCTCGCCGGCAAGCGAGTCCAGCACGACCTCCATGCCGCGCCCGTCGGTCTCCCGCAGGAAGCGCTCCTTGAACTCGGATGTGCGCGAGGACGCGATGTGCGCATCGTCCAGGCCCAGCGCGCGCAGCGCCGGCCACTTCGCAGGGCTGGCCGTCGCGAACACCTCGGCGCCGAGGTGCCTGGCCAGCTGCACTGCGGCCATGCCGACACCGCCGGCCCCGGCGTGTACGAGAACCCGCTCGCCCCGCCGCAGGTCGGCCAGATCGAGCAGCGCGTAGTAGGCGGTCAGGAACGCGGTCGGCGTCGCGGCTCCGCGGGCAAAGGACCATGTCGTGGGGATGCGGGCGAGCAGGCGGTGGTCCGCAATCGCCTCCGGGGCGAAAGCGCCGGTCATCAGACCCATGACCCGATCCCCGGCGGCGAGGCCCCGTACACCGGGGCCCACCTCGAGCACGACACCGGCGCCCTCGCCGCCGATGAGGGCATCCCGCGCGGGATACATCTCCAGCGCGATCAGCACGTCGCGGAAGTTCAGGCCGGCCGCCCGCACGGCGACGCGCACCTCTCCGGCCTGCAGCGCGCGCCCGACCTCGGGGCAGGGCGCCGGCGCGAGACCGTCGAGCGTCCCGCCGGCACCAGCCTGCAGGCGCCACTTGCCTGCGCGGACGGGCGCCGCCGGCGCGCCGCGCATCCGCGCCAGCCGCGGCGCGAGCGCCCGTCCCTCGCGCAACGCCAGCTGCGGCTCGTCCAGATCCAGCGCGGCGAGCAGGACTCCCCAGGAGGACTCCTCGCCGTCGACGTCGATCAGCACGAAACGCCCGGGGTGCTCGGACTGCGCACTGCGCACCAGACCCCATATGGGCGCCTGGACCAGGTCCGCAACGTCCTCCCCGGTGGGCGCCGCCACGGCGCCACGCGTTACCACCGCCAGGCGCGTCTCTGCAAAGCGCTCATCCGCGAGCCATTCACGCACGAGCTCGAGCGCCGCCGCGGCGCTCCGATGGACGGCGGTCGACCCTCCGGGGAGGCCCGATCTCTTCCCGTCGTCGTTCCCGCCCTCGCCGGTGTCGCCGGCGCGCTCACAGGCCCTGGATGCGGCGAGGACGTCCGCGGCGGCGGCGAGGCCGTCGCTGCCGCGACAGTCGATGAGCACCACCTCGGGCGAGACCAAGCCCTCGTCGAGCGCCTTTGCGAGCGACGCCAGATCACCGTACGCGCGCGCTGGATGGCCCACCTCGGCCAGCTTGGCCGTCCACGCTGCGTCGCTCTTTCCGACCAGCGCGACCGCTCCCTCCCGGGCAGGCGGCGCCGACTGGGGGGTCGCGATCGGTCGCCACTCCACGGCGTACAGCGCGTCACGCGTCGCGCCGTGGACGCGCGCGAGCTGATCGGAAGCGACCGCCCGCAGAGTGAGCGAGCGCATCGAGGCGACCACCTCGCCGTCGCGGTCGACCGCCAGCATCGACATCGCGTCTGTGCCGCCCGCGGGCGCGAGCAGGACACGCAACGCGGAGGCTCCCCGTCTGTGCAGGCGCACGTCGTTGAAGGCGAACGGCAGGCGCAAGCCCTCCAAGGAGGCCTGAGGCAGATCGCCCTCGCCGTCATTCGATCTCAGGACCATGCCCCGGATCGCTGCGTCGAACAGCGCGGGATGCAGGCCGTAGTCCGCAGCCTGCGCCTGCTCTGCCTCGGGTAGGGAGACCTCGGCGAGCAGCTCCTCTCCGCGGCGCCACACCCGCCGGACCCCAAGGAACGTCGGCCCGAAGTCGAAGCCGACGGCGGCTATTTCGGCGTGGAACTCCTCGAGGGGTATCTCCGTGGCGTCCGCGGGCGGCCACGCGCCTCCGGCCAGGGCGGCCGCGCGCCGGGCGAGCCGATCCTGCTCGGAGCGGGTCTGGCCGGCCGGGGCGAGCACGCCACTGGCGTGGCGAGCCCAGGGTCGATCGCCCTCAGGGGCCTCGACGACCGCGGTGTGCGGGCGCGTGTAGATCTTCACCGCCCTCCTACCCGTCTCGTCGGGAGGCTCGACCGCCAGCTGCAGCTCGACTGACACCGACTCGGAGAGCACCAGCGGCGACTCCACGACCAGCTCCTCCAGCAGGTCGCAGTTCTCCAGCGAAGCGGCGACCAGCAGGGCCATCTCCACGAACGCGGTGCCCGGCACCACGACCGCGTCCGCGACCATATGCTCGGCGAGCCATGCCGGCGTCTGAGAGGCCAGGCGACCGGTGAACAGCCGGCGCCCGTCCTCGGCGAGCGCGACCGAGGCTGCGAGCAGGGGGTGCTCGAGGGCTCCCAGACCCGCGCTCGCGAGGGCGCCTCCGGTTGTTCGCTCAAGCCAGTAGCGCTCGCGCTGGAAGGCGTAGGAGGGCAGCTCGACGCGCTGGGAACCGGTCGCCTCGCCCGCGGCCTCCCGGCATAGGCGTGCCCAGTCCACGTCCACGCCGCACATCCACGTCTCGCCGAGGGCGGCGAAGAGCGAACGCGCCTCCTCCAGGTCGCCGCGCAGCACGGGCACGGCGGAGATCGCCGCGGTGTCCGCGTACGCCTCCTGCTCGGCCGCGCATTCGGCGACCATCGCGCTGAGCGCTCCGTCGGGTCCCAGCTCCAGGAAGCAGTCCACGCCCTCCCCGGCCAGCCACCGGACGCCGTCGGCGAACCGGACCGTCTCGCGCACGTGACGCACCCAGTACTCGGGCGTGCACAGCTCGTCCTCGGAGGCCAGCGTGCCGCTGAGGTTGGACACGACCGGGATCTGGGGAGCATCGAAGCGCACCGCCCGCGCGACGCGCGCGAACTGCTCGAGCATGCCCTCCATGTGCGCGGAGTGAAAGGCGTGCGAGACCCGCAGGCGCTTGCTCTTGACGTCCCGCTCGCGCAGCGCCTGCGCCAGCTCGAGCACCGCCTCCGCCGCGCCGGAGATCACGACCGAGCTGGGCGCGTTGACCGCGGCGAGCTCCACCTCGCCCGCGCGGCCGCGCTCTTGGAGCGCTTCGCGGACCGTCTCGGGCGAAGCCGCCACCGCCACCATCGCACCGCCGCGCGGCAGCTCGCCCATCAGCCTGCCACGCGCGGCCACGAGCCGGCAGGCGTCCTCCAGCGAGAGAACGCCCGCCACGTGCGCGGCCGCGAGCTCGCCGACCGAATGGCCGATCAAAAAGTCGGGACGCACCCCCCACGCCTGCAGCAGCCGAAAGAGGGCGACCTCGAGCGCGAACAGCGCAGGCTGGGCGCAGGCGGTCCCGTCCAGCAGGTCGGCGTACGCGCCGTCGACGTCCGGGACCGCCGCGCCGTCGCGCTCGCGCGCCTGGGACTCCCCGGCGAAGACGATCTCCCTCAACGGTCGTTCCATGTGAGCGTCCAGGTGGGCGCACACCTCATCGAACGCCGCGCGGAACACCGGAAACGCCGCATGGCATTCGCGGCCCATTCCGAGCCGCTGCGAGCCCTGTCCGGTGAACAGGAAGGCGAGCCTGCAGGCGCCGCGGCGCCGGCCGGCGCCGAGCAACACCCCGGGCGCGTTCTCGCCTTGGGCCAGCGCATGAAGGCCCTGCAGCAGCTCGTCCCGGCTCTCGCCCAGCACCACGGCGCGATCGTCGAACGCCGTGCGCCCGGCGAGCGTGAACGCGACGTCGGCCACCCGCAGACTTGGACGATCGGTCACGAAGTCGTGCAGGCGGGCCGCCTGCGCATGCAGAGCCTCGGCGCCGCGACCGGAAATCACCCAGGGCATGGTCGCGGCCGACTGGGCGCCGTCTGCGACGAGCGGCCCGCATCGGATGGGTGGCGCCTCGTGGACGGGCGCTTCCTCGAGAATCACGTGGGCGTTGGTGCCGCTGATCCCGAACGAGGAGACGCCCGCGCGGCGCGGCTTGCCCTCGACTGCACGCCAGGGCCGCTCGTCGGCCAGCAGGCTGACCGTGCCGGCCGACCAGTCGACCTCCCGGGTGGGCTCGTCCAGGTGCAGCGTCCGTGGCAGGCGCTCGTGCCCGAGCGCCAGGGCGATCTTGATCACACCGGCCACCCCCGCCGCGGCCTGGGTGTGGCCGATGTTGGACTTCAGCGAGCCCAGCCACAGCGCGCGCTCAGGGCTCCGTTCCTGCCCGTAGGCGGCGATCAGCGCCCGCGCCTCGACCGGATCGCCGAGCTTGGTGCCCGTGCCGTGCGCCTCGACCGCGTCGACGTCGCCGGCCATGATCCCGGCGTCGGCGAGCGCCTGCGCGATCACGCGCCGCTGCGAGAGACCGTTGGGGGCCGTCAGGCCGTTGCTGGCCCCGTCCTGGTTGATCGCGCTGCCGCGCACGAGCGCGAGCACGCGACGGCCCTCGCGACGCGCCTGGGAGAGCCGCTCGAGGACGAGCACCCCCACACCCTCGCTCCAACTTGTGCCGTCGGCCGCCTGTGCGAAGGGCTTGCAGCGTGCGTCGGGGGCCAGGCCCTTCTGCCGGCTGAACTCCACGAAGACGCCCGGACTCGACATCACGGTCGCCCCACCGACCAGCGCCAGAGAGCACTCTCCACGGCGCAGCGCCGCGCACGCCAGGTGCAGCGCGACCAGCGAAGAGGAGCAGGCGGTATCGACGGTCACCGCAGGGCCCTCCAGGCCGAAGACGTAGGAGACGCGCCCGGAGGCCACGCTGGTGGAGGTTCCCGTCAACGCGTAGCCCTCCAGTCCGGCGGGTGTCTCGGACAGGCGCGCGCCGTACTCCTGGCCACTGACGCCCACGAAGACACCGGTCCGGCTGCCGCGCAGCGAGAGCGAGGCGATCCCGGCGTGTTCGAGCGCCTCCCAGCTCACCTCCAGCAGCAGCCGCTGCTGAGGATCCATCGCCAGCGCCTCGCGCGGGCCGATGCCGAAGAAGGCCGCGTCGAACTCGTCGGCGTCGTGCAGGAAGCCGCCTTCGCGCACGTAGCTGGTGCGCGGTCGCAGCGAGTCGGGATCGTAGAGCCCTTCCAGATCCCACCCGCGACGCTCGGGAAACGCCCCGATCGCGTTGCGGCCGTCGGCGAGCAGCCGCCACAGATCCTCCGCCGAACGCACCCCACCGGGGAGGCGACAGCTCATGCCGACGATCGCGATGGGGTCATCGCGCTCGGACGGGCCGGGCGAGACGCTCACCGCGGACGCGGCGGATCTCGACATGCCCGCATGGGGGTGCGCCTCGGGCGCAGCGGTGCTCGCCTCGGGCGCATGAGCGCCCACCGCGGAGATCGCCCCCGCGGCGGGGCTCGCGGCGACCGCGCCCACCAGCTCGTCGAGCAGGTGCGCGGCCAGCGCGGCGGGCGTGGGATGGTCGAATAGCTGTGCGCCGCTCAGCTCCAACCCGGTGGCCGCGCGCAACCGGTTGCCCAGTTCCACAAGCGCCGACGAGTCGAAGCCCAGCTCCTTGAACGCCCTGTGAGTCTCGATCCCTTCGGCGAGCTCCAGCCCGAGCACAGCGGCTGCGTGCGTCTGCACCAGCGCCAGCGCCAGGCGCCCGCGTTCGGCGCGTGGCGAGCTCGCCAGGCGCTCTGCCAGGGCGGAGCGGACGGGACGCTCGCCGGGCTCCCCCACCAGAGGCTGGGCGGCGCGCGGCGCGCGATCGGGCGCTCGCTTTTGCCGGAGTTTCTCGCCCTGCGCCGGCTCGGGGTGGGGCTCATCCGCGGAAGCCGCCACCCAGTGCGCAGAGCGCTGGAACGGATAGGTGGGCAGCCGCACGCGACGGCGCGTGCCGTCCGCGAGCACGGCGCCCCAGTCCACGGCGCCGCCCTGCGTCCACAGCTCGGCCAGCGAGGAGACAAACCGGTCGGGCCCGCCGCGATCGCGGCGCAGGGTACCCAGCACGGCGGTGTTCCGCGCGCCCGCTCCGAGCTCGTCGTCCTCGAACGCGTCGACCGTCGCCTGCATCGCGCCCGTGAGCACCGGGTGGGGGCTGACCTCGATGAGCGCGCTCGGAGCGTTGGCCAGCGCAGCGCGGACGGCGCGTTCGAACAGCACCGGCTCGCGCGTGTTGCGATACCAGTATTCACCCCCGAGCTCACCGGTGTCGAGCAACCCGCCGGTGACGGTGGAGTAGAACGGCACGTCGCCGGAACGCGGGACGATGTCCGCCAGCGCCTGCCGCAACTGCTCGCGCAAAGGCTCGACCTGGGGGCAATGGGACGCCACTGTCGCCGCCACCTCGCGCGCGCGGACGTCCTTCCGCTTGCACTCCTTCAGGAGCTTGCGCAAGGCCTTCGCGTCACCCACGACCGCCACCGAGGCGGGCCCGTTGACCCCGCCGATCCAGAGCCTGTCCTGCCAGCGCCGCAGGCGCTGCTGCACCCACTCGACGGGGGCCGCGACCGACAACACGCTGCCCTTGCCGACCAGGGCGCGCAGCACCTGACTGCGCAGCGCGACCACGTGGATCGCGTCCTCGAGCGACAGGCCACCCGCCACGTAAGCGGCCGCGATCTCCCCCTGGGAGTGGCCGATGACGGCGTCCGGCCGCACGCCGCAGGCCCGCCAGACGTCCGCCAGGGCGACCATGACCGCGAACAGGGCGGGCTGGACGATGTCGATCCGATCGAGCTCCGGAGCCCCCGCGACCCCCCTCAGCACATCCGGCAGCGACCAGTCGACGTACTCGGCGAGCACGTCGGCGCACGCCTGGATGCGCTCCGCGAACACGTACGATCGCTCGAGCAGCATCTCGGCCATCCCCTTCCACTGAGAGCCCTGACCCGGGAACACAAACACGGTCCCCGCGCGCCCTCCGGGCGCCCTGCCTGCGATCACGTTCGCAGCCGGCTCCGCGCACGCCAGTGCGCCAAGGCCGCCGGCGAGCTCCTGGCGATCCCCGCCGAGGACCACCGCCCTGTCGTCGAAGGCGGTGCGCCCGACGGCGAGCGAGTAGGCGATGTCGCCTGGATCGGACCCGTCCGCGGGATCGGGCCCGTCGCACGCAGCGGGCCTCTCTCCTGGAGCGAGCCTCTCGCCCGGAGCGGGCCCCTCGCCGGCCTGCAGCCGGTCGGCCAGCCGCTGCGCCTGCGCGTGCAGGGCGGCTTCTCCCCTGCCCGAGAGCACCCATGCGAGCACCCCCGGGCCGAGGGGCCCCGCGCCGGCGCCGGCAGCGCCATCCTCGCACGCCGGCCTCGAGACGCTCGGCGCGGGCGGGGGCGGCGCGCCCAGCACCAGGTGGCAGTTCGTCCCGCCAATGCCGAAGGAGCTGACGCCCGCCAGCAACGGCCTGTCCACGTCCGGCCACGCGCCGAGCTGCTCCTGCACGCGCAGGCGCAGCGCGCTCAGCGGCACGTCCTCGGCGGGCGCCTGGAAGTTCAGGCTGGCGGGTATCGCGCTACGCTCGATCGCGAGCGCGGTCTTGACCAGCCCCACGATTCCAGCGGCGCCCTCCAGGTGCCCGATGTTGGTCTTGACCGAGCCCACCAGCAACGGCCGGAGCACCGAGCGTCCGGCTCCAAGCGCGCGCCCGAGCGCCGCCGCCTCGGTCCGATCGCCCAGCCTGGTCCCGCTGCCGTGCGCCTCGACGTATTGCACGTCGCCGACCCGCACACCCGCCCTGCGGTAGGCCAGCCGCAGGACCTCCTCCTGGGCGGACTGGCTCGGCGCGGTGAGGCCCTCGCCGCCGCCATCGTTGTTGACCGCCCCGCCGTGGATCACGCAGTAGATCCGGTCGCCGGCCGCCAGCGCCCTGGACAGCGGCTTCAGCACCACGAACGCGCCGCCCTCCCCGCGCACGTAGCCGTTGGCGCGAGCGTCGAAGGCGAAGCAGCGGCCGTCGGGCGAGAGGCCGCCGAACCTCGCGGCGAGGGTAGCGCTGGCGGGCGAGATGTTCAGCTGCACTCCGCCCGCGAGGGCAAGCTCGGACTCGCCCTTGCGCAGGCTCTCACAGGCGAGGTGAACGGCGACCAGCGACGAGGACTGGCCGGTGTCCACGGTCAGGCTGGGGCCGTGCAGGCCGAAGGTGTAGGACACGCGGTTGGCGATGATGCTCCTGTGCAGCCCGGTGAACGCGTGCCGGGTGATCGCCTCGCCGTCGGGAGCCTGGAGCAGGTCGGCGTAGTCGCAGGCGATCGCCCCCACGAAGACGCCCGTGCGCGAACCCTGAAGCCGCATGGGGAGCGCTCCGGCGTCTTCGATCGCCTCCCAGCCGAGCTCCAGCATCAGCCGCTGCTGCGGGTCGATGGCGCCGGCCTCGCGCGGAGAGACGCCGAAGAAGGCCGCGTCGAAGAGCTCGACGTGCTCGAGAAAGCCGCCCCGCGCGGGGGCGTCTGTCAGCGGCGCCGCCTCCGCGCCGGGCGCCGGGGCTCCGGCGAGAGCGCGACGCGGCTCGGGAAGCTCGCTGATGGCCTCCACGCCGTCGCACAGCAACCGCCAGAAGGTTTCGGGGTCGGGGGCTGCGGGTACTCGGCAGGCGATGCCCACCACCGCTATCGGCTCATCGACCGGCATCATCGCTCCCGTCTCGGCTCGTGGGGGCGCGCGAGTTTCAAGCGTGCAGCTCCAGGGCTCGGATCAGGCGTTCGCGGGTCTCGGTGGGCGGGATGATCTCATCGACGAAGCCGTTGGCCGCCGCGAAGTCGATCCCCAGTCGCTCTGCCGCATACAGCTCGGCGAGCTCGGCCGCATCGGCGCCGCTCGCGATCGCGTTGCGCTGCGTGATCGCCACCGCCTGAGGGGCGCCCATCACGCCGATCTGCGCACTCGGCCAGGCCAGGGTGAGATCAGCTCCCAGGTCGCGCGAGCTCATCACGATGTGCGCACCGCCATAGGCCTGACGCAGCGTCACGGCGATCTTCGGCGTGGCGGCACGCGCGAACGCGCGCAGCAATGCCGCTCCGTGACGGATGACCCCCGCATGCTCCTGCCTGACACCCGGGAGAAAGCCGGGCGTGTCCACCAGAACCACGATGGGAAGCCCGAGCCGGTCACAGAGCTCGACGAACCAGCGCCCCTTCTCCGACGCGGCGCTGTCGATCGTGCCGCCGAGACATCGCGGCTGGTTGGCGATCACGCCGACCGGGCGTCCGTCGAGATGGCCGAGCGTGGTGACGAGATTGCGCGCCCACCGGGCCGAGAGCTCCAGATGGCGTCCTCCGTCGAGCAGGAAGACGATCACGTCGCGCACGTCATATACGTGTCGGGTGCTGGAGGGCACACGATCCGCCGGGCTGCCCGGCGGTGGATCGGCGGCTGGAACGAGCGGCAGTGGCCCGCCGAGCGTCGACGGCATGTAGCTCAGCAGATCGCGCAGGAGCTCGGCGGCGAGATCCTCGTCATCGGCGACGAGGTGTGCGACGCCGTTCGCGCTGTGCACGCGCGGGCCGCCGAGATCCGCGGCGCTGGTCTGCTCACGTGTGACCTGCTCGACGACTCTGGGCCCGGTGAGGAAGAGATGCCCATCCGGCCGGATCATCATGACGAAGTCCCCAAGCGCCGGCGAGTAGGCCGCTCCACCGGCACAGACACCGGGAATCAGGGTGATCTGAGGCACCCGCGCGAGCGCCTGCTCGCGGAAGATCGCGCCGTAGGCGCTGAGCGCCGCGACTCCCTCTTGCAGACGCGCTCCGCCCGAGTGGGGGACGCCGATCACCGGCACGCCGACACGGCTTGCGTGCCGAATCGTGCGCGCGATCGTCTCGCCGCCGGCGGAGCCCAACGAGCCTCCCCGATGGCTCACGTCCTGCGCCCAGACGTAGACGAGACGACCCTGTACTCGCGCCGACCCTGCGACCACACCGTCACCGACCGCGGAGCGCCAGGGATGAAACGAATCGGCGTCGAGCAGTGCCTGAACGCGTACGAACGCCGCACTGCTCGACTCGCGTGCCGGCTGAGCCGTGGCGCTGACCCCCGGCAGTTCCCCGTTCAGCTGCCCATCGGCCCACGTCTCAGGAGCTCGCAGGTCGTCACGCAAGTCCGCACCCTGCGGCGAAAGGCCCACCTGCTCGCTGGGCGATTTCGCTCGCTCGATTCCGTTTCATTCCTTCGAGCCTCACTGTGCACTCGCTCGGCGACCGGCGACTCACGCTGAAACCCGTTCGTGCGGACACTCACCGGATGTGCCCCGCCGCAACGGGCGCGGCGCGCCCGTACGCTCGCGTACCCGCACGCTCAGGCCCACGGGAGCGCGCATCGCAGAGCCGAAATCCTCGCGCACAGGCCCCTTGGAATCGTCGAGCTCGAGCTCGAAATTGTGCGCGATCATCGCCAACGCCGTTCTCGCCTCCACGAAGGTCAGATTGCGCCCGGGACAGAAGCGGGGACCGGAGCCGAAGGAGAGAAATGACTTGTGGTCGAACGTCCGCAGCTCGCCATCATCGTCCTCAAGCCAACGCCCGGGGTCGAAGTCGTCGGCTCGCGGGAAGGAACTGGCCTGTTTGGCTGCATGGTCCAGGAACAGCAGCAGACGCGTCCCCGCCGGGATGTGGGTGCCACTGATCGTCGTGTCCGCGTCCGGCGCCGCGCTCAGCATCGGAACGATGTTCTTCAGGCGCAGCGACTCTCGCAGCACCGCCTCGGCGTAGCGCAGGCCGGCTACGGTCCGGTACTCGCCTGCAAATGGGCGCTCACCCAGCACCTCGTCCGCCTCCTGCGCGAGCCGCTCCTGAACGTCCGGCCGGGACGCGACAAACCAGACCGTCCAGCCCAACATGTGGGCGGTCGCGGACTCCCCGGCCTCGAGCATGACGAGCGTGTCGCCGGCGATGTCGCTGTCGGCGAAGTTCCCGTCGGCTTCCTGGGCGGAGAGCATGGCCTCCAAGAAGTTCTCCGGCTCCTCCCGCAGCTCGGGGCGTTCGCTCATCCGCACCCGCGCCTGCTCGATGAACCCGGTCACCGCACGGTCGACCTCTGCGAGCGAGTACTCGAGCGCGCGATCCGCGGGCAGCTTGAACCAGCGCCAGTAAGGGATGAGCGCGCTCAGGCGGCGCCCCTCCATCTTCAGGATCCGGTGGACGTGTGCCTGGAGCTCATTCTCGCCCCGTTCGAGCGTGTTGAGGTCGTGCCCGAATGCCAGTGAAGCTGTGATGTCCACCGTGTAACAGGCCAGCACGCGGTGGATGTCGAACGCCCTGCCGTCGCGCGCCGCCTCGACCAGCCGTCGATGCAGCCGCTCGGTGCTCCTTACGACTACATGGAAGTACTGTTTCAGGCGGTTGGTGTTCAGCGCGGTGACGACCAGCCGCCGATGGCGCTTCCAGTCCTCCCCTTTGGCGAAGACGAGACTGGTGGTGCTCACCATTTCCCGACTGATCCTCAGCTGCTCTGACCAACGCGTATAGCCATCTGCGCGATCGCGCATTATCGCGTTCACCTCGTCTGTGCCACAGACAACGACAGCGCGTCGCCCTACGCTGCTAATGCGAAAGATCGGGCCGTAGCGCTTGGCCCACTTTTCGAAGGTCATGTTCCTGGTCGAAGAGCCTCGGAGCTGCAGGGCGTTGCCGATCAACGGCAGCCCCGGCGGTCCAGGTAGATCGTCGATCGAGCGAATGCGCGGAACCTCAACTGCCATGTGCGACTTCCCCTCCCGGTGCCTCCACTGCCTGTCGCGAAACCCAAGCAATGGTTCATAGTCTTATAGTGACTTCCTGTCAATTCATACTGTCTCAGGGACCGCGCGTGGCGCCCCGATATGGCGCAGCGCGCGCGCGATACGCACCACTGTGTCCAACTCGGCCAAAAGGCCCCGTCACGTTCAGCGTGTCGATGGATACGGCGAGCGACAACCTCGAGCGGCCCGAGACAGGCAGCTGGTCCACGCCCGTGCGCCTGGAAACCACGGAGGCCGCAGCGACGCCTATGCGCCACCGCGGCCTCCGGTCAGACCATTGCGAACCAGCTAGTTGGATTTAATGCCCGGGGCCGAACGTGTGCCGGACATATTCCTCGGCTTCTCCTGTGGACCAGAGTCGGTGACCCCTTTGCGGGCGGGCGTGATCTGACCCATGAGCTTTTGGTTCGACCAGCACTGCGGAGTGCCAGAATTCCGAGATGTCCTTCCCGTTGTTGGGGATTGCGCTTTCGGGATTAGAGATCCCGACGAGGTTGTTGGTGCCTTCGTCGATAGTCAGGTTGTTCGTGCTCGCCGTCGACGGTAGTCCCAGCTTGCTGTCAATCGCCCGATCCAGTGAGCCATCCGATCCGCAGCCGCTGGCCGCCGGAACGGTGAATCCGCTGGCGCCCTGGCTGTCGACGGACTTGATGTCGGTCATCATGCCATTTTCCTGATCCGGCGTTCCGTTGGTGTCAAAAGAGAGAAATTCGACCGCCGGCGGAACCAGGTTGGCCGGCTGTGTCACGATCGGTTCCGCTTCAGTGCCGATGTAGCAGTCGTCACCCAGATACCGGCTCTGCAGATGGATCCTCAGCGGCACCGTGGCGATCGGCGTGCCGGGCGCTAGTCCGGCGAACAGGAGGAAGTTGGAGATAGTCCCGGCCGATTCGAGCGTCCAGATGACGGCGTCGCTGCTGTCCGGGTCCCGAGCGGCGTGCCGGCATATGCGCCACGCGAGCCACCCATCGCCCGGACATATCAGTTCCTGAATGCCGCCCGAGAGATAGGCCGGTTCGGCGTCGAGCACGCCGCCGGGGGGCGAGACCGTTGGACTCGGGAGGGCTTCCCGGCTCTGCAGGACCCCGTACTGATGGTTCGTGGCCTTGAACGCGACCGTGAGGTTGCCCACCGTCATCGAGCCACGCGGCGAGGACTCGGCGATACAAAACACCTCGGTCGTTTCGCCGGTGACGGCGAGCATCGCCGGGTTGTCGACCGGGCAGCGATTGAATGGCGCCCAGTCGCCGTTGAGGGTGGGCGGTTCAGACCTCCAAACGTGATCGGCAAACGCCGAGCCCGCCGAGGACAAGCCGGCGAGCGCCGCGACCGCGAGCGCCGCCGCGGCTATCACGATCAGGCGCAGCCCCCTGGTTGCCTTGAGCATCATGCTTCCTCCCTTTCCATAATGGATGCTGATTTGGCCGTCTGCTGATACGAGCTAACTTCTACCGTGCGCGGAGCCCCCGGTAGTGCGCCAATGTGGTGTGGCTCCTCACTTATCGCGCGCCACTTCGTCCCACACGGAGGGGGCGCGATCGCCGAGCTCCTCCAGGCGCAGGGCTACTTCCAGCTCCGCGCGGCAAGTTGGAATCAGGCGTCCGAGCGCCTCCTCGATGGTGTGCAGCCGACGGCCGATGGTGTGGCGGTCCACCCGCAGCGCGACGCCGGCCTTGGCCGCATTGCACTCCTTGGCGAAGTAGGCGCGCAGCGTCTTGCGTAAAACCACACCTCCGTCTTTCTGGCTGTTCAGCGGCGCGAGATAGCTCTTGACCAGGAGACCGGCGAGCGGCTCGTTGCGCAGCAGCGCCGCCTCGAGCGGCACGTCTGCGCAGCGAGTCAGGACCTGCGACCGGCTGAGGGCGACGGGCAGCGCCGCCTGCGCTTCGCGATGGGTGGTGCGCCATCCGTCGATGCCCCGGTGCGGCTCTCCGATCGCGAGCCTTACGCTGACACCCTCGCGCAGGAGCCGCTCGACGTCGGTGATAGCCGGCCGATCGCGCCCGCCGAGCCACGCCCACACGCTTCCCTCGCAGCCGGCGACCGACAGCAGCCGGCGCCCGAGGCCGCTCGCCAGATCTCGAACCGCCCTGTCCGCCTCGACGCCGGTTGCGATCAGGCCCACGTGCCAGAGGTCGAGCTCGTAGTCGAGCCTGGCGTAGTCGCCGGGCTCACCCGCCAGCAGCTTCTGCACCAGCTCGCGACGACACTGATCGGGCGAGCGTTCGATCCGCTGGCGCTCCTGTTGATACTCGCCGGCGATCGCCGCCGTTACGCGCTCGAGCAGCGACTCCTGTGCTCTGCGCAGATGGTGCAGGGCATGGCCATGACTCGAGTAGCCCGCGCGATCGGCCTCGTCGTTGACGAACTCTCCCAGCAGCCGGTGGCCTGTGATGTAGCGGAGCACGAGCGTGTCCAGACTGACGCCCGAGCGCGCCGCGCGGCGCGCTTGCGCCACGGCCACCGACGGGATCGGTCCGGCCTGGTCCTCCCCCAGTTCTATCCCTGTGAGCACGTACTCGACGACGTCTATGACCGTCGCGCGCAACCCGGACAGGTACTCCGCGTCTTCGCTGCCCGCCGAGCCGAACGACGCGGGATCACTGACGCGATCGAAGATCACCTCCTCGATCGCGGCATGACGCAGGCGCAGGCGCATCGCCACGCACGGCCCGACGCTCTCAGGCGACGCCGCTCGTCCGTTCTCAGCCCGACCGTTGTCGCGGTAGCGAGCGGAGATTCGGCCGTTTTCGCTGTATCGCACGGAACACCATCACAAATGTCGTCATTACCCGCACCCGATCGGCGTGGCAGATCGTGCGTGTTACAGCTACGCCATCCTCATATCGACGCGGCAGCGACCAGCGCGACTGATTGGTGTCCGCAGCGTGCCGAATGTCACTAGCTTTCAGTCTGTGATCCTACTGATTGTCGGTAATTGGGGGAAAGCTTTTCTTGCGCCTATATGGCGCACATCGACTCCCCGAATGCGCCAGATCGTCCCACCGCCCGATGTGTGATCTACGCACAATTTGAGTAGCCCCGTCAACCGCCCACCCCGAGATCGTGTAGGCGCAGAGCGACCTCCAGCTCGGTTTGACAGGCTGGCAGCAGGCGACCGAGCCGCTCCTCGATCTTGTGCAGGCGCCGTTCGACCGTGTGCCGGTCCACTTTGAGCTTGACCGCCGCCGTGGCCGCGTTACAGGTCACGTCGAAGTAGCCGCGCAGGGTTTCGCGCAGGACGACGCCGCCATCACGCTGGGAGGACAGCGGCGACATGTATATCTCGCGCAGCGACGTCGCGAGAGTCTCGTCCTGGAGCGCGGCCGCCAGGAGCATGTCATCGGCGTAGCGCGTGACGCCCTGCGGCCGGTGCAGGGCGACCAGCAGCGCGGCCTGCGCCTGGCGGTGCGTCAGGCGCCATCCGCCGACGCCCGAGCTCGGCTCGCCAACCGCCACAGAGACGCCCATCTGCACCATCGGCGCCAGGTGGGACTCGAGGGCGCCGATCGCGAGCGGACGCTCGCCGCCGAGCCACAACCACGCCGTCGCCTCGCCACGCGCCAGCGCGAGCATGTCCCGACCGACCGCCACGCCCAGTCCGCGGGTCGCCTCGCGTACCCTCGCGCCGACGGCGATAATCCCCAGGTGCCAGGCGCCTTCGAGCTCGTAGCCGAACTCGACGGCGGCGGGCGACTCGCCGGCCAGCAGCCTCTGCACCCGTTCTCCCCGGCGCTGCTCGGAGGAGCGTCCCATGCGCTCGCGCTCGAGCTTGTACTCGCTGGAGACCGCGCCCATCAGCCGCTCGACCAGCGCGCCCTGCGTGCCGAGGACTTCTCGCAATCGCCGACCCGGGAGATGGTCTATCTCCTCCATGACGAAGTCGCTCAGCACGCGATTGCCGATCGCGTAGCGCAGGAGGACCGTCTCCAGGCCCACGTCGTTGCACGCCGCGCGCCTGGCCTGGGCGATGGCCGCCGAGGGAATCGGCACGCACCCGTCTTCGCCCATCGCAATTCCCGCCAGGGCATAGTCGAGGACGGCCACGATCGTGACGCGCAGCCCCTGCACATACTCAGCGTCACCGGCCGTCGCGGGGTCCGGGGTGCCGGCGCGCAGGCCCGCGAAGATGGCCCGCTCGATCTCGGGGAGCCGCGCGCGGAGGCGATCGGCGACATTCTCGCGTACCGCCGTAAACGTCCGCAGACGTTCCAACGTGTGTTCCAACGTGTCCTCTCCCGTGATCACGTTGCTCCATTCTCGCCGATATTCGAGCCAGTGACTAGCGACATGTCGCTAGTCCGATCGACTTCCCGCGTTGCCTCGCCTATTAATTGTGTTCAGATACGCGGCACATCTACCCGACCTCCCACACTCGTGAGCGCCCCGCCGACCAGTGGACACGATCCTTAGGATGCCGCACACGCACGCAAGCGACCGCGAAGACCTGGAAGCCAACACGACCGCAGCCTCTAAAGCTCCAGGATGACCGACATTCCAAGTGCGAAATCCACAAGCGAACCAGCACGGTGCACCAGCCGATTCGACCAAGTTCGCAGATCGAGTATATCATAGTCTTCGTGTGAACGCCACTGCGCATGCGATTTTTTTCGGGACGTGCCATTAAAATTGCAAATCCACGAGCGACCCATGCTGGTGCAACGTCTTTTCGCGCGCCGGCGAGCATCTCTCGAGCGGTTGTCCTCGGCTACGGGACTCGACAGTCAAGACGACGGCCAACGCATTTCAGGTCTATGTGGAATTGACGCAAGCCTGCCGGTCATCGGGAGGCGAGCGCGTCGGCGAGGCGATCGACCAGCTGGGCGGCGCGGTCCACGACTCGGCCGAGCATGAGAAAGCCGTGCATCTGATCCTCGGCGTGGAAACGCTCTACCGCGACACGCGCGTGCGCGAGCTTGTCGGCGAAAGCGATTCCCTCGTCGCGGAGAGGGTCGTACTCGGCGGTCATCACGAGCGTGGGCGGCAGACCAGACAGATCGTTTCCAATCAGCGGGAAGAGATATGGACTGCTCGAATCCTGGCCGGGCGCCAGGTAATTGGCTAGATACCACCTGACTTGTGGAATATCGAGGGTATATCCGTGACTGCGTTCGCCGCGAGAGGGCCAGTTCTCGGAAGTGTCCATGATCGGGTACGCCAGGGCCTGGTAGATCGGCATCGGTGCGCCGCCATCGCGCAGCAGCAGGCCGAGGCTCGCGGCGATCGTCGCCCCCGAGCTCTCGCCCACCAGCGCGATGCGGTGGGGATCGCCGCCGAGGAGCCGGGCGTTGTCCAGCAGCCATCGGTAGGCGATGAGGGCATCCTCGACGGGCGCCGGGTGCTTGTGCTCGGGCGCGCGGCGATAGTCGAGCGACGCAAACAGCCAGCGTGAGCGTCTGGCCAGGCGGCGGCAGAGATCGTCGTGCGTGTCGAGGTCGTTGAGCATCCAGCCTCCGCCGTGCAGGAAGAGCGCGATCGGCAGCGTGCCCTCGCAGGGTCGGTAGAGACGCAGCCCCAGCGGCCCGGTGGCGCTCGGAAGCGACAGATCCTCGACGCGCGTGAGCGCCGGCGGCTCTCCCCCGCCGATGAGCGTCGCGCGCATGCGCTCCCGCGCCTCGGCAACGGGCAGGGTGTGGATCGGCGCCATCCCGGCGGCGCCGATCACATCGAGCAGATCTTGTGCCTGGGGATCGAGCTTGTGTGACATCGGTCGTCCATTCGCAAAGCGCGTGCCTCCACGTCGCTCGAGCGACTCGACCGCGCGAGTTTGCGCAGTGAAAGTGAGAGTTAACGCGCTCGGGCGAACGAGAGCCTATCTCACGCAGCCGCCGGAAACCTCATACACGGTGGGCTGACAGGAAGCGGGCGCGATTTGTTGACTCGACACTCGGGTTGGGGAGCGCGCAAACCGGTGACTCGCGCCGCGGCGACTATATGATTGCTCGGTGCGTGCCAGCTCACCGATCGAGGGGTCACTGTTCGGCGTCAGCGACCTGCACGTGTCCCATCCGGAGAACCGCCGGATGGTGCACAGCCTCGAGCCCCGCTCGCCCGAGGACTGGCTGCTGGTGTGCGGCGACGTCAGCGAGACGCCGGAGGACGTCGAATGGGCGCTCGGACTCTTGAGTGAACGGTTTGCGAGAGTCGTCTGGGTGCCGGGCAACCACGAGCTGTGGACGCTTCCCGACGACTCTAGCGGACTGCGCGGCGAGGCGCGTTACCTGCATCTGGTGAAGATGTGTCGCCGCATCGGCGTGATCACGCCGGAGGACGCCTACCCCGTTTGGGAGGGGTCCGGAGGCCCGATGACGATAGCCCCACTGTTTGTGCTCTATGACTACTCCTTTGGCCGCAACATAGCCCGCACGAAACAGGAGTCGCTCGCGCGGGCACACGCAGCCGGGGTGGTGTGCAGCGACGAGTTCCTGCTGCATCCACATCCATACCCCAGCAGGGAGGCCTGGTGCCACGCGAGGGTGAGCGAGACGGAGCTTCGCCTAGCGACCTGCGCCGCGGACATCCCCACCGTGCTGGTGAGTCATTTTCCCCTGATCGACGAGGTGACGCGTGTGCTGTGGCACCCGGAGTTCGCACAGTGGTGCGGCACCGAGCGCACGGCCGACTGGCATCGACGATTTCGAGCGGCCGTGGTCGTGTACGGGCACCTGCACGTCCCGCGCACCAGCTGGCACGGCGGAGTGAGGTTCGAGGAGGTCTCGCTCGGATATCCGCGTCAGTGGCGGCGCCGGCGGCCCGCCGGCGAGGTTCTGCGGCGGATATGGCCGGCGCAGCGCGCATGATCGAGGCGATCCTGCCCGCGACCGTGATCGCGGTCGAGGCGCGCGAGGACGCAGCCGGCGTCGTGCTGTTTGCGGCGGAGGAGGCCGCGATCGGACAGGCGGTCGAGAAGCGCCGCCGCGAGTTCACGACCGCGCGCGCGTGCGCGCGCGCGGCGCTTTCGCAGCTTGGCCTGCCCGCGGCCGCGATCACAAGCGGCGAGCGCGGCGAGCCACGCTGGCCCGCGGGAGTGGTCGGGAGCATCACGCACTGCGATGGTTACCGCGCATGCGCGATCGCGCGCTCGACGGAGATGGCGACGATCGGGATCGACGCCGAGCCGCATGGGGCGCTACCGGAGGGCGTGCTCGGCGAGATCGCGACCGCCCAGGAGCTGTGCTGGCTGCGGGAGCGCAGGCGCGAGATGCCGAACGTGCATTGGGATCGGCTGCTCTTCAGCGCGAAGGAGTCCGTCTACAAGGCCTGGTTTCCCCTCGTCAGACGGTGGTTGGGCTTCGAGGACGCGGTCCTCGAGGTCGACGCGCACGCGCAGACCTTCACCGCGCGTCTGCTGGTTCGCGGACCGCTCGCCGCCGGCGAGCGACTTACGTCATTCTCCGGCCGGTGGCTGATCGAGGACGGCCTGGTGCTCACGGCGATCGCGCTCCCGTCTGCGCCGGGGGGGCGAGAGACGCTCAATCCATCGTCAGCGGACCCTCCGCCGACCCGCTGAGGAATTGGCGTACGAATGGGTTCTCCGAGGAGAACATCCGCTCGGCGTCTCCGGCCTCGACGATCCGCCCCCGCCACAGCAGCGCGATGTACTCGCCGATCTGCCGCGCCGAGGCGATGTTGTGGGTCACGACGATGTACGTACCACCGTAGATGGTGTGCATCTCCTGGATCAGGTCGCACAGCAACGCCGTCCTGACCGGGTCCAAGCCCGAATCGGGCTCGTCGAAGATCACTATCTCCGGCTCCATCACCAGCGCCCGGGCGAACCCGGCGCGCTTGCGCATTCCCCCGGACAGCTGGTTGGGCATGTAGTCGATCGCCTCCATCAGCCCGACGTCGGACAGGCGCTTCCTGACGATCTCGGAGATTTT
This sequence comes from Solirubrobacteraceae bacterium, assembly GCA_035567335.1. Taxonomy (GTDB): domain Bacteria; phylum Actinomycetota; class Thermoleophilia; order Solirubrobacterales; family Solirubrobacteraceae; genus Palsa-744. Next base: position 25,308 of record DATMPZ010000035.1, read on the forward strand.
CGCCTCGGCCATGTCCGTGTGCTGGCGCAGCGGAAACGCGATGTTGTCGTACACCGACATCGACCCGAACAGGGCGCCGTCCTGAAACAGCACGCCGATCTTGCGGCGCAGGGCCAGCAGCTTGGGCAGCGTCAGGGTCGGGACCGATTCTCCCTTGACGATGATTTCCCCGGAGTCCGGGAACATCAGCCCGATCAGGTGCTTGATGAGCACGCTCTTGCCGGTGCCGGACGGACCCAGGACCACCGTGATCGTCTCGTCGGGGATCGCCACGTTCAGGCCGTTGAGGACTGGCGCCCCCCCCAAGCGCTTGTGCACGTCCAGGCAACGGATCGACCAGCGCTCGTCGTCGGGATCGCCGAGCAGATCGACCTCGCTGGAGTGATACTCGAACTCGGCGCCCTCCCGCCGTTGGGCGAGGAGATCTCCGTGCTCGCCTGCCGCGACCGGGCTCGCGGCCCCGGTCTCGCGCCCGGAGCCTGGATCGCGCCCCTCCTCGAGGCCGCGTTGTATGCCGTCGGACGTATCCACCTCCCGAATACTAGTCGGCCGCTCCGATGCCGGCAGCCGCACTCAGCTTGACAATCTGCGGCCGGACGGTCTACGATATTGCGTCAGAATCGGTTTATAGCCGGAGGGGGGTATATGGAGGAGTCAGTAATGCTGGATCGCAGACGTTGCGCGGTCGCACTCGAGCCGTCGTCCCTCGTCCGGGATCCACGTCGGCGCGCCCTCGATGCGTTCGTGCGGACGGTCGCACACGAGGGCTACGACCGCGCCGGCATCGAGGAGGTGCTGGCGCTCGCCGAAGTCCCGGAGCCGGTCTTCTACGAGCACTTCGAGGACAAGCAGGACTGCATGCTGGCGGCGCTCGACGAGCAGATTCGCTGGATCGGGGACACGATCTTCGAGCGCGTCGAGGGATCGACGAGCTGGTCTGAGCGCATGCGCCTCGGCCTGCAGGCGCTGCTCGAGGCGCTCGCCTGCGACCCCGAGGGCGCGCGCCTGACGCTCGTCGAGTGCCTCGGCGCCGGCGATCCGGCGATCGCGCGCATACGCTCGGCGATGGCGAGCTTCGTCCCCGCACTCGAGCAGGGCCGCCACCGCGCCGACGCGGACGGCGGCGTTCCCGACATTAGCCATCTGCCGCCGCAGACCTCCGAAGCGATCGTCGGGGGAATCGCCTCGATCCTGCACCGGCACGCGCTGGACGGCGAGGTCGCGGCGCTGCCGGCGCTGTTGCCGGATCTCCTCTACTTCGCGCTCATGCCCTACCTCGGCCACGAGCGCGCCCTCGCCGCCTCCGAGTCCGCCGCCATGCCCGCCTGACGCTCCTCCCGCCGGTCCCTGGCTCGTGGCCGCAGGACACTTTCGTTCTCGAGCGCGGCCCACAGAACGCGGCACACCTCACCGTCGCGGACCCGGGCGCCGCCGGTGGGGAGGCCTATTTCCCGCTGTAGGTCACGTGCGGATACTGGCTGCTTTGACTGTTGAACGTGAACGTGCCCTGCCGGTTGCAGGCCGGCGCGGGAACCGCGTTGGCGGTTTCCGGAGTATTGGCGATGTGGAACTGAATCAGCTGTTCGATGAGGGTCTGAGAGATCGTTTCGTTCGCCGGACCGCTCACCGACGGCGCCGAGTCCGCGCACGCTCCGCCTTCGAACACCTGCAGCCCGCCGTTGGCGAGCGTGCGGAAGGCGCCGGGCTGGAAGTAGGGATTGGCGCGGTTGGTGCCCACCCGTTTGGTGTAGATCGCAAGGCTTTCGGGCGTCAGCACGAACATCGCCTTCAGGAAATGCAACTGCGGGCCTCTGCCTTCGCCCGCCGCCACGTTGCTGTCCTGGGCCTTGGTCTGCGTGGCGGCGGCGAAGTTCGCGAACAGCCCCTGCAGCTCGGGGATGTAGCGGTCGCTGAACTGCAGGAACGGATCGAAGTTGTGCAGCACAGGCCGGAAGTTTTCGAGCAGCGGCACGGTCAGCCCTGTCAGCTGCTTGACATCCGGCAGCCCCTTCTTCGCTGCGCTCGTCAGCGGCCCGAGCCCGGTGAGGAAGCTGCTGAAGGGAGGCGCAAACGACCTGCCCGCTTCGGCCAGGGAAGTGAGCTGGCGCTGGACGGGGATGAATTCGTGGAAGAACGGGCCGGCGACCGTGGAGAAGCTGTCGAGTTCCTTGAACGCCACCTGCGCTTGGCGCTCGAAGGAGGGCAGCACCTTCCACGTTTCGGCGAACGCCTGGCTCTCGGAGGCCGCGGCGCGGAACGTGCGCTCGCCGCCCACGATGAGACCCTGGAACTGGTGGTCGCGTTCGGAGAGCGCGTCGAACACTTCGCCCGTGTTCTTGACCAGCCCTGTCACCGCCCCCTGCTGGGAGGCGAGTACCCCGACGAGCTTGTTGGCGTGTTCGGAGAACGGCTGCAGCACGGCGAAGTCGGAGTTGATCTGTTCCCCGCGACCGGTGATGCCCTGCTCGATCGACTGCATCCAGATCTGGAAGTCCCGGCGCGTCGTGGGATCGAGCGCCGAGAGGATGTCGTCGAGCGTCACCGACGGTTCGACCTGGCTCTGGGGCAGCCTGGCGCCGTCGGGCAGCTGGGGGCCCGAGCGCAGCGATTCGCGCCCGGCTTGGGGGACAAGCTGCACGTAGGTCTCACCCAGCAGCGTCTTCTGACGCAGGATCGCGTGCATGGCGGCGGGTATCGGCGCGTACCGGCTGGAGAGTTCGATGGTGGCGATCGTGCGGCCTTCGTTGCCCAGCCTCAGCGCGACCACGTGCCCGACGTCAACGCCGCTGATGCGCACGTCCGACTGTTCGGCCAGCGCCAGCGAGCGCGGGAACCCGATGGTGAACTGGTAGCCCCTCGGTTTCAGCGGCACCGGACCGCCGAAGGACTCCCACAGGAACAGCAGCAGGCCGAAGCAGCTGAGCACGAATAGGACGATCACGACGATATTGCCGAGCGTGGGCGCGCGCTTTTGCATCAGTGGCCCCCCGCTCCGAACGAATGCTGGTCGAAGCCGGAGAACGGGCCCCCGGCCGGCGCCTGCGCGTGGGGCGCGCGCGCCGCCGCAGCCGTCACGCCCTTGAGAATGCCGGCAGCCTGGCACTCGCCCTTGGTCGGCGGGTTGATCAAGCCGACGATGATGTTCACGGTCTGGTTGATTTTCGCCGTCGGCGCGAGCAGCGGCAGCACTTCGCAGTTCAGGTAGGCCAGCGTACGCGTGAGTGTCCCGTGCGCGTCGGCCGAGCTGAGAACGCCGTTGAGGTTGTGGGCGGCCCAGGCGGCGAAGAAGCCAAAGCCGGCCTGGGTCTTGCCGGGGTTGTAGGCGAGCTCGTTGAAGAGTTCGTTCAGCACGCTGAAGCTGCTGGCCAGCTGGGGGAAGGACGCGGCGAGGTCCTTCGTGCTGGGCTCCAGCGCATCGATCGTGGGCAGGATTTCCCGGGCGAACGGCCTGATCTCGTTCTTGAGTATCGGCGTCGTGACTTTGAACGACGGCCGCACGGCTTCATCGAGGGGAGCGATCGAGCTGGCGAACGGGTGCAGCTCGGTGAGGGTCGGCCCCACCAGACCGAAGGCGGTGCCGAGCTTGCCCAATCCCTGTTCGGTCTTGCGCAGGGCGCCAGGCAGCAGCTGCACCGTGCGCCGAACGCTCTGAGACTCCTGCGCGAAGGTCGCGAACACGGCGTTGGAGGACTGGATCAGGTCGGCCAGCTGCTGGTCCTTGGCGCCGAGCCCTTCCATCAGCGCTCGGAAGTTGTGGATCGAGCGCGCGATGTTCGCGTGGCGGAGCTGCAACTGCCGGGTGATCAGCTGCGCATCGCGGGCGGTCGGATCGAAGCGCTTGAGCACGGCCGCGAGGTTGCGGCTGTTGCCGTGCAGGCCTTCGCCGGCGCCCGCCAGCAGCTCCTGCAGGTAGGCGCGCGTGTCGCCGTCCAGGCCGGCGAGGAATTCGTCGAAGTTGACGTCCGGCGCCGTCTGCGAGAGCGGGATCGTCGCGCCGCTGTGCAGCGCGCCGGTGCGCGCTTCGCCGGGATTGAGCTCGACGGTCATGTCCTTCAGCTGCGTCTTCGGGCGCAGCAGTATCGTCGCGTCGTTGAAGATGCGCCCTTCGGAATACTTCGGGGTGAGGTGCATCGTCACGATCGCCACCCCCTGGCGCAGGTCGACGCTCGCGATTTCCCCGATCTTCGCGCCCGCGATCGTCACGGTCTGCCCCTGACCGGGGGTGACGGCCTGCGCGGTCTGGAATTCGCCTTTGAGCACGAAGTAATTGCGTCCCAGAACCGGCACCCAGCCGGGCAGCTTGAGGTTCTCGTGCGCAAGGATGTAGCCGCCGACCAGTGCCGCGATCACGATCATGCTCACGACCGCGATGAACGCTTTCTGGTAGCGCGCGATCTGTTCGCGGACGCTCAGCCCGCCTTCGTGACTCTCCCCGGGGGTCACGGCGTGCTCCCATCCGCGGGGCCCTGCGACAGGGGGCCGTTGAATTCGGGCAGTGTCTGGGTGTCACACGCCACCAGCGGCCTGTAGGGCGGCTCTTGCACCGGATACGCCGGGCGCGTACCCAGCGGCGCCAGCGGCGCATGCGCGAGCAGCTGCAGGCCCTGCAGTTTGGTGCCGAGGATCGACGTGTGACCGGAGCGAACGATCTGGCCGCTGTTGCCGACCAGGGCCTGCGCCATCGTGCCGTTGCCGGTGAAGTTCTGACCGAACCCGGCGAGACCCGTGAGGGCGTACCAGAACTCCTTGTAGACTTCCACGCCCGCGGTGCTCGACCCGTCCTGCAGCTTGGTGTTGGCGCCCGGGAAGAACAGCTTGGTCAGGCAGTTGCTGAACGCTTCGGTCTGCTTGTAGAAGGGGACCTGTTCACCGAGCACCTTGGCGAGCGTCGGGGACGCTTCGTTCAGGCCCCTGGCGACGCCGCCGAGCTCGCTCGGGGAGAGCGAGGCCTGCACCTGGTCGATCCACGGCAGCGCGACGGCGATGGTGGGCGCCTCCTGTTCGACGCCGGGAAGGATCGCGGTGGCGAATTCGTGCAGCGCCGGGAATGCGATGTTGAGGGACACCAGCGCGTGGTTGAAGCCGCGCAGCGTGCCCGGCAGGCGGGCGACCGCGGCGCTCAGGTTGGCGGATTCGGCCGCGAGCGGGGCGAGGAAGGCGTTGAAGTTGGGCGCCCATTCGCTGAGCTGCTGCTCGTGCACGTTCAGCGCGCCGGTCACTTTGCCGATCGCCGCGATCAGAGCGGAGAGGTCGTGCGGTTCGATACCGCCGAGCGCCTGGTCGACGATCGCCGAGCCGCGCAGCGCGGCGGGCGCGCGATGGTAGGTCTTGTTCAGCGCCTGCGCCGCGTTCAATCCGCGCACGTCCTGATCCTGCGCGGCGTCTTCGCGGGCGTTCGGCTTGCGGGTGAGCGCGTCGCCGTATTCCTGCAGGAAGATCTGCAGGTTGGCGCGCGTGTCGGAGTTGAGCGCGTCGAGCACCTGGTCGAGTTGCACCGGGTCGGAGGTCTGCGTGATCGGGATCGTGTAGCCCGAGGAGATCCTCGGCGCCGTCGGGCTGCCGGGCTGCATGTCCACGAACCAGTTGCCTTCGAGGAAGATCCGCGGCCTGATCTTCAGCGTCGCGTCGGTGTGGATCGGCAGGCCTTTCGGTTCGATTTCCATGTTCACCAGGCCCGCGTTGCCCTCGCGCTGGATCGAGACGACCTTGCCGACGGGCACACCGGCGATGCGCACGGGCGAGGAGGGATGGATGTTCAGGACGCTGGCGAACACCGCCTTCAGCTGGTAGCCGTGTTTGAACGGGATGCGCTTGGTGAAGCCGAAGTAGACGGCGATCAGCAGGATCGCGAGGAACACGACCCCTGCGCGCAAGGGGTTCAGGCGACGCAACTCGACGACCGGGATTTCGTCGTGGCGGCGCCAGAAGCGCAGACGAAGGCTCATGACTTCTTCTTCTTCTTCCCGCCGGCGAGGCCGAGCGCCTTGAGCGTCGCGCTGGGGTACTTTTCGCCGAACAGGTTCTGTTCGCGCGAGGTCAACTCGCGGTTGTTCGCGCTGCCGCCGGCGGGCGTGTTGCCGACGAGCAGCCTGCCGGGCACGTACTTCTCGTTGCCGGCTTCGCAGAGCCGCGGCTGGCCCGGACCGGCGACGTTCGGGTAGGGGTTGGCGTGGACGAAGTCGTTGTTGATGATCGGCCCGGGGGCTCCGTTTGGCAATAGTCCTCGTTCGGTGGATGGCCCGTTCGCGGGCCCCGAGGAGGGGTAGCCCTCGGCGTTTGGTCCCACCGGGGAGAGCACGATCGCCGCGCGAGCGAGCGTGCCGTTGCCGACGTTCTCGGCCTGCAGATTGGAGATGTTGCGCAGCATCAGCGTCACGTAATTGCAGTACGCCTGCGCGGGCGCGAGCCCCGCCAGCAGCGGTCCGCCGACTTCCGCGGTCTGCGTGAGATCTTCCAGGCCGAGGGTCACGATCGGGTTCTGCGCGAACGCCTGGAACGCCTGCGCCCCTTCCGCCACGCTCTGGCTCAGGGCCGTGGCGGCGCGCAGGTTGACGGCGCCCACGGTGAGCGCGTGTCCCAGCTGTGGAGCGACGACGCGCAGGGCGCTGGCGGTCGGACGCAGCACGCGCATGTATGCGGTCGTGTTTTCCACGAAGGGGGCTATGAACGCCAGCGTGTGGGTGATCTGTTTGAGCGTCGGGGGACCGCCCACGATCGCCTGTTCCAGCGACGGCGCGACGTTCGCCCAGGCCGAGAAGAGGGTGTCCATCTCGCTGTACCAGGCGGCCTGCGTGTCGGCCACCGGCGCGACCTGCGAGGCGAGCCGGTCGAGCGCGGGGAACAGGTTGCGAAAGCCCGTCCGCGGCGCCACCAGGTTGTGCAGCACGGGGACGGCGTTGGTGACCAGCGGGCGCAGCGTGGCGATCGTTTCGTTGAGCCCCAGCCCGCGACCGGCGAGACCGTCGCCGAAGTTGATCGTGTTGTTCTGGATCGCGGTCCGCGTCTTCTGGTCGAACATGTTGAACAGCGAGACGATGTCCACCGGTTCGCGCGTCTGCGCGACCGGGATCGTCTCGCCGGCCCTGAGCGGCTGCCGCGAGGAGCCCTTTTCCAGTTCCAGGTACTTCAGCCCGATCGCCGACACCGACTGCACGACCGCCTTCGTGTCGGCCGGCAGGGGTCCCACGCCCTTTTCCAGCTTCAACTCCGCGATCGCGGTGATGCGCCCGGTGGTGGGGTTCTGGCGCGGCATCAGCGCGCTGACGATCCCGACGCGCGTGCCCGCGATGCGCACCTGGTTGGCCTTCTGCAGGCCGGATGTTTCGGGCAATTCCACCTTGATGTCGTACGTGGGCACGAACGGGAGCCCGTTGTTGGCGTTGAACGACAGGAACACGGCGACCACGACGATCAGCGTGGTCAGCGCCCCGATCAGGAGCGGACTTCCGGCCAGCGATCCGCGGCGGCGGGGGCTCACTTGGGGGTCTCCGTCGGATCGCAGCTGAGTTGGCCGTTGTTGGTGAACGGCGCCGAGCCGTCGGCCGAGGGCTGGGTCGCGGCGCCCGGGCAGCGGCGCAGCTGGCCGGTCTGCAGCCCTTCGAGCGCCTGCTGCGCGCTCGCGGGCGTGAGCTTGTTGTTCGCGCCCAGCTTGAATGAAGGCGCGACCGGGCTGATGCGCGCGTAGTGGCCGTTGGCGTCGTAGTAGGCGGTCGTCTGGCCGAAGGAGCGCGCGGCACCCTGCAACTCGGGCGCGTAGGGGCCGAAGAAGGACGTGATCGGGACCGATTCGCGCAGCGCCTGCACGCCGCTGGGCGAGGCCGTCGTCAGCTGCGAAGCGACCGCGGGAATGACGGCGAACGCTTCGGTGAGGTCGTTGCTCGGGCCAGGACGCGAGATCGCCTGGCTGAAGTTGGTGAGGGCCGGCGTGGCGGTGGTCGCGAGCGAGCTCAGCCTCGTGAACAGCGTCGCCAGCGCCGGGTTGTGCGGAGTCTGCGCGCGGAACAGGCGCGTGAGCGCCGACAGCGCGGCGGGCTGCACTTCGAAGGAGCGGATATCCAGCTTCAGTGTTTTCGGCAGCAGGTGCAGGGCGCTCGCGAGGCTGCTCTGCTGCGAGCCGATCGCCTGGAAGGTCTGATCGCCGTGTTCGACCAGGTTCGCGAGCGATTCCTTGCGCGCCGCGAGCGTCGTCAGCGCCTTGGCCGATTCCACGAGGAAGCTCGTGAACGTGGCCTGGTCGCGCGTCAGCTCGGAGAAGACGTGGTCCAGCGCGGCGAACGAGGGCGCGAAGTATTCGGTGGCTTTGCCAAAGTCGGCGCCCGTCCCCACGTACTGTTCGCCCGAGCCCCGAATGAAGTTTTTCAGACCTTCGCGCGTCTTCGGGTTGAGCGTGTTGAACAGCGTGTCCAGATCGACCACTTCGCGCGTCGCGCTCGCGGGCAGCGTGGCGCCGTCGGACAGCGCCGGCCCGCTGTTGGGACCCGGCGTCAGGGCAACGTAGCGATTGGCCACGCCGGTCAGCGAGGGAACCCTGATTTCGGCGATCGTACCCGCGTGCAGCGGCGTCAGCGAGGAGTCCACGTGAATCGTCACGCGGGCTTTGTAGTCCGGCGCGAGGGCGATGTCCTTGACGCTGCCCACGGGCACCCCGCCGACCTGGACCTGGTCGCCGCGCACCAGCTGGCCCGCTTCCTTCATTTCGAGGTGGTAGTCGGAACCGCCGCCGCCGGAGAGGACGAGGTAGAGGACGATCAGGGCGACGATCGCCAGAGCGCCGAACGCGAGCGCGCGCCCGGCGCCCGGCGGCAGCGTCCGCGTGGTCGGGGCCGGCCCCGCCCGCTCGTCGGGGGGCGAAGGCGCGGCCGCGGGATTGGGTGGGCTAACCGTGGCCACCGCCGCTCCCTTCGCTCGAGCCGCCGCGGCTCCCGTTCGCATTCCCGGGGCGCGCGCCCGCGCCCGTCCCGTCGGGCAGAGCCGCGGCGGAGGGTCTGCCGGCGACCGTGGGGTCGGGGATCTCGCCGAGGCGCGCGATCAGCTTGACCCACTCGCTCGCGCTCAGCGCCGACCCGTACGCCGCCGCGCGGGCGCCGGCGCCGGGAGCGGCGAAGGCGACCGAGATGCGGTCGCGGGCGGACCGATCGACGTAGAGGTTGCTCGCGCCGGGAATGTTCGTGTCGCTGACGATCCGCAGCGGCCGGTTCACGCCCTGCAGGGTCAGGAGCTTGCGGATGGTCGTGTCCGCGATCGAGCCCTGTCCCTGGTGACCGGCGATCGGGATGCCGTTGATCGCCGTGATCTTGACGCTGTCGCCGGTGGAGCCCGCAAGCGCGCCGCCTCGCGGCGCCGGCGCGGCTGTGGCGCAGCGAAGCCCCGCGACGGTCGGCTTCAGGCCCGACACCGAGAGGAGCTCGAGCGTCGCCAGCACACGCCTGTCGACTCGTCCGCTCTGCACGTTCTGGCGCGCGCAGGCGCGCATGTGCAGGCTCCCGTCGTGTGCCACCTGCTGCTCGAGCTGTCCCTTGGACTCGAGCAGCACCTGCCCCACGCTCGGCGAGGTCGCAAGGAAGGGGTTCTCGCCTTTGGCTCTGAAGATCGAGGTGTTCTCCAGCGCCACCCACCCGTCGAGGATCGGCTTGGGGTCGATCGCCGGCGCGCCGATCCCGGCCGGCTTGATCTGGAAGAACATGTGCGGCCCGCCCGCGCCGGCGCCGCCCGCCGGGCTCGTGCCCGCGCCGCTGCCCTCACCGCCGAGGCGACCGAGGACGGTGCCGGCGATCACCCGCGCGCCCGCGCGCAGCGGATGCAGGTAGACGTCGTTCGAGCCGGATCGGAACGCGCGCTCGGTCGTGGGCGCCGGCGCGAGCGCCGGCCGTGGAGCGGGCACGGGCGTCGGGGGCGTGGGGAGCGCGGGGGCAGGTTCCAGAGCGGCGGCGGCTCCGAGCGCGAGCCCCGACTCGGTCGCACCGGCGGACAGCGGCGAGCGCTGCTGCGCTCCCGCCGTCGCGGGACCGCTGGGCGCCGGTTCGGAGACGCCGCCGGAGCGGGCGATGCGCGCGCTCACCGCCGTATCCTGGCGGGGCGCCAGCACGGGGTACAGCGCGGCCACGCTGCCGAGCTGCGCGTACACGTAGGTGTTGCCGTAGGCGTCGCGCAGCGAGACGTAGCGCCCGAGCGAGGGCGAGTCGCCGATGCGCACGATTTCGCCGTCCTGCACGGCGATCACGGGCGCGCCCGCCTGCGAGTAGATGGTCGTGCCGGCGAGCGTCTTCGCGGGAGTGGATCCGTGGGCTGAGAGCGTCGCGAATCCATCGCTGAAGCGGGAGGGTGCGTGGACGGGGAAGCGCGCCTCGGTGAGCCCAGTGATGGCGCCGAGCAGTTCCGGCGGAGTGCCGCCGAGCAGCTGCGCGCGCAGGAGCACCGAGTCCACGTATGCCTGCGAGTGATTGTAGGCGTATATGGCCGCCCTCACGTTCCGGTCCCCTCCGGCGGCGCGCAGATAGCGAGCGGCGGCGAAGATCGCGTCGGCGGGGTTGTAGGGGTCCTTGAAGCCGTCGCCGTTGGCGTCTACGCCGTACTGCGCCCAGCTGGCAGGCATGAACTGCATCCACCCCTCCGCGCCGGCGCTCGAGACGCTGAGATCCCGGCCGTAGTCGGTCTCGACCTCGTTGATCGCGGCGAGCACCTGCCACGGAATCCCGTAGGCGGTGCCCGCGGCCTGGTAGATCGGCAGCAGGAACGGCGGGATGCGGAAGCTTTCGATGAAGAACGCCGGCACGCCCGCGATCGAGGCGCCCAGCGACGGCGGCAGCCCGGGCGTCAGCGCCGAGGGAGACGGGGCCTGGCGGCCGGTGCCCGCCGGCGACCCGAGGGCGCCGCCCGTCGTCTGCGCCTGGGCGCCTGCGCCTTCGCTCAAAGCCCCGGCGCCCGCGCGATGGGAGTTGGCGTGCGCGGCGCCCCCGCCGCCTCCGGGCAAGGAGGGCGAGGAAGAGTTGTGCTGCAGGTGCTGCGCGCGCACCTGGGGTCCGGCGTTCGCTTCGCCCGCTTCTGCGCCCGCGGGCGGGGCGGTGGACGGCGGAGGCGTGCTCGCCGGGGTGGTGGTGGTGGTGGTGGCTGGGCCGGGAGGTGTGGCCCCGCCCGGCGTCGCTGCGGCCGCCGGGGGCGTGCCGGGTGTGCTCGCGGCGGGTTCTTCGGCGCTCGCCGAGCTCGCCGTAGTCAACGCCAGCGCCAGCGCCAGAGCCAGCGCGGCCGAGACAGCGCTCAGCGATGCCGCCGGCCGGAGTCGCGGGCGAGGACGAGACGCGCATCGCGCGGGCATACGGGCGGGCGCGTGGCGTCGTATCGAGGGAGGCATCGCGGTCATCTCAATTGCCGAGCAGGTAGTTGAGCAACATGCCGCCCGCCCCGGAGCTTTCGGACGAGGGCGTGTAGTAGGTCATTCCGGCGCTCGATCCGCCGACCGGCTGGGCGCTCGCCCCGCCTTGCGCGCCACCGCCCGGTTCGCCGAGCGCAGCCGCGGTGGAAGTCGAGCCCGGGTAGCGCGCGATCGCCTGCGCGGGCGTCGCGCCGTTCAGCACGGCCAGCGTGCGCGCCATCGTCAGGCTCGTGGCGCTCGAGGGCGCCTTGGCGGCGCTCACGCTCGACGCGGCGCCGGCGCCGGCGGCGGCACCGGACGTGCTGAAGAACTTACCGGTACAGCCAGGGGCTGGAACGATCGCGTAGGTGAGGCAGGTGGCGGCGACGACCCCTTCGGTGCGCAGGAAGTGGCCGAGCGCGTCATAGCCGTTGGTCGAGCCGGCGCCGAGGAAGATCAGGTCCATGAAGCGCTCCAGCCCGCCGCTGTCGCGCAGGCTGGTGAGCAGTTCGGCGAGGCTGGCGCTGAACGGCTTGGTGGCGCCGCCCAGCGTCTTCAGGCGAGCGAGCAGCGGCTGCAGCGACACGAGCGCGGGCCCGGAGACCTTGGCGGTCCTGCCGAGGCTCTGGAAAAACGGCGTCGAGCTGCGGGTGAAGGGGATGAGCTGGGTGAACGTCTGATTGATCCCCGGCGCCGCGGCTTTCAGTTCGGTGAACGCCGGGATCGTCTGGTCGGCCAGGCGCCCAAAGCGTTCCATCGCCGGCCCGAGCTGTTCGAGGAAGGGCGGGAAGGCCGCGAGGTTGCGCGCGATCGCCCCACGCTGGTTGGCGGAGGCGCGCGAGACCGTGTCGGCGGAGACGATGAAGTGCGTGACGCGGTTCTTCACCGCGGCGATCGGCGCGAGCGCGCGGTCGGATTCTTCGGCCAGGTTCACGAGCACCTTGTTCTGGGCGGCGAGGATGGCGAGCACCTTGTCGAGTTCGCGCAGCGCCGGATCGGCGCGGCGGATGACCGCGTTCAGGTCCGAGCCGCGACCGGCCAGGCCGGCGCCGAGTTCGTTGATGATGATCGTGAACCGCTGCTCCACCGGCAGCCGGTTGATGTCCTGCAGCTGATCGACGTCGACCGGGCTGGAGGTGTTGGTGACCGGCAGCAGGTACTGGCCTTCGCCTTCCTGCCCGCTGGGGATCTTGTGCAGCGGCGGGGGCAGCGGGGTGCCTTCGGCGCGCGGCTGCGTCGGCAGGCAGTTGACGAACTTCTCGCCGATCAACGCCTGCGGTTCGATCGTGCAGCTCGCGTCCGCGCGGAAGTCCTGAAAGCCGGCGGTCGTGATGTCGAACACGATGGCCGCCTTCTGCTGGGGCGTGGGCGTGACCGAGCCGACGACGCCCACCTTCACGCCCTCGATCTTGACGACCTCGCCGGGGATGATGTTGGCGGCGTCGTCGAAGATCGCGCGCACCGTGTAGCCGCCCGAGGAGCCGCAGCCGGAGATCAGCACGGCCGCGGCCAGCGGCGCGGCCGCGCAGAGAGCGCCCGCGACGGCGACTCCAACCCCTCTCCTCCACCCACTGGTCTGACTCAACCGACTGTTCCTTCCATGCCTTCTCAACAGCGATCAGGGCGGCCCCGCCATCCTACGGGGACCGCCCCTCACGCTTGCCTCCGGCGGGTCGAGACCCGCCGCTGTCAATCTGCGTCTACTTCTTGGGACACGGCGCCTTGTATGCGGCGGTCGAGGTTTCGCCGGTGGCGAACGTGATTTCCGACTTCACGGGGAAGCCGCCCTTCGGGCACTTCTTCGGCAGGGTGCCGTAGGAGATCGTCTTCTTGCCCTTCTTGTAGGCGGCGCCGACCTTGATGTTGATCGATTCGGTCGACACCGGCGGGGCGCCGGGAACCGACTGCACGAGCTGGACTTCGGTGGTGAACTCCATGCCGTACGGGGGTGCGGCGCTGACGAAGTGCCCCTTGGCGACGAGCAGTTGCGCCGAGATCGGCGAGGCCGCGTTGGCGTAGAACTGCAGGCCGCCGCCGGGCGCGAAGAACGCCTGCAGCGTGGCGTTCTCTTTGACGAGTTCGCCGCCGATCGGATCGACGACGCCCGCGGTGCCGATGGGGCTGGCCTGCGACTTCTTGGGACAGCCGCTCGGGCCGATGTTTTCGAGCGTCGCCGACGGGCACGTCACGAAGCCGGTCTGATTGATCTTCGTGCCGGCGGGCAGGAAGAAGTTGACGTGCGTGATCTGCGAGGGCACGCCGCCGGTGGATTCGGTGCCTTTGATCGTGTATTTCGCTTCGACCGCGGCGCCCGCGCCGAGGATGTTGCCGGTGCCCGGGAACCCGGGGATCGGGACTGCCTTGGCTACGAGCGTGACGGTCGGCGCGGCCGACGCGACGCCGGTCAGGCCGAGGACGGCCAGGCCGAGCAAGGCCAGACAGGTGGATGCTCTGCGCATCAGATTCTCTCCTCTTGTTGATGGACAGGTCCGCCTCGATCCGGGTAGCTCCGGAGCCATGCCGGGTCCGGCGATATCGAGATCTCCGGCGACCCGCGCCGGAGAACAGTGGCGATTTCCACCCGAAACCTTAGCTGTCGCGGGCGATGCGTTCAAGATCATGACCATTACGGGAGTTGGCTTGCACGCGCGCATGGCCCATTTGTTAGAACTCTCAACCTCAGGATAAGAGTTAGACTAGGGGCTGAGATCATGCCGACAGCTCCAGCTCGGCGCCATCGAATCGCACGCCGATCGGCTCCAGCACTACCTCCCGAGGCCCATCCTCCACGGCGCCGGCGATGCAGGCGTGAAGACTCATTCCCGCCGCAAGCTCCACGATTTCCGTACCTGCGCCGGCCGCGCAGTACAGGGCATAGCCCACCCCCATGTTGAACGTCGAGTGGGCCGCCCTGGCGCCCAACCCCGCTTCCGCGACGAGAAAGCTCAGGACCTCAGGCGTCTCCGGCAACTTCCAAATCCGGTATCTCAGCGCTTGCGGCCGGCGCATCAACTTGAGCAGGCCGTGGCCGGTGATGTGGCTTATATACGTGAGCGGCGTGCGGCGTGAGAGCAGCTCCGCCACCAAGCCGACATACATCGCCGAGGGCGCAAGCAGCGCCTCGCCGAGCGTCGCTCCGCTCGGCAGCGCGGTCGCATAGCCGTCCCGCAGCCCGCCCGCGACCAGGCGCGCCAGCGACGCTCCGTTGGCGTGCAGTCCGCTGGAGGCCACGAGCACGATTTCGTCTCCAGGGCCCAGCTCCTCGCCCAGGATCGGCGCGTGGCCCTCGGGCACCGCGCCGACGGCCGCTCCCGCGAGCTCGATCTCCTGCTCGTGCACGAGCTCCGGCAGCGAGGGCGACTCGCCGCCGCCCCACGCGCAGCCCGCGTCGGCGCACGCCCGGCGCCAGCCCTCCACGAGCGAGCGCGAGCGATCGGCCTCGCGATACCACTGCGAGGAGCCGGTGGCGAAGTAGGCGTTGACGACCAGCGGCAGCGCTCCTACGCAGCAGAGGTCGTTGACGATCGCGGCGACCGTGTCGTAGGCCACGTCGCCGAAGCGGTCGATGCCCTGCTCCTGGAGCACCTGACGCGCGACGATCGACTTTGTTCCCAACCCCTCGACCACGAACGCCAGCGCGCGGCCGTCCAGCTCGAACACGAACGCCGGCTCGCCGCGGGAGGCGTCGAGCGCACGGGCGCCATGGACGGCCAGCAGCGAGGAGGTCGCGGCGGCCATGGTCATTGCCAGTCGCTTGCCCTCGTCCAGCATCTCGTAATCGACGCCCGCATCGCGGTAGCCGGCTCGTGGTTGCGTCATCGGCGATGATCCTATGACCTAGCCGTCACCGAGGAGGAGCGATGGACTTTCAGCCGAGCGAGCGCTGCACCGAGTTCAAGGAGCGTCTGAGCGCGTTCATGGACGAGCACGTGTATCCCGCCGAGGAGACCTACGAGCGCCAGCTGCGCGAGTCCGGCGACCCCCACCACCAGCCGGCGATCATGGAGGAGCTCAAGGCGCGCGCGCGCGCGGCCGGGCTGTGGAACATGTTCCTGCCCGATCCCGAGCGCGGCGCGGGCTTGTCCAACAGCGACTATGCGCCGCTGGCGGAGATCCTCGGGCGCTCGCACATCGCCTCGGAGGCCTGCAACTGCTCGGCGCCGGACACGGGCAACATGGAGGTGCTGCATCAGTTCGCCACGCCCGCGCAGGCCGAGCGCTGGCTGCAGCCGCTGCTGGAGGGCGAGATCCGCTCGTCGTTCGCGATGACCGAGCCGGAGGTCGCGAGCTCGGACGCGACCAACATCGCGCTGCGCATCGAGCGCGACGGCGAGCAGTACGTGCTGAACGGGCGCAAGTGGTGGATCTCGGGCGCGCTGCATCCGCATTGCCGGATCATGATCGTGATGGGCAAGACCGCGCCGGACGGCCCGCGACATCGCCAGCAGAGCCAGATCCTCGTGCCGCTGCACACGCCCGGCGTCAGCATCCTGCGCGGCCTGCCGGTGTTCGGCTATCAGGACCAGGAGGGCCACGCCGAAATCCTGTTCGAGGACGTGCGCGTGCCCGCGGAGAATCTGATCGCGGGCGAGGGCGACGGCTTCATGATCGCCCAGGCGCGCCTGGGGCCGGGGCGCATCCACCACTGCATGCGCTCGCTCGGCGCCGCCGAGCGCGCATTGGAGTCGATGTGCAGGCGGGCGGTGACGCGCGTCACGTTCGGCGAGCCGGTGGCGGCGCGCGCGAACATCCAGGACTGGATCGCGGAGTCGCGCATCGAGATCGAGATGGCGCGCCTGCTGACGCTGAAGGCGGCGTGGCTGATGGATACGGTCGGTAATCGCCACGCGCGCACGGAGATCGCCGCGATCAAGGTGGCCGCGCCGAACATCGCGCTGAAGGTCATCGACCGCGCGATCCAGGTGCACGGCGGCGGCGGCGTCTCAGACGACTACACGCTCGCGTGGGCCTACGCGCACCTGCGCACGCTGCGCCTGGCGGATGGGCCCGATGAGGTGCACAAGCTCTCGATCGCCCGCCGCGAGCTCGCGCCGTATCTGCCGCGCGAGCCCGACGCGCCGTCCTGAGCCTTCGCGATCGGCGACCTCACAAAAACCGCCTACCGTCGTTATATGGTCTGACGATGGCCACAGCCGAGCAGACGCACGACACGCGCACAGATACGGGCACACGGCGGCGGCGCATGGCGACGGCGGTGGCGGTGACGGTCGTGGCGGTGCTCGTCGTCCTGCTCGTGGTCAACGCGCTGATGCTCAGCGCCGAAACCAAGCCTGCGCACGCCGATATCGGCTTCATCGTGCGCCTTCCCCACGGCGATGACCTGCAGGCGCGCGAAGACGGCCTGCATTCCGCGCCCGCGATCGTGCTGCTGCACGGCTTCGACGGCTCGCTGCATTGGTGGGACGCGATCACGCCGGCGCTGGCCGCTCACCATCGCGTGATACGCGTCGACCTGCTCGGTCACGGCGGCTCGGCCAAGCCGGCGGGCGGCTACTCGATGGAACATCAAGCTCAGCTCGTGGACGAAGCCCTCGCGAAGCTGGGCGTGCGCCGTGCCTTGATCGTCGGACATTCGATGGGCGGAGCCGTCGCCACCGCCCTGGCCACGCGCGACCGGCCGCTGGTCGCGGGCATCGCGCTCGTCGACTCCGGAGCGAGGGCGAGCGCCGGCCAGCTGCCGTTCATCGCGCGGCTCGGCTTCATCCCCGTGATCGGCCAGGCCACACGCACGCTGGCCACCAACGGAATGGTCGCGAAGGGCCTCTCGTCGGCGTTCGCGCCCGGCTATAAGACGCCGCCTCGATTCGTCGAGGACTTCTGGCGCATGACCTACAGCTCCTATGACGACTCCCACAGCGAGGACAAGTCCTATCTCGAACACGAGTCTCTGCCCCGCCGGCTGGAGGCGCTCGGTCTGCCGCCGCTGGTCATCTATGGGACCCGTGACCAGCTCGTCTCCCCCGCCTCATTCCACGACTACGCCTCGATTCCCGGCGCGCGGATCGTCGCGATCGCCGGCTCGGGTCACACGCCGATGATCGAGAAGCCCCAGCTGACCTCGCAGCTGCTGCTCGCCTTCGCCGCCCACACGCTGAGCGCTGCGCCAAGACCCGCGACGGCCGTGACTGCGCACGCGCGCTGAGCGGGCCGTGCGGCCCCGGGGCGGCACATGCGCCGTCTCAGCCCTCGCCGCATGCGGCGAGGGGACGAGCCCGCATGCGGGCTCGTCTGGCAGGGTCGCATGCGACCCTGCCCGGACCGCACATGTGCGGTCCGTCGAACGGCGCATGCGCCCCCCCACCTGGCGGCGCTTGCGCCGCCAGGGACCACATCAGCTTTTTCTAAAGCATGCGACGCTCGTCCTCAGCACGTGCTGCATGAGCCATCGGTACTACACATGTCGCCAGCGCCTTATGCCTTCGCGCCGCCCGACTCACCCCTCCGCGACCACCGCCACCATCGCGCCGACCACATCCGGGTCGAACTGCGTGCCCGCGCCCTTCTCCAGCTCCGCCACGGCCGCCGCCACGGACATCGCCTTGCGGTAGGAGCGCGTGGTCGTCATCGCGTTGAAGGCGTCGCAGCAGGAGACGATGCGCGCCTCCAGCGGGATCTGCTCGCCGCGCAGCCCATCCGGATAGCCGCCGCCGTCCCAGCGCTCGTGGTGGGAGCGCACGATCTGACCGACCTCGCCCATGAAGCCGCCGACGCGCTCGAGCATGCGCTGGCCCTCGACGGTGTGCGTCTTGATGATCTCCCACTCGCGCTCGTCGAGCTTGCCGGGCTTGTTGACGATCTCCTTGGGCACCGCGATCTTGCCGACGTCGTGCAGCAGCGCGCCGAACTCGACGTTGCGCCGGCGGCCCGCGTCCAGGCCCAGCTCGCGGGCGACGTCGAGTGCCAGCCGTACGACGTCCTTGCAGTGCTCGCCCGTGTAGGTGTCGTCGGCCTCGACCACGTCGCCGAGCACGAGCGCCGTGCCGCGATAGGCGTCGTTGAGCTCGATCAGCTGCTCCAGCCGCGCGCGGCGCTCTTTGGAGAACCACCTGAGCACGCCCAGCAGCGGCGCGATCAGCAGCACCGCCCACTGGTAGCGCATCGCCGCCAGCGCGACCGCCAGTCCCAGCGGCGCGAGCGCCAGGTCGATCAGATAGACCTGCCGGCACTCCTCGGCGAGCTCTCTCACGGAGATCCCGCCGCGCAGCCGTTCGCGCATGGCGTTGGCGGCGAAGTCGCACGCGAACTGGGCCGCGAGTGCGAGCACGAGCACCGCGGAGTGCGCCGTCGGAGTGTGATCGTGCGCGAGCGTGAGCACGACCGCCGGCCCCCACGCGAACCAGCTGTTGCCCGGAACGCTCAGCACCCTGCTCGCCGGAACCCGTCCGGTGAGGATCGCCGGGGCCATCCCCAGCGCGAGCGCCAGCGCGACCAGCAGGGGGACGAGCGCGACGGGCAGCGCGAACAGCATCGGCACGAACACCGCCTGCGTCGGCACCGTGAAGCCGGCGCCGATGTCGATGCGCACATGCCCGACGGCCGCCACGCCGAGGACGTACAGCATCGCCAGCGACAGCGAAGCGCCGGTGGGCGTGCCCGCGAGCACGACGAGCGCCACCGCCGCGATCAGAAAGCCGCCGCCGACCCACAGCTCGGCGTGCAGCTCGGCCGGCGCCATCCGCCGGGCGCGGTCCGCGAAGGACGCGCGGATGCGCTCGGATTCGATGTATGCGTGAGCGGACATCTATCTGCTGCGCCTATCGTCACGCGCGCGCCACGATCGGAGCCATCCGCCCATTGCACGCTCGATTTCCAGTTGAAATCCCCTTCATCGGAATAATCGGGGCGGTCGAGCCACTCGATCCTCCAACAAGCGTCCAACACGCTTCCGACGCCGTCGTTTCTCGTGCATGCTGTCCGCGGATCGGCTATCACCCCAAAAACTGAAAAGGGCAAACCCGCCGCGAGGCGGGGACGCAAAGTCAGAGGTCTCGAACACGAGATGGCTCGGCCGCCAGTGCAAGCACGGAGGCTACTTGTGTTCTCATACCCGTCCCTTTTCACCCCCGCTCGATGGCTCCGCCGTTCGGGCGTGTCAGTAGCGCTGGCTTGCGCCGGCACGAGCGTCGTTCTGACCGCGTTCTCGGTCGCACCCGCGGGTGCGGCGCTCATCAGCACCGGCGCCTGCAGCAAAACCGCGCTGACTCAGCCGTTCGCCCGCTGGGGCGATACGAGCACCTACGAGCTCGTCCCCGGCGGCGACTTCGAGGGCTCGCTCGCGGGCTGGACGCTCTCCGGGGGCGCCGCACGCGTCGCGGGCAGCGAGCCCTACGGCGCCACGGGCAGCGTCGGCGCTTACTCGCTCGCGCTGGCAGCGGGCGCCTCGGCGCAGTCGCCGTATGTGTGCGTCAACGCGAGCTATCCCACGTTCCGCCTGTTCGCGCGCAACGGCGGGCTGCTCTCCACGGTGCTCGTGCAGGTCGTCTACAAGACCCTGCTCGGCCCGGTCGGGCTGCCGCTCGGCACCATCGCCCTGAGCGGCGCGTGGCAGCCCACGCTGCCGATGCTCACCGGGTCGCTCGTGGGCGCCCTGCTCTCCGACGGGACCGCTCAGGCGGCGTTGCGATTCACCGCGCTCACGGGCAGCTCGCGCATCGACGACGTGTTCGTCGATCCGCGCATGCGCTAGAGACGCTCGGCGCGCCCCCCGGGGGCATGGATGGGCGCGCGGGCAGCGGCGGGGACCGGACGATCGTCCGGTCCCCGCCCGGTCATTTGTCCGAGCTACTCCCCCATCAGCTCCAGCAGTCGCGTGACAGTGTTCCAGTTGCGCCCCGTCGCAACAACCCCCAGCCGCCGCTCCCAGAAGGCGTTGCTCAGCTTCGTCGCGCGCGCTCCGTCGGGGTGCCAGACGTAGATCTCCCGCTCGCCGATCGCGAACACGTCGGGCTCGAACTCGGCCGGCGCCAGCTCGCCCACGGCCTCCCGCGGGGGCGCGTCTGACAGGAACGTCACGAGCAGCCGCGCGTGATTGTCGGCCACGTCCAGCAGCGGGTTCGCCGCGACGACCCGCTCCAGCTCGGCCCGCGAGCGCACGAGCACCCTGGCCGCCAGCCCCAGATCCTCGACCAGCGCGCGTTCTATCTCCCGCGCCACGCCCTCCGCGCTCCCGCGCGTGCCGGCCGTGGTGAACACGGCGTTGCCGCTCTGCAGATGGGTGCGCACATCGCCGTAGCCGAGTCCCTCCAGCAGCTCGCGCAGGCGCGCCATCGCGATGCGATTGCGCCCGCCCACGTTGACCGCGCGCAGAAGCGCCACACAGCTGCCGCCGACCATCCGCTCGGCTTCTCCCGGGGACATGCTCGGACCGTAACGCAACGCTCGTCGCACGCGCCGGCCGGGCGCGGGCGGACCGAATAGCCTGCGCGCGTCATGTTCGTCGTCTCGGCATTGATCTACCCATGCGTGCTGAGCCTGTTGTGCATCGGCACAGGGCTGCTGGTCGATCGCGCGAGCGGAGGCTGGCTGCCGGGGATGCTGCTGCCGGCGGTGGGCGCCGGCGCACTGATCGCCGTCTCTCAGCTGACGACCTACCTCACGCCGCTGGCCCCGGCCACGCCGTATGCGCTGACGGCGATCGCCGTAGCCGGGTGGGCGTTCGGGTGGCCGAGGGCGAGGACGATGGCGCGGGCTTGGCCCTCGCGCTTTGGCTGGCAGCTCGCCGTGCCGGCGCTCGCCTACTGCGTGGCGCTGGCGCCGGTACTGCTCGCGGGACGACCCTCGTTCTCCTCGTTCGGCGTCCTGGGCGATTCGGCGTTTCACCTGCTGGGCGCCGATTATCTGATGCGTCATGGCCAGGACTACGCGCACCTGGACCTGCTGGGCTCCTACGGCCAGTACATCCATGCCTACTACGCCACCGGCTACCCGTCTGGCGCGGACACGCTGTTCGGCGGCAGCGCGTTCATTCTGGGCGCTCCCTTGATCTGGACGATGCAGCCGTTCAACGCATTCATGCTCGCCACAGCCGCCGGTCCGCTGTGGGTGCTGGCGCGGCGCATCGGGCTCGCGGGCGCGTGGGCCGCTCTGGCGACGCTGACCGCCACCGTGCCCGCGCTCGTGTACGGCTATGAGCTGATCGCGTCGGTCAAGGAGATCGTCGCGCTGACCATGATCCTGACGCTGGGCGCGCTCGTGGTCGTGCATCCACGCTGGCTGCGGCGCGGCGCGGCCGGCGCGATCCCGTTCGCGCTCGTGCTGGCCGGGGGGTTCGCCGCGCTGGGGGCGGGATTCGGCGCGTGGGGGCTGGCGGCCGTCGCCGTGCTGAGCGCGGTGGCGATCCGCGACCTCGCCGCCGGCCGGCAGCCGGCGGGGCGGTTGATCGCGCTGATCGGCGCCGGAGCGGCGGTCCTGTTCGTGGGCGCCCTGAGCACGTGGGCGGATCTGTCCCGGTCGGTGCAGGTGGCACGGGGGATCGCGTCGACGAGCGACTCCGGCAACCTGCAGGCGGGGCTGCGCACCGCGCAGGTTGCGGGCACGTGGCTGGTGGGCAGCTACGAGCGGGTCCCGACCGGCGGGCTGCACGCTGTCTCCTACGCGATCGTGATCGTCACGCTCGCCGCCGCCGTGCTGGGCGTGCTGCGCATCGTGTACATGGGCGAGCACGCGCTGGCGGGATGGCTCGCCCTGACGATCGCCATATGGATCGGATTGGGCGTGTTTGCGACCACGTGGGTGAACGCCAAGGCGATCATGCTCACCTCACCGGTGGTTGTGCTGATGGCCTGGGGAGGCTTCGCCGCCCTGCGCGCCTGCGCGCACCGGCCGGGAGCGCGCGCGGCGGCGCTGGCGCTGGCGGTGGCGCTCGCGGGTGGGATCGGGCTGTCGGATGCGATGCAATACCACGGCTCCAACCTCGCGCCCACCGCGCGGTATGACGAGCTGGGCTCCCTGAACGGGCGCTTCGCCGGACGCGGACCCACGCTGTACGGCGACTTCGACGAATATGCGCTGTATCAGCTGCGCAATCTGGACGTGGGCGGATTGGACTTCCTGTATCCGCCTGCGGGGCTGCGGCTGATGACAGGCCATGGCTATCCGATCGACCTGGACAGAATCCCGCCGGCGGCCCTGGTGGCGTATCCGCTGATCGTCACGCGCCGCGATCCGACCGCCAGCGAGCCGCCGTCCGCCTACCGGCTGGTGTGGCAGGGGACCTACTACCAGGTGTGGGCTCGCCGGGAGGGGGCGCCGGCGGCGATCGCGCATCTCGGACTGGCGAGCACACGCCCGGTCGCGTGCGCAGCTATCCGGCGGCTGGCTGGGGTCGCCGCGACGCACGGCGCCCACCTGGTTGCGGCCGTCCCACCGCAGCGCGTGAGCGTCGCGGTGGAGGAGGGCATGCACCCGGCGTGGAGGTACACCCACCCGGGACTGGTGATGACCGGGGCGGGCCGGCTGCAGAGCACGTTCGCGACGCCACACGCCGGCGTGTGGGACATCTGGCTCAAGGGCCAGCTGATGCCGACGGTGGACATCGGTGTCGATGGACGCTCGATCGCGTCGCTCGGGGGGCAGGTCGACGGCAACCCGCACAATCCCGACGACATGACGCCTGTCCGCGTCAGGCTCGCCGCCGGGCGCCATCGCCTGACGATCGCGCGCGGAGGGTTCAGCCTCGCCCCGGGCGCGGGGGGTTGGGCGATCCTGCACGAAATCGTCCTGACGCCCGCCGACGCCCCGGACGTGGACACACTTCGCGTTACGCCCAGCGCTCAGTGGCGCGCACTGTGCGGAGGTCGGTTCGACTGGATCGAGGTCGTGCCTGAATAGAACAACGGATCTCAGCGCCGCCATCCAAGGCTATATTGAGGCGAGATGCTCAGACGTGTGGCGATCCTCACCGCGGTGCTCGCTGTCGCCGTCGTTGTCGCGCCCGCCACGGCGGGCGCTGCATCGCGGGACGTCGCATCGACTCACACCTATCTGACGGCCAGCTATGCGGTGCTGCACGCCGCGGTGACCACATGGTCCTCGGTCGAAGCGAGCATCCACAGGCTCGACCTCCGGTTCCACGCCGAATGCCCAAACGTGGGGGCGGGCTCGCCGCAAAACGAAGAAGGTCAGAAGCTCAGCTATGAGGCGGCCGGCGCCCTCTGGGCGACCGGCTACCACACCGACGCGGCCATTGTCAGACCGTACGTCAATACCTTGAACCGGCTGACATGGAGCAACCCACAGATCACGCATGGCGCCCATCGACTCGCCAGGGGCCTGCGGGAAATGACCGCACTACGGGTACCGGACATTTGTGCGGATGTCCGCGCGTGGAGAGCGAACAGCTTCGGTGCAGCGCCGACCAACGTCAAGCAATACGATCAACATGTGGAAGCGATCGAAATACACGAAATTCCCCGACGTTTGCTCGCTCCCTATGTGCAGCCGGCAGACAGGGGCCTGCGCGAACGGGTGGAACACCTCGCCACCAGGTTCGCAGAACTCGAATTCATGCGCGGTCAGGCCGACTGGATCGCGCTGCTCGAAGTGGTTGGGCTCAACGAGTAGACCGATGGTTCGTGCAGCGCCATCGCTGTCGGTGGAGAGGACCGTACGTTGCGCAAACCCACCGCGGTCTGCACACACCTCACGCTACTGCCAGAGTAAAACGGCATAGCGATTCGCGCGTGTGAGCGGATTGGCGACATGACTCGGCCCGGATCACAGACAACACGCTACACTGATGTTCGATGCAAAACCCCCAAAGTAATGACGAAGCGAGCACAGACACGGTGCCAAGAGATGAGTTCGAGGCGTTCGAAGTGGCACTTCGAACGCTGACCGAGCGCGTGCGGACGGACGATGCCTTCGCCCATGAGCTGTACGGCGCGCTTTGCAACATGCGCTGGCGCCGCCGAGACGCCGACAGAGAGCCCGTTTCGATGAGCTGGCGCTATGCAGGAGGCGTCGTCTCTCACCTTGCCTGCAAGGGAGGTTGCTACCTCGACTACTACTGCTCTGGCAACGAGGGCATAGTTTCCGCACGCATCCGAGATGCCCTCGGCGCACTGGGGTGGATTTCGGCTCCGTGGCCGGAGAACGAAGGGTGAGCAGCCGAGCAACCCCGGCTCACGGCCCCTGAAGGGCAAACTCAGCTCGCGAGACTGACGGCCTGCACGACGAAGCCCTCACGTCGCGCGGCGCTTGCAAGCCGCTCGTCGAGGGTCACGATGCTCAGCGAGGCCGGCAGTCCCTCCGAGGCGATGACGGCGGCGGCAAGCTGCAGCGAGTCGGCACCGCGAAGCGGGTGTACTCGAAGGAGTCTACGTGCGATGCCTCGTAGAGTCCCCGTCGGCTGCACCTCGTTCCAGCTCTCAGCAAGACGGTCTAGACGCTCAAGCGCGGTCGTGACCGCGCCATCCGTCAACGCTCCTTCCCGCTCCAGCCTGGACAGGGCGGACGCGCACTCGACTTCAGTTGCCCACCAAACGCACATCACCGGGTCCTGCGCGGCGCTTGCCAGCAACCCCTCCGTGCCGGCCTCGGTGACAATCAGCGGGACGATCGCTGAGCTGTCCCAGAACCTCAACGGCCCTCGCGCCTCTCCTCGATCAGCGCCGCAACAGCGCTTGCTTCAGCCCGCAGGCTCGGCGGGCTCGTACTCAGCAGCTCGGTCGCGGGCGGCTTGCGAGCCGCCCGGACCGCTCCGGCACGCTCCAGCCGTGCGATCCTCCCCTCAGCGTCGGGAGAAGCACTGATCGCAGACTCCAGCCGCGCGACCGGGGTGCCGCGGTCCATGATCAGCACCGACTCGCCGGCGCGCACCCGATTGATCAGCGCACTCAGCCCGTTCTTTGCTTCGGTAATCGTCGCAACGACCATCGGAGCTAGAATAGCGTGGTTAGCCTAGCTACTCAAGCCCTAATGGAGACGGCGGGAATCGAACCCGCGTCCGCGATCGCGTATGAATGGCTTCTACGAGCGTAGCCGGCGCTCTGATCTCATCCCCCGCTAGCCTCGCCGGCCGGGTTGCGGGGGACCAGCTCCCTGAGAGGTCCCCGGATTGGCGGGAGCAGGCCGCACCGGGTGAGCCTGCTTTCTGATCCCGGCCTTCCCCGCCGCAGGCGAGCGGGGCCCGAGACCTCGCGTTCAGGTTCTAGCTAAACGGCGAGGGCGTACTCGTGAGAGTCCGCACTTATGGTTTTCCCGGGAGTTTTACGAGGCCGCCCGGGACCTCGACTCGCGACCATCCACACGAGCCGACCGCGTCGAAGCCTGTCGTCCCCGTGGATGTTGCTCAGCCATTGTAGCCGAGACCCGCTTCGGCCCCAGCTCGACGCTCGGCCTCCCGCGCAGGCCCGGCCCGGCTCCGCTGGATACTCGACGCCCACGAACGCGCTGATCGCGCGGGCAGCGGCGGACCACCGGCCGGAGCGCGCGTACGCAAATGACGCGGTCCCGGGCCGCTCGAGGAACCTTTCCCGTCCGGCCCGGAGGCCCTTCGGTTCGGGTGGCGCGGCCTCACACCTCAGTGGCCTCGCTCTTTGCGGCTCGGTTCCGCGTCTCATTCAACTTAGCTCGCTCCCCACCCGATTGCAACCCCCTGGCGACGTCCTTTCCGCACATTGCGAAAAAAGTGTTTCCGACCGTGTCCCGAGCCCCAGCGCGCGTCGTTAGGA
Organism: Solirubrobacteraceae bacterium; assembly: GCA_035567335.1. Taxonomy (GTDB): domain Bacteria; phylum Actinomycetota; class Thermoleophilia; order Solirubrobacterales; family Solirubrobacteraceae; genus Palsa-744. The sequence goes on from DATMPZ010000035.1 coordinate 51,348, forward strand.
AATGCTTATCGGGGCTGCCACAATGATCGTATGGACAGTGGTCTCGACCTCGATGCCCCGCTCTCCTCGCGGGCATCACCCATCCCATCGGCTCCCTCGCTGACGCCGGCCGACCGGTCCTATCCGTCGCACACCGTCGCTCATCACGCCACCCTTCAGCCCTTCCCCGCGCATCCGCCGGGCGCCGCCGACTCCGCGGACGAGGATCCCTTCGGCGCGCGCCGCTCGCGCGTTCAGACGCTGCGCAAGCGCATCGGCGGCATGGTCGCGGCGATCGTCGCGCTGATCGCCAAGTTCTTCGCCGCGATCAAGGGACTGCTCCTGCTGCTGCCGAAGGTCAAGCTGCTGACCACCACCGGCACAGCGCTCGTCTCGGTCGCCGCCTACAGCCTGTTCTTCGGCTGGGAGTTCGCCGCGGGGTTCGTGCTGCTGCTGTTCGTGCACGAGATGGGCCACGTGATCCAGCTGCGCCGCGAAGGCGTCCCCGCGAGCGCGCCCATGTTCATTCCCGGATTCGGCGCGGTCGTGATGATGAAGTCGCTCCCAGATGACGCCCTGGCCGAGGCGCGCGTCGGGCTGGCCGGCCCGATTCTCGGCACGCTCGGGGCGGCCGTGTGCCTGGCGATCGCCGAGGCGCTCAACAGCGACCTGCTGCGCGCGCTCGCGTATGTCGCGTTCTTCCTGAACCTCATCAACCTGATACCCGTCGTCCCGTTCGACGGCGGGCGCGCGATGGCGGCGATGGCTCCGTGGATGTGGTTCCTCGGACTGAGCGCGCTCGTCGCGCTGCTGCTGATCAGCGGCAACCCGTTCCTGCTGATCTTCCTGCTGCTCGGGTTCATGGAGACGCGGCAGCGCTGGAAGCAGCGCAAGACCCGCTCGCTCGAGCAGGCGGCCTACTACCGCGTCGCGCCCCGCCATCGTGTGTATGTCGGCGCGGTCTACATCGGCCTGATCGTGGTGCTCGTACTGGGGATGGACGTGTCGCACATCCTCGCCTCCGGCGGCCATTCCTTCGGCTCGCTCTAGCCTCCTCTCGGTCCGCACGACCACGATCCAAGCCTCCGGCCTGCCCGCCGGGCCCGGCTGTTCGACCCGCGGGCTACCGCCTGGCTTCTCGCACGGCCCGTTCCATATCCCGCTTTGACTCCCGATCGCGGATCGTCTGGCGTTTGTCGTACACGTCCTTGCCGCGCGCGAGCGCGATCTCGACCTTGGCGTGCGAGCCCGCGAAGTAGATTCGGGTCGGCACCAGCGTCCATCCGCGCTCGGCCACTTTCGCGTCGAGCCGGTCGAGCTCGCGACGGTGCGCGAGCAGCTTGCGCGGACGCTCGGGGTTGTGGTTCTCGCGCGAGGCCGGCTCGTACGGGGGAATGTGCACCGAGTGCAGCCACAGCTCGCCGTCCTTGATCGCCGCGTACCCGTCCTTCAGCTGAGCGCCCGATGCGCGCAGCGCCTTGACCTCGGTGCCCTCCAGCGCGATCCCGCACTCGATCCGCTCGATCAGCTCATACCGATACGACGCATACCGGTTCGACGCCACGTCGCCGGCGCCGATCTTGCGCTTGCCTTTCTTGCTTTTCGCCATAGCCAGCCGAGCCTAGACGGTCGCGCCCCCCCTGGGACCGGCGGGCGAGCCCCATCATTCGGCCGGGGCCAGATCGACCCGACCGCGGACCGTGTCCACGCGCGCCACCCGCACCTCGATCGGGTCTCCCAGCCTGAGCGTCGCGCCGCTGCGCTCACCGCGCAGGACCGTCTCGTGCTCGTTCAACTCCCACCAGTCGCGTCCATTCTCGCTGCGCATCCGTCGCACCGGCAACATCCCCTCGTACAGCGGCCCCCGCAGGTCATTCGCGCCGCAGTCAGCGCCTTCCTCCAGTCCCTCCCCCGTCCCGGCATTCCCGCCGGCGCCGCCGAACGCGACGAACGCGCCCGCTGAGATCAACCCCGTGACCTCGCCCACGAACGCCTGCTCCCACCCGCCCTCGTACAACGCCTGCTCCAGCGCAAAGCACCGCGCGACGTCGTCCGCGTCGCGCTCGATCTTCATCGCCTCACGCTCGCGTTCGGAGGCCCACTCCCCCAGCTCACCGAGCCCCCCGGCCTTCGGCGCCGGCTCCTCGCCCCCGAGCGTCGACACCAGCGCGCGATGGCACACCAGGTCGGGGTAGCGCCTGATCGGCGAGGTGAAATGGCAATAGCACGCCGAGTGCAGCCCCGCGTGACCGATGTTCTTCGGCGAGTAATACGCCTGGCGCAACGACCGCAGCACGAGCGAGCTCAGCGCGATCCGTCCACCCCACGGGCCGATCCGCGCGCGCTCGGACGCCGCCTCCGCGCCATCCGCTGCGAGCCTCCCGCCGCGGCCAGACCCCGCCCGCCTCAGCGCCCTCTGCACGTGTCGCTCCACACGCTGGCTCACCTCCCCCATCAACTCCACCGCCTGCGCGGGCGAGATCGTGTCGGGCACCGCCGGCGTATCGACCCCCAGCGACGCGAGCTGCTCGATCAGCCGCAGCACCCGCGCGGGCTCGGAGCGCTCGTGCACGCGATACAGGCACGGCGCACCCCGCTCTGCCAGGTGTCGCGCGACGGCTTCGTTGGCGGCGACCATCAGGTGCTCGATCAGCCGATGCGACTCGGTCTGCGCACGCGTACGTATCTCGCGCACGTGCCCGTCCTCGTCGAACACCACCTCGGGCTCCACGGAGTCGATCACCAGCCCACCGGCCCGTTCGCGCGCCGCTCCCAGCGCCGCGCTGGCCTCGCGCGCAGCGGCCAACGGCTGCGCCCACGGGTCCTCCGCGCGCTCTCGCCCGGCGAATATGCGATCCACGCGCTCGTAGTCCAACCGCATGTCCGAGCGGATCAGCGACCGGTAGAACGCGGTTCGCACGACCTCCGACCCGCGCAGGTCCATCTCCACGGTCACCGCGGCACGCTCGGCGCTCGGCACCAGCGAGCAGGCGTCGTTGGACAGCGCCTGCGGCAGCATCGGCTCCACGGCGCCGGGCACATACACGCTCGTGCCTCGCTCGCGTGCCTGCATGTCCACGACCGACCCCTCCCGTACGTACGCGCTCACGTCCGCGATATGCACCCACACGCGCACACCTTCGCCCGGCACGACGCCCCCCGCGACGCCGTTGCCCAACACATCGCCGGCCGGCGCACCGCTGCCCGGCGCGTCCCCGTCAGGCGGCAGCCGCTCGGCGGAGATCGCGTCGTCGAAGTCCTGCGCGCTCGCCGGATCGATCGTCAGCGTCGCCAACCCCCGCAGGTCGCGCCTGCTCCCTTCCTCGACCTCACGCGCCGCTGCCTGCGCCCCCCGCTCGCGCGCGCGCGCCGCCGCGTCCAGCACGTCCGACTCGAACCCCCGCGCGAGCCCCCGATCGAGCATCAGCGCCTCGATCGCATCCCGCGCCACGTCCGGGCGCCCGATCCTCCGCACGACCCGCGCCCGACCCTCGCCCCCACGGCCACCGCCACCACCCAGCTGCACGAGCACGAGCTCGCCCGCGCTCACCGTCCCACCACCCGGACCGTGCACGCGGTTGGAGGCGAGCACGATGCGACGAACGCCCCGGGACCGCCGTCCGTCCCCGCCGGAGCGCAATGAGGGGAAGTGCGGCTCCGCCGCCCAAAACCTTCCCCGCTTCTCGACCACCGCTACGACGGTTACGTCGTTCACCTGACGACGTGTTCTGCCAGCGTATTCAGCGCGACTTCCAGCCCATGCGGGGTGTCGACCCCGTGCGCCACGACCACTTCCGGCGCGACGCCCGCGCCCTGCTTGATGCCCCCGCCGCCGAGGTTGCGCCCGTTGGGCGTGAAGTACTCGCCGACCGTGATGTCCAGCGCGCCGCCGTTCGACAGCGGCATCTCCTCCTGGAACACCCCCTTGCCGAACGTATGCGTGCCCACGACCGTCGCGCGGCGATGATCCTGCAGCGCAGCCGTGACGATCTCCGACGCCGACGCGGTGTTGCCGTCGACGAGCACCACCACCGGGACGGAGGCCGGAATCGCGTCGCCGACCGCGCTCAGCGTCTGCGCCGGCAGCGAACGCGCCCGTGTCGTCACGATCGGGCCATGCTCGACGAATATGCTCGCGATCAGCTGCGCCTCCTCAACGAGACCGCCGCCGTTGCCGCGCAGATCCAGCACGATCCCCTTCGCGCCTTCGTGCAGCACGCGTTCGACGGCTTCGCGTACTTCACCATGCGAACCCGGACTGAACGTGGACAGCGCCACCACCCCAAGCTTGACCCCATGCACGGTCCTCGTCGCCGAGGCGACGACCGGCTCTGAGACCGTCGCGCGGGTGAGCTTCAACGAGCGCGTTACCCCGTGGCCCGGATGCCCCCCTCGCGGACCTTCCACCTCCAGCCGCACATCTGTCCCGGGCGGCCCCTTGATCATGGCGGTGGCCGCGCCGGGAGAGAGTCCTGCGAGCTTGCGCCCGTTGACCGCGACAATCAGATCACCGGCCTGCAAGCCTCCACGAGCCGCCGGTGAGGAGTTGAACACCTGCTCGATCAGCAGCCCGCGATTGCTCACCAGTCGACCGCTGACGGACACCCCGATCCCGGCGAAGCTGGGCGGTTCGTCGAACCCATGGAATTCCTTCGGGCTCAGGTAGTGCGAAAACCGGTCGTGCAGGCTCGCCACCGCGCCGGCGACCGAGGCGTTCGCGAGCGCGCCGGTCCCCACCGGCCGGTAGTAGTCGCTGGAGATCCGTTCGATCGCTTCGTCCACCACCCGCGTGTTCGCATGCACGACGAGCCCCGACCGCGCAAACCCAGGGAGGTCTTCGGGGTGCCCGCCCCACCACACACCCGCGACGAGCACGATCGGCAGCATCGCCGCGAGGACGTAAACCAGGCGCTTGCGCGAGGACATGGTCCAACCCTAGTCGAGCCGCTGTCAAGCTACGCCGCCGAGCACGGAACCGGCGCAGCTGTAGCAGAGCTACGCCGCTGACTCACAGCGAGCACAAACCCTCACCCGCGCTGAGCTACGCCGCTGACTCACAGCGAGCCACAACCCCTGACTCGCGCTGAGCTACGCCGCTGACTCGCATCGCAACACCCGCGTTGTGGGCTTGCCGGAGATGTGCCAGTGCTGGATTGATCTTTAACGAGTCGCGGGCCGGTCGGCGACCGGCGATAGATGTAAGCGGCGATTGATCGCAGTAATCGGGGCGGGCAGGGCTGACTACGGACGGGAGGCCGCCTGCGGCTCAGACCCTGAGGAAGCGGCGCAACGACAGTCCCGAGCCCGCGGCGGACACGGCGACCGCGCAGCCCATCAGGATCGCGATCAGCAGCGGGAAGGCGATCATGTCCGGCTGCGATATCAGCTTGACCGTGTTGGCCAGCGGATCGACCAGCGTGACCTTCGCCAGCGCGAGCAGCCCGATCGCGCACGCGCCGCCCAGCGCGCCCAGGAACAGTCCCTCGATCACAAACGGCCAGCGGATGAACCAGTCGGTCGCGCCGACGAGCTTCATCACCTCCACCTCGCGCCGGCGCGAGAACAGCGACAGCCTGATCGTGTTCGATATCAGCAGCACCGAAGCCAGCACGAGCAGCGCGGCGAGCAGCGCCATCGTCAGCTTGATCACCCGTGTGGCCGACAAGATCTTGTCCGTCTCGGCCTGGCGGTTCTGCACCGCCGCGATCGCCGGGTCGGTGACCAGCCTCGTCCCCAGCGGGCTGGACTGGTCGAGCTCGGCGCGCACCGCGCCCGCGTCGTTGGGGTTCGACGGCGTGACACGGTAGATGTCCGGCAGCGGGTTGTAGCCGATCAGCGCGAACGCCTGCGGATTGAGCCTGCGCTCCTGTTCGTAACCGGCCTGCTTGGACACGAACTGCGCGCTCTTGACGTGCGGCGCCCTCACGAGCTCCGCGCGCACCCGCGCCTCTTCAGCCGGCGTGGCCGTCGCGTTCAGATCCACATCCACGAGCACCCGCCCGCGCACGTCGTTGGCCGCGCCGTTCGTCGCCTGCACGACCGGTATGAACACCCCCAGCACGAGCGTCGTCACGAGCACCGACGCGAACGCCGCAAAGCTCGGCACCGCGTTGCGCCGGATCGAACGGACGCTCTCTTTCAGGAAAAACCCCGGCTTCATCTCTTCGGGGCGTTCTTCTTCGACTGCTTGGGTCCGAGCACGCTGCGGGCGGCGTCGACGGTCGCGCTTTCCGCGCGCAGCCTGTCCCCCAGCTCGTTCGTGTTCTCCTCACGCGCATACAGACCGGTCGCCTCGTCGCGGACGATCCGCCCGCGGCGCAGCTCGATCACGCGACGGCGCATGCGATCGACCATCTCGCGGTCGTGCGTCGCCACGATCACGGTCGTGCCGGCCCGGTTGATGCGGTACAGCAGTTGCATGATCCCGATCGACGTCTCCGGGTCGAGGTTGCCAGTGGGCTCGTCCGCCAGCAGCAGCGGCGGATGTCCGGCGAACGCGCGCGCGACCGCCACGCGCTGCTGCTCGCCCCCGGAGAGCTGATGGGGGTAGTTGTGCAGCTTCGTCGACAATCCCGTCAGCCGCAGGATGTCCGGCAGCGTGCTGCGAATCTGCTTGCGCGAGGCGCCCGTGACCTGCAGCGCGTACGCGATGTTTTCGTACACCGTACGGTTGGGCAGCAGCTTGAAATCCTGGAACACCACCCCCACGTTGCGCCGGTAGTACGGGATCTTCTTGCGGCCGATCTCCGCCAGGTCCCGCCCGGCGACGCGCACGACGCCCTCGCTGGGGTCGAGCTCCTTGATCAGCAGCCGCATGATCGTCGACTTGCCCGAGCCCGTCGGACCGACCAAGAACACCATCTCCTGCCGGCGCACCGCGAACGTGGCGCGCTCGAGCCCCGTATCCCCGGCGCCATACAGCTTGGACACGCCGCGCAGCTCCACCACCGTATCGCGCTCGTCGCGCACGGGAGCGGCGACGCGCTGGGGGGCCGAGCTGGGGGCGGCACGCTTGGGCGCCGGAAGGGGAACGGGAGCAAGCTGCGGCTGCGGCGCACGCGCGGGCAGCGTGACCTTCAGGCGGCCGTTCGCGATCGTCTTCGTCGGTGTCTTCGTCGGTGACATGGCCCGGGAGGGTAGCCGGGCAGCGCTCGCGTGCCTAGTAAATGGCCTGCATGCAAGGGGATTTGCAACTAGTGCGTTCAATCGCCGCTTACAAGCATTGCCAGCCGTATGGCCGGCCCACGGCACCTTAAAGATCGATTCCGCAACTGACCTCTCTCCGGCAAGCCCACCACGCGAGTGTCACCACGCGCGACAGCGGCGTAGCTGAACACAACAGCCCCGCGGCCATGACCCCACAGTGGCTAAGGTGCCCCCCATGGCCACCATCAAGATGACGACCGTCCCAACCAACAACCTCCCCGTCCACAGCATCGCGATACCGGGCACCCGCGCGCTCACCGTCCTGGTCGCGTTCGACGCCGGCGCCCGCACCGAGCGCCCGGAGGAGAACGGCATGGCCCACTTCCTCGAGCACCTCGTGTTCAAGGGCGGCGAGAAGTACGACAGCTATCGCGCCGTCAACGAGACCGCGGAGCGGTTGGGGGGCGTGCTGAACGCCTACACCAGCCACGATCTGGTGGCGTTTCACATCACCGTCCGCGCGCAGCACGCCCCCCAGGCGATCGACCTGCTCAGCGACTTCGTCGGGCGCCCCCGCCTTGATCCGGACGAGCTGGACCGCGAGCGGGGCGTGGTGATCCAGGAGATCAACCGCTCCTACGACCAACCTTCGACGGTCGCCGAGTATCTGATCGACCGCGCCGCATTCGGCGAGCACCCGCTCGGGCGTACCGTGCTCGGCCCCGAGGAGAACCTGCGCACGTTCACCCGCGAGGCGATCGTCGCCTTTCGCGAGCGCCGCTGGTCGGGCGCGCGCGGCGGCGCGTTCCTGGCGGGCAACCTCGACAGCCTGCCCGCGGAGGCGGAGCTGATCGAGCGGTTCGGTCGCTTCCCAGCGCTGCCCGAGCCCGAGCCCTACGTACCGGCGCCCGAGTTCGCGCCCCAGACGCTCGTCGAACAGCGCGACACCAACCAGTCACACCTGCGCATGATCTACCGGCCACACATCGCCGTCTCGAACCTGCGCGAACGGGCGGCACTGTCGATCTACGCGACGCTGCTGGGCGGCTCGATGGGCTCACGGCTGTTCGAGGAGATCCGCGAGAAGCGCGGGCTGTGCTACTCGGTTTACGCCGCCGACCACGCATTCGCAGACGTCCCCGTGCTGCAGCTCGGCTCGGGCCTTGAGTCGAGCAAGTGCGTCGAGGCCTACACCCGCATGCGCGAGATCGTCGACGAGCTCCGCGACGACGGCCCAACCGAGGACGAGGTCGCTCGGGCACGAGCATACGCGGCCGGCAGGATGGTGCTCGCGTTCGAGAACACGGGCGCGGTAGCCCGCTACAGCGCCAACCGCGCGATCGTCTTCGACGAGAACATCGACCCAGACGCGGCCATCACCGCCCTGGATCAGGTCACGTTCGACGAGGTCCGCACCGTCGCGGCGGGCGTGGCCGACAACCTGGCCGTGGCCTGCGTCGGACCGCATTCGGCTGACGAATTCTAACCGCCCAGCCCGCCCCGATGGTCGGCACACCCGAGCACACCCCCGAGCTCTGTCCAATCAACCGACGCGGCGCTTGTTAAACGCGTGAGCTGCGCCGCTACCTCGCCTGGCAACACATGGTCTGTGGGCTTGCCGGAGTTATGCCAGTTGCCGAACAGATCTTTACAAAGTCAGTCGCCGGCCTACGGCCGGCACGATATGTAAGCGGCGATTTGACGGCGAGCGTTGCTAGCAACCATGCGCGTGGGTAACACAGTTAAACCACTACAGCCCGCCCCGATCGTCTGCGATCAATCGCCGCTTACATCTATCGCCGCTCGCCGAGCGGCCTGCGACTCCTTAAAGATCAATCCAACACTGACACATCTCCGGCAAGCCCACAACGCGCGTGTCGCCATGCGAGTCAGCGGCGTAGCTCTAACAAAAGCAAGCCAGTTCTTCACCGCCCGCCCTGATTCTTCACCGCCCGCTCTGACTCCCTTCACCACCCGCTCTGACTCCCTACACCGCCCGCTCTGATTCCCTACACCGCCCGCTCGAGTACGCCCCCGAGCACCGTCACAGGCCAGCTGTACCTTAAGCGCTGTCCCCAGCGCAGTCCCCGAGCCTGCCCCTGAGCGCGGTCCAAAATCCAGCGGACGGTTATTACAGCTACGCCGCTACCTCGCGTGGCAACACACGGCCTATGGGCTTGCCGGAGATATGCCAGTTGCCGAACAGATCTTTACAAAGTCAGTCGCCGGCCGTACCGGCCGGCACTACATGTAAGCGGCGATTTGACGGCGAGCGTTGCTAGCAACCATGCGCATGGTGACACAGATTTAAACCACTACAGCCCGCCCCGATCGTCTGCGATCAATCGCCGCTTACATCTATCGCCGCTCGCCGAGCGGCCCGCGACTCCTTAAAGATCAATCCAACACTGACACATCTCCGGCAAGCCCACAACGCGCATGCCGCCATACGAGTCAGCGGCGTAGCTTGGCACTCAAAGAACCTAAATTCACCGCCCGCTCTGGAATACAATGCGTCATGCCGCACTCCCAAGCGCCGTCCAGTACCCGGCGGGCGATTATTGCAGCTACGCCCGCTACCTCGCGTATGAGCTACGCCCAAAGGTTCGCGTAGCCCGAGGTCGCGCGTGAGCTGCGGCCGTCCGAGTCTAGGGTCGCAGCGGCGGAGGCTCTCCCTGAGAGCGGCGGCTGCCCCGGAGCGCAGTGAGCTTCTCCACGCGCTCATCTTCTCCGACCATCTCGCGGACCCAGCGGATCGCCTCGTCGACGTCGAGCGAGCGCGCCTCGACTATCGCTTCGATGTCGACCCAATCGCGGGGACGGGCGAACATGGCCTTGAAAACCACAAGGCCCGTACAGTCGATAACCGGGATCATGCGGCCCTCGAACGGCACTTCTCTGACGTGCGACGCGACCCGGTCATGGAATGGCAGGACGCTGAAGAACAGGTCGATCGGCGTTATCCCCCAATTGAGCCTTACCTGGCCGTCGCGTTCGGCCCGTTCAAGATCTGCACCGCTCAACTCGACTCCCTCGGGCATCGCCGCGAACACGTCGCGCGCGCGCTGCGGCTCGACGAACACGTTGACATCCACGTCGCGCGTGCCTCGCGGCTCGAGGACGCAGTAGCCGAGCGCAATAGCGCCGCCAATGGAGTGGGAAATGCCTGCAGCATCCAGGCCGTCGTGCACAGCAAGCAGCTGGTCACCGAGCTCGCTCACGCGCGCAGCCGGATCAGCGGTGGGTACTGGAGCTCGCCGCGTCCCTTGAACGGCAGCGAGCCGGCGAGATCCAGAACCATCTCCAGGATCCTCGCTTGGCGCTCCAACGACGCGTCGCCGGCGGCGGGAGCCAGCTCCAACTGAAGACCCGCGCCTCGCGCGATTCGCCCCATCGCCGCAACCGACGGCTGCCGGCGTCCGCGCGCGTATGCGCTGATCACCGACCTGTCCAATCCTGCTTTGCGAGCCAGATCGGAGTGTTTGAGCCCGGTGCGGCGGCCGATCTCGTCCATGAGCTGTGCCCCGAGGCCGTCATCTGTCGTCTGCATAGCGAAATATTTTAGCGCAAACGCCAACAGATGGCAAGGTTTGTGGACGTATTCGCCTACAGCCTGTGGGCTTACCCCAGCGCGACCATCCGATCAATGGGCACCCGCGCCCGTTCGGCGATGTCGGCGGGCACGCGCACCTCGTACTTCATATCCCGCAGCGCATCGCGCAGCTTCGGCAGCGTGATCATCTTCATGTACACGCACGACGCCCGTGGGTTGGCGGGGATGAAGTTCACGTCGGGCGCCGCCAGTTCCAGCGGGTAGAGCATGCCCGTCTCGGTGGCGACGATCGCCTCGCGCGGCGGCTGCGCGCTCGAATGCTCGCGCGAGCCGCCCGCGGCGCCATCCACGTCGCCCGCGACCGCCCTCTCGCCGGGGCCTTTCGCGCGCTCGGCGGCCCCGCCCGCGACGCGCTCGAGTTGCTCGGCGTACGCGAGCATTCCGCCGGTCGAGAGCATGTGCACGCCCTCGCCGGAGATGTCGCCCGCGGCGACATACTCCATCACGCTCGTCGAGCATCCGCACTCGGGGTGGATCAGGAAGTCGGCGCCCGGGTGGGCGGCGCGGGTGGCGTCGATGTCGGATGGGCGGATGCCGGCGTGCACGTGGCACTCGCCGTCCCACACGTGCATCGGGCGGCCGAGCTCCTTCTCCACGAACGCCCCCAGCCACATGTCCGGCCCGAACAGGACCTCCGTGTCGGGGCCGTGCGCGTCGTAGATGTGACGCACGACCTCGACCGCGTTCGAGGACGTGCAGCAGTAGTCGGTCAGCGCCTTCACCTCGGCGGTCGTGTTCACGTACATGACGACCACCCCCTCTGGGTGTTCGGCGCGCCAGGCCGCGAGTTGCTCGGCGTCGATCGACGCGGCGAGCGAACAGCCGGCGTCGAGATCGGGAATCAGGACGGTCTTCTCAGGACACAGGATCGAGGCGGTCTCGGCCATGAAGTGCACACCGCAGAACGCGATCACGTCGGCCTCGCCGGCGGCCGCGCGGCGGGAGAGCCCGAGCGAGTCGCCGACGTAGTCGGCGACGTCCTGGATCTCGGGCACCTGATAGTTGTGCGCAAGGATCGTCGCGTCGCGCTCGGCGGCGAGCGCCCGGACCTCCTCTGACAGGGCGGCGACCTCCTCGGGGGCGAGCGCGAGGGTGGAACCCGCGCCCGTCCCCTGCTCGGAAATCATCGGCAGTGTCATCGGGGCCATGGGCAGAGGGTTCATGACGGCAAGACCTCCAGCGTCATCGACAGGTCCAGCGCGCGCGGCGAATGCGTCAGCGCGCCCATCGAGATCCAGTCTACCCCCGTCTCGGCGCGTTCCCGGAGCGTGTCGAGCGTGACGTTGCCGCTGGCCTCCATCGCGGCGCGACCGGCCACGCGGGTGACGGCGGCGCGCAGTTCGTACACGTCCATGTTGTCAAGCAGCAGACGGGGCGCGCCGGCGGCGATCGCCTCGTCGATCTCGGCCAGGTCGCGGACCTCGACCTCGAGCGTGTCGGCGAGCTCGGGGACGGCCGCGCGCACGCGTTCGATCGCCCGTGTGATCCCACCGGCGGCGGCGATGTGGTTGTCCTTGACGAGAATCGCGTCATACAGACCGAACCGGTGGTTGCGTCCACCCCCCGCCGCCACCGCCGCCTTCTCCAGGGCGCGCAGCCCCGGCGTCGTCTTGCGCGTATCGAGCACCTTGGCGCCGGTGTTGCTCGCCGCGGCGGCCGCCCGCGCCGCGAACGTGGCCACGCCGGAAAGGTGCCCGAGGAAGTTGAGCGCGGTGCGCTCGCCCGTGAGCAGCGCTCGCGCCAACCCCTCGACCTCGAGCACCGGGCCCCCTTCCGCGCGCCAGTAGCCCTCGCGCACGAGCCGCTGTACGCGCGCCTCGGGGTCGAGCGCGAGGAACGCGAGCTCGGCCAGCTCGAGCCCGTAGACGGAGCCGTCGGCCTTCTGGGAGATCAGTCCCCGAGCGCGCGCGTCTGCAGCGACGATCGCCTCGGTCGTCACGTCGCCGGAGCCGACGTCTTCGTCGAGCGCGCGCCTGACGAGCGCTTCGAGCTCCTCGCGCGGCGGTAGCGGCGACTCGCCGCCGCTACCCCACCTCTTCGGCGGCTCCTTCTCGGGTAGGGACGTCACGTCCGCTGCGTCGAGGAGGCAGCCATCAGCAAATAAGCTCGGACAAACCCATCCAACTCGCCGTCGAGCACCCGTTGGACGTCGCCCATCTCGTGGTTCGTGCGGTGGTCCTTGACGAGCGCGTAGGGGTGCATGACATACGAGCGGATCTGCGAGCCGAAGTTGACGTCCTGGGCGTCGCCCTTCTCGCGCGCGATCTCCTCGGCGCGTTCGCGCTCCTTCAGCTCCAACAGCTTGGCGCGCAGCATCGCCATCGCCGTGGCGCGGTTGGAGGACTGGGAGCGCTCGTTCTGGCACTGCACGACGATGCCCGTCGGCCGGTGCGTGATGCGCACCGCCGAGTCGGTCTTGTTGACGTGCTGACCGCCCGCGCCGGAGGCCCGGTAGGTATCCACCTGCAGGTCGTCCTCGTCGATCTCGACCTCGCCTGAGGACTCGGGCACCACGGGCGCGACCTCCACCCCGGCGAAGCTCGTCTGACGGCGGTGAGCGGAGTCGAACGGCGACAGACGTACGAGCCGATGCACGCCGCGCTCGGCGGAGAACAACCCGTAAGCATTCTCGCCGGCGACCTGAAACGTGGCCGACTTGACGCCCGCTTCCTCGCCCGCGCTCGCCTCCAGCAGCTCGACCGTGAAACCACGGGACTCGGCCCAACGCATCTCCATGCGCAGCACCATCTCGGCCCAGTCCTGCGCGTCGGTGCCGCCCGCGCCCGCGTTGACGCTGACGAGCGCATTGCCGGAGTCATAGCGCCCCGAGAACAGGCGCTGCTCCTCGAGCGCCGCAAGGCGCGACTCGACCGCGACGAACTGCTCGTCGATTTCCCGCTGTAACGAGGCGTCCTCGGCGGCCATCTCGACGAGCCCGTCGAGATCGTCCACCTCGGAGGCGAGCGTCGTGAACGTCTCCAGGCGCCGCGCCGCACGGGAATGCTCGGAAGACACCGCCGCAGCCCGCTCGGAGTCGTCCCAGAACCCGGCTTGCCCCATCTCGGATTCGAGCGCGGAGACGCGCTCGCTCAGCGCAGCCGGGTCAAAGATAATCCGCGAGGAGCTTCAACTGCTCACGGATCGCGGACAGGCGCTGCGGTGTGGTCTCAGCCGGGGCTGTGTTCATACCCTCACGCTATCAACCGCCGGATCGCAAGCGTCGAACGCCCAGCCCGCCCCGATCGTCCGCGTCAAATCGCCGCTTACATCGATCGCCGGTCGCCGACCGGCCCGCGACTCCCTAAAGCGCAATCCAGCGCTGACCCATCTCCGGCAAGCCCACCCAACCATGTGTCGCCACACGAGGTAGCGGCGTAGCTGTAACACCTCCACGCTATCAACCACCACCCACCCACGAACCACCGTCCATCCGTACATAGCGAAATCTATACTGTCTGGTGGTCGGCACCGGCCAAGTTAGGGGTCACGACCAAATAACTACTGCGATTGAACGACCAAAACGCCCTAAACACTGTGGATCTGGGGTGTTGACCGCGGCATTTGTTAAGTCGTGAGCCCTTAGCGCCGTGCCGCACCGGCAAGTTTATGCCCCGTGGCAGCGCTTGAACTTCTTGCCGCTGCCACACCAACACGGGTCATTGCGGCCGACCTGGTGCTCGTCGTCGAGGACGCGCTGCTCGACCACCGGCGCCAGTTCCTGCTCTACCGCGCCACCGTTCTCGGCGTAGGCGCCGACCGCCTGGCCGCCGCCCTGTGCCCCGGCGGCCGCGGCAGCGGCCGCGAGCGCTCCGGCGCCGGCGGCGGAGGAGCCGCCCGAATATGAGACGCGCCCCGCGCGCGTAGCGTTGCCCGAGGCGGCAAACGCGGGCTGGGCGCCGGCGCCGCCGCCGTTCTGACCCTCGACGTTGACCTGCACGTTGAAGATCATGCGCGTGTAGTCAGTCCATACGCTGTGCAGCAGGTCGCCAAAGAGCTCGAACGCTTCGTTCTTGTATGCGACGAGCGGGTCGATCTGGGCGAAGCCGCGCAGGTGGATGCCCTCGCGCAGGTAGTCCATGTCGAACAGGTGCTCGCGCCAGCGCTCGTCGATGGTCTGCAGCAGCAGGAAGCGCTCCAGGGCGCCCATCAGCTCCTCGCCGAGCTCGGCCTCGCGCGCGTTGTAACGGTCCAGGGCGAACTCGGTGACGCTCTCGGTGAGCGAATCGCGATCCGTCGTCTCGGGATCGAGATTCTCCTCGGCCAGATCGAGCGGGAAGAACTGCCCGAGCGCGGTGAACAGACCATCGAGGTCCCAGTCCTCCATGAAGTCGCCGGGCGTGTACTGGGCGATCGTACGCTCCAGCACGGCCGCGACTTCCTGGCGAGCCTCCTCGCCGATCGGCTTGCCTTCGAGCACCTCGTTGCGGTAGGCGTAGATGACCCGGCGCTGCTCGTTCATCACGTCGTCGTACTCGAGCACGCGTTTGCGGATCAGGAAGTTCTGCTCCTCGACCTTCTTCTGGGCTTTCTCGATCTGCTTGGAGAGCATCCCCGCCTCGATCGGTTCCTCGTTGCCCTCCTCGTCGATCCCGCCCAGTTTGTCGAGGATGCGATAGATGCGATCGCCGGCGAACAGCCTCACGAGATCGTCCTCCGCGGACAGGAAGAAGCGCGACTCGCCGGGGTCGCCCTGACGGCCGGAGCGCCCGCGCAGCTGGTTGTCGATGCGCCGGGACTCGTGGCGCTCGGTGCCGCAGATGAACAGGCCGCCCGCGGCCATCACGCGTTCGCGATCAGCCTCCACGCGCGGCTCGATCTCCGGCAGCAGCGCGGCGAAGCGCTCTTCGTAGCCTTCCGCCCCCGACTCGATGCCCTCGCGGGCGAGTTGCAGACGCGCGAGGTGCTCGGGGTTGCCGCCGAGCTTGATGTCCACGCCGCGGCCCGCCATGTTCGTCGCGATCGTGACGGCCCCCGGCTGGCCGGCCTCGGCGACGGTCTCAGCCTCGCGCGCGGCGTGCTCGGGCTTGGCGTTCAGCACCGAGTGCGCGATCCCGCGCTGTCTCAGGCGTTCGGACAGGAGCTCTGAGACCTCGACCGAGATCGTGCCGACGAGCACCGGCTGACCGTTCTCGTTGCGCGCGGCGATCTCCCTGACGACGGCGTTCCACTTGCCGTCCTTGGTCTTGTAGACCTGATCGTTGCGATCGGCCCGCACCATCGGCATGTTCGTCGGGACCTGCACGACGGGCAGCTCGTAGATCTTCATGAACTCGGTCGCCTCGGTCAGCGCGGTGCCGGTCATGCCCGCGAGCTTGTCGTAGAGCCTGAAGTAGTTCTGGTAGGTGATCGTCGCCAGCGTCTGGTTCTCCTCCTGGATCGACACCCCCTCCTTCGCCTCCACGGCCTGGTGCAGCCCCTCCGACCAGCGCCGGCCGTCGAGGATGCGCCCGGTGAACTCGTCGATGATCTTCACCTCGCCGTCGATCACCGCGTAGTCGACGTCGCGCTTGTACAGCGACTCGGCCCGCAGCGCCTGGATCAGGTGGTTGACCAGATGGCCGTTCTCGGCGCGGTAGAGATGGTCGATGCCGAGAAACCGCTCGGCCTTGGCGACGCCCTGCTCGGTGATCGACACCGTCTTCTGCTTCTCCTCGATCTCGTAGTCGAAGTCGGCCATGAACTGCTTCTTGGAGCGCGGGTCCATGCCTTCGGGCGTCTTGCCGGCCGTCAGCCGCGGCGCCAGGCGCGCGAACTTGACGTACAGGTCCGCGGCCTGTTCGGGCGCCCCGGAGATGATCAGCGGCGTGCGCGCCTCGTCGATCAGGATGTTGTCGACCTCGTCCACGATCGCGAAGAAGTGCCCGCGCTGGACCTTTTCGGCGAGGTCCTTGGCCATGTTGTCGCGCAGATAGTCGAACCCGAGCTCCGAGTTGGTCCCGTAGACCACGTCGCAGGCGTAGGCGGCATGCTTCTCCTCATACGGCTGCTGGTTCTGCAGCACGCCGACGGACACCCCGAGCGCCTCGTAGATCGGGCTCATCCATTCGGCGTCGCGTCGCGCCAGGTAGTCGTTGACCGTGACCAGATGCACGCCCCTGCGCTCCGGCGGGACGTCGTCTGGAGTGTCGGGAGCGCGGTCGCGGACCGCCAGCGAGTTGAGCACGACCGCGAGCGTCGCGGTCAGCGTCTTGCCCTCGCCGGTCTTCATCTCGGCGATGCAGCCGTCGTGGAGTACCATCGCGCCGATCAGCTGCACGTCGAAGTGGCGCATCCCCATCGTGCGCTTGCCCGTCTCGCGCACGATCGCGAAGCACTCGGGCAGCAGATCGTCCAGCGACTCTCCTGCGGCGGCGCGCTCGCGCAGCGCGTCCATCCGCTCGCGCAGCTCCGCGTCGGAGTCGTGTTCCAGCTCGGGCTCGAACGCGTTGATCAGCGCGACGCGCTTCTGGTAGGACTTGAACTTCTTTGCCTCGCCCGCGTTCAGCGCGCGATCGAGCAGAGATGGGGACACTCCCTCAGGTTAGCTGGCCGATCCGAGATCCGTGATCTCTGATCGGTGAGGCATGGCCCCGGGAGCGCTCGCGCGGGCCTCGCGACGCTTGCGCCGCTTGTCGCGATGGCGCTTGACCTGGCGCGCGAGCTCCTCGACGACGAGCTTCAGCGAGTGATCCATCTCCGGAGAGGCGTCGCGCGCGCGCAGCGTCACGCCCTTCAGATACAGCGTCGCCTCCACGACCTGACGGTCGGCGATCGAGGGGTTGCGCTCTTCGAAAATCTCGATCTCCAGACGGGCGAGATCGGAGACCTGGCGCGCGACCTTTTTCAGGCGGCGCTCGGCGCGGGAGCGAATCTCGTCGGTGACCGGGACGTTGCGACCCTTGATGTCGATCTGCATCACAGGCTCCTTCGGTCGATGGATGATGTGTCTCCGATCCTACGCCGCCCGGCAGCGGTTGTCCATCGGGTTTATCTGCCCCGTCAGGCACACGCCGGACACGAGACCTCGTGGGACAATCGAGCGCGATCCTCGCCACCGTCGCCAACCCCAACCTGTCCTGGTCGCCGCAGCCCGGCGTGCTGATCGTCCTCGCGCTGCTCGGCGGCGCCTACCTGGCGCGCTGGCAGCGTGTGCGCGCAAGCTCGCCCCGCCCGGGCGCCGATGCGCCCGTGTGGCGCCTGTGCTGCTTCGCGGGCTCGCTGCTGGTCGCGGCGATCGCGCTCCTCTCGCCCGTGGACGCCCTGGCCGATCAGCTGTTCTTCATGCACATGATCCAGCACATGCTGCTGCTGGACGTGGTGGCGATCCTCGCGATCCTGGGCTTCACGAAGGTGATCCTGCGTCCAGTCACGCGGACTGTGCGCGACGTCGAGCATCGCGCCGGCCCGCTCGCGCATCCCGCGTTCGCGGTGCTGCTGTACATCGGCGTGATCTGGACGTGGCACGTGCCCGCGGCATACGACTTCGCGGTCGCCCACCCGACCGTGCACGTGCTCGAGCATACGACGTTCCTGATCGCCGGGGGGCTGTACTGGTGGCACCTGCTCTCCCCCATCCGCGCGCGCATGCGCCTGGGCGGCATGGGACCCGTCGCCTACATGGGCTCGACCAAGCTGTTCGTCGGCGCGCTCGGCATGGGCCTCGCGTTCGCCCCAACTGCCCTATACCCCTACTACGTCCACCAGGCGCGCGTGTGGGGCATCTCCGCGCTCGAGGACCAGTCGATCGCCGGGATCGTCATGGCCGTAGAGCAGTCGCTGGTGATGGGCATCGCGCTGGTCGTGCTATTCGTGCGGATGCTCAGCGAGTCAGAGCGCGAGCAGGTTCGGCGCGAGCGCTATGAGGCGGCGTGACCACCGATCTCGTGTGCTATGCTGACGATTGTCAGAGCACCTGCGATGGGGTCTCCATTGAGCTACGGGGTCCGCTTCGGCGGGCCCCGCATAACCCCCGAAGCGCTGAGTATGGTCGACCGGCTCCTTTTTGAGGAGCGGTTGCCCCTGTAGCTCAGCGGATAGAGCGGCCCTCTAACGAAGCGGCAGGTCCCGGGTTCGAATCCTGGCAGGGGCGTACCGTCCGAATCAGTTCGATACAATGTCTGGAGTTAGAGGGCCGTCATCTGAGTTGGATTTGTCGCTTAGATACGCCGTCTGAAGGGTCCGCCTTGGCGGGCCCTTCAGCGTTTCTGGACGACCTGGCGGGGACGCAGACTCTCAAGTATTCCGGCGTGACCCGAGATCGCGCCGATCAGGATCGACTCGGCGGCAACTTGAGTGCCGGGGAAAACGATCGTCTCGCGCAGCTGCGCGCGGTCGCCGACCGTGGCGCCATCGCCGAGCACGACCGGGCCCATCAGCCGCACACCCGCGCCGAGCATAACGTTCCGGCCGATCCACGCGGGACCCTCGACCTCGGCATCCTCAGGCAGCGGGCGCCCGCCCGAGACGAGCACGCCCGGAGCGACCTCGGCCCCCTCGACCTCCAGGCGCAGCTCGCCGCGCAGCGCGTCGAATGTACCCCGGCGCAGCTCCCCGAGCGAGCCGACGTCGTTCCAGTACTCGCGCACCTCGTGGATGTGGAACGGGACGTCGTTTGAGAGCAGCGCCGGGAACACGTCCTGCGCCCAGTCCACGAACGGGCGCTCGGGGAAGTAGTCGAAGATCTCCGGTGAGAACACATAGATGCCGCAGTTGCCGAGATCGGACAGCGCCTCGTCCGGGCGCGGCTTCTCCTGAAAGCCTGTGATCCGCCCCTCGCGGTCGTGCAGCACGACGCCGAACTCGCGCGTGTCGGGAACCTTCTTGACCGCCAGCGTCGCGATCCCGCCCGACTCGCGGTGGCGCGCCGCGAGCGCGCTGAGATCGATGTCGGTGAGCGCGTCGCCGGAGATCACCAAGAACGAGTCCTCACCGAAGAACTCCGCGCACGCGCGCACGCCCCCCGCGGTGCCGAGCAGCTCCGGCTCGTAGCGATAGGTCAAGCGCTCGCCGAAGTGCTCGCGAATCGAATCCGGGAAGTAGTGCAGGTTCGCAACCGTCTCCTCGAATCCATGCCGGTCTAGCAGGTCGAGGATGTGCGCCATCACGGGCCGATCGAGCACGGGCACCATCGGCTTGGTGATCTCATATGTCAGCGGGCGCAGCCGAGTACCTAAGCCCGCCGCGAGAACCATCGCTCTCATCGCGCGTGCAAGCTATCGAATCGCCCGTGTCGCCGCCCCAGGCACGCCTTCGAGCGCGCGATCCCGGGCCCCGACTCAGTAGCGGTAATGGTCCGGCTTGTATGGACCCTCGACCGGAATGCCGAGGTAGGCCGCCTGCTCGGGGCTCAGCTCGGTCAACCGCACGCCCAGCGCGTCGAGATGCAGCCGGGCGACCTTCTCGTCGAGGTGCTTGGGCAGCACGTACACCCTGCGCTCGTAGGAGTCGTTCTTCGTGAACAGCTCGATCTGGGCGATCGTCTGGTTGGTGAACGAGTTGCTCATCACGAACGACGGGTGCCCGGTCGCGTTGCCGAGGTTCAGCAGCCGCCCCTCGGACAGCAGGATGATCGCGTGGCCGTCTGCAAACATCCACTCGTCGACCTGCGGCTTGATGTTGATCCGCTCGATCCCCTCCACTTGCGCCAGACCGGCGATGTCGATCTCGTTGTCGAAGTGGCCGATGTTGCCGACGATCGCCTGGTGCTTCATGCGCGCCATGTGCTCGGCGGTGATGATGTCGCGGTTGCCCGTGCACGTCACGAAGATGTCGCCTTCGCCGATCACTTCCTCGAGCGTCTTGACCGCATAGCCCTGCATCGCGGCCTGCAGCGCGCAGATCGGGTCGATCTCGGTGACCACCACGCGCGCGCCCTGCCCGCGCAGCGATTCCGCGCAGCCCTTGCCGACGTCGCCGAACCCGCAGATGACCGCCAGCTTGCCGGCGATCATCACGTCGGTCGCGCGGTTGATGCCGTCCACGAGCGAGTGCCTGCAGCCGTACAGGTTGTCGAACTTGGACTTGGTCACCGAGTCGTTGACGTTGATCGCGGGAAACAGCAGGGTGCCCTCCTGCGTCATCTCATAAAGCCGGTGCACGCCGGTGGTCGTCTCCTCGGTGACGCCTTTGATGCCCTCCCCGATGCGTGTCCAGCGCTGTGGGTCTTCCTCCAGCGAACGGGTCAGCACGGAGAGGATCACCCCGAGCTCCTCGGAGTCGGCGCTCGCCGGGTCGGGGACCGCCCCGGCGCGCTCATACTCGACGCCCCTGTGGACCAGCAGCGTCGCGTCCCCGCCGTCGTCGAGGATCATGTTTGGACCCGCCGCCGCCCCCGGCGTCCCGTCCTCGCCCGGCCAGCGCAGAACCTGTTCGGTGCACCACCAGTACTCCTGGAGCGTCTCGCCCTTCCACGCGTACACCGGCACGCCGCGCGGATCCTCCGGCGAGCCCTCGGGGCCGACCGCCACCGCCGCGGCGGCGTGATCCTGGGTGGAGAAGATGTTGCAGCTGCACCAGCGGACCTCGGCGCCGAGCGCCGTCAGCGTCTCGATCAGCACGGCCGTCTGGATCGTCATGTGCAGCGAGCCCGTGATCCGCGCGCCCCGCAGCGGCTGGGCGTCTGAGTACTCGCGGCGGATCGCCATCAGACCGGGCATCTCATGCTCGGCCAGGGCGATCTCCTTGCGGCCGAACTCGGCCAGGGACAGGTCGGCGACCTTGAAGTCGGTGGCGATGACGGTGGGGGTCATTGCTGACATGACGAAGCCTCCTGGCTGGTCAGGTGAGCGCCCTTGCTGCAGAGAAGCGGACCGAGCGTGGCGGATCGGAGCCCGTCGCAGCGCTCCTCGGCCGTCTTTTGGACCGTATCACAGGCCCGACCCGCTGAGGTATACGCGGGGCGTTCAGAGCTCGGCGAGTGCGGCCTTCAGCTCGTCGATCGCGGGCACCGGGCCCGGGTCGACGCCGCGCAGCGCGGCAAGATAGATCGAGACGAGGTCGCCGAGCAGCACGAGCGAGATGATTCGCTCGATCGTGGTCTGCCCGCGCGTCTCCAGATGGAAGCTCGCCGCGGCGTTGGGAGCGATCAGCCGCTCGGTGAGGGCCATCCGCTCCTTGACGCGCGGATGGGCGTCGGAGTCGTCGAGGAACACCGCCGCGAACCGGCCCAGCTCGCGCGCGCCTTCCCAGCCGACGAGCTCGTTGTGGTCGAGCTCGGGCAGTTCGTGCGTGAAGCACGGCAGCTTCGCGTTCTCGTTGATCTGCGTCTTCCAGCGGTAGGCGACTGGGGTCGTCAGACCGGCGCCGCAGACGACCGGAATCGTGCCGAGCAGGCCACGGGCGACGGTCTTCGCGAGCGAATCCTCAGGCGCGTCGGGACCCCACGCGGCCACGAGCTGCTCGGTGTGGGAGGCCGCCACGTCTATCTCCGAGGTCAGCCGCGGCCCGGCGCCGCACAGCGCGGCGACCTCGAGCGCCGCGACCGTCATGTAGGCTACCGCCGCGCGCGGCTGAAATCCGCCGGGCAGCGGGATGACGGGCACGCCGTCGGAGCGCGCCATCTCCGCCAGGCGGCCCCCCGTCGTCACGACCGTGCGCTGGGCGCCGAGCGCCGCGGCGGACTCGTAGCAGGCGAGCGTCTCCTCGGTGTCGCCCGAGTAGCTGGCGCACAGCACCATCGTATCCGGCGTCGTCCACGGCGGCAGCCCGTAGGCGCGCGTCACGAAGATCGGCCGCGAGGCGTGATCGCCGAGCGCCGCGCGCGCCAACGCCCCGCCGATCGCCGAGCCGCCCATGCCCGCGACGACCAGCCCGGCCGAGGTGTCCCAGCCCTGCATGATCGCCGACTCCACGCGCCAGGCCGCGTCGCGCAGGTGCTCGGGCAGCGCGAGCACGTCATCGAGCTGCCCGGTCGAGTCCACGCGCGCGATCGCCTCGCGCGAGAGCGCTCCCGTCACGGCGGGCGCATCGGCGTGCGTGTGCGTACGAGCGTCGGTGCTGGGCGGGGTGCTCATCAGAACCTGATCGCTCCGTCGGGCAGAGTCACGCCCGGGAAGATACGCGCCCCGCGCGCGATCGTGTTGTCCGCCCCCACCGTCACGCCCTCGCCGAGCACCGCGCCGCCTTCGATGCGAGTGCCCGCCCCGACGCGGCAGCCGGCCGCGACGATGCAGTCGCGCAGCGTGCAGTTCGCGCCGATCTCCGCGCCGCTGAGGATCACCGAGCGCTCGACCGTCGAGCCCGGGCCGACGCGCACGTTCTCGCCCAGCACCACCAGGCTGCCGACGTGCGCGCCCGGGGCGACGTGCGCGCCGCGCTCGATCACCGCCGGAGGAACCGCACGGCCGTGGATCTCCGCGCCCTCGGCGATCGCCAGCCAACTCTCGCCGAGTCGCGCGCGCACGGCGGTGTCGACGTTGCCCTCGATGATGTCGAACGTCCCCTGCAGGTAGCGCTCGGGCGTGCCGATGTCCAGCCAGTAGGCGTCCGCCGGGAACCCGTACAGCCCGTCGCCGATCAACTGCGGCCACACCTCGCGCTCGATCGAGACGTTGCGGTCGGGCGGGACGAGCTCCAGGATCTCGCGCTGGAGCACGTACGCGCCCGCGCTGATCAGGTTCGTGTCGATCGCGTCGGGGCTGGGCTTCTCCACGAAGTCTCGAACCGAGCGGTCCTCGTGCAGGTGCACCAGCCCGTACGCGCTCGGATCGGCGACGGGCGCGAGCGCGAGCGTCGCCCGCGCGCCGGTGCGCTCGTGCTGAGCGATCTGGCCCGTCAGGTCGATGTCGGTGAGCACGTCCCCGTTGAGCATCAGGAAGCGCTCGTCGAGCAGCCGCTCGGCGTACTTGAGCGCCCCAGCGGTGCCGCGCGGGTCGGGCTCCTCGACGAAGCGCAGCTCGATCCCCATCGCCGAGCCGTCGCCGAGCACGTTGCGCACGGACGTCGCCAGAAACCCGCACGACATGATCACGTCGTCGATCCCATGCCCCTTCAGCCACTCGAGCATGAACGCGATGAACGGACGGTCCACGAGCGGCACAACCGGCTTGGGCACAGTCGAGGTCAGCGGGCGCAGGCGTGTGCCCTCGCCCCCCACGAGGATGACGGCCTGCATCAGTGTCTCGATTCCAAAATTCGGTGAGGGTTTGCCGAGCGGATGGTCGTGATCTGACGTTCGATGGCGACGGTCTGCTGGCCGATCTTCGATCGGTTGGTGGCACGTGGGCCGACGACGGCGGGCGTCAGGCGCGGGCAGGCGCCGGGAAACGCCATCGAATTTTGGAATCGCGACACTAGCTCTGGTCCTCGCGACGGCGCCCCGTCGCGGACTCGTGCAGCCCGCGCCCGATGCCCTCATACAGCAGCCCCGCGGCGCGCACCGCTTCGCGGTCGAGCGCGTTGCGCCCGTCGATGACGACCCGCCCGCGCATGGCCTCGGCGACCTGACCCCAGTCGAGGTCCATGAACTCGGGCCACTCGGTCACGAGCACCACAGCGTCGGTATCGGCGAGGGCATCCATGGCGCCCGGCGCGTAGTCGAGCTGGGGCATCAGCGTACGCGCCTGCGCCTCGGCGATCGGGTCGTACACGCGCACCTGCGCGCCCTCGGCCTGCAGCCGCGCCGCCAGCACCAGCGAGGAGGCTCCGCGCATATCGTCGGTGTTGGGCTTGAACGCCAAACCCAGCAGCGCCACGCGCTTGCCGGTCAACTCGCCCAGGTGTCGCTGCAGCTTGGACACGACGCGGCGCTTCTGCAGCTCGTTGACCTCGATCACCGAGTTCAGCAGCTGGAAGTGGTATCCCGAGTTGCCCGCCAGCAGCTTCAGCGCGCTCACGTCCTTCGTGAAGCAACTGCCGCCGTATCCCAGCCCGGCCTGCAGGAACTTCGGCCCGATGCGCGCGTCCAGTCCCATCCCCCGCGCGACCTCGACCACATCGGCGCCCAGCGTCTCACAGACGTTGGCGATCTCGTTGATGAACGAGATCTTCGTCGCCAAAAACGCGTTGGCGGCGAGCTTGATCATCTCCGCGCTGGCGACGTCGGTGCGCACCAGCTCGCCCGTGCCCTCCCCGCCGTGTGCCGCGGTCAGCAGGGGCCGATACAGCTCGACGGTCGCCTCGCCCGCCCATCCACCGTCGTCGCCGACCACGACCCGGTCGGGGTTCAGGAAGTCCGCGACGGCCGAGCCCTCCTTGAGGAACTCCGGACAGGACACGTACCCCAGGCCGTCCCTACCGCGCTCGGTGAACACACGTCGGATCGCCGCGCCCGTGCCGCACGGCACGGTCGACTTCATCACGAGCGCGTGCCGGTCGGACGCTGGAATCGAGTCGACCACGGCGTGCACGGCCGTCAGGTCGGCGTCGCCGGAGTAGGTGGGAGGAGTGCCGACCGCGACGAACAGCAGCCGCGCGTGCCCCAAGGCATCGCTCAGGTCGGTGGAGAAGCGCAGCCGAGCGGAGTTGCGGGCCAGCATCTCCTCCAGCTCGGGCTCGTAGATCGGCACCTCGCCGCGCCGCAACCGCGCGATCTTCTCGGCGTCGATGTCCACGCACCACACCTCGCTGCCCAACTCCGCAAACCCCGCGGCGCTGACCAGGCCGACATAGCCGGTGCCGATGACGCCGACGGGCTCGCGCTCAGTGCTCATCTGGCGGGAAGGCTAGCCGCCGGAGGCCGCTGGCGTCTCTTTGGCTTCCTGGACCAGCACCAGCGCGCGGTTCTCGGCGAACTGCAGATATCCCTCGCCCTGCGCGAACCGCACGACGTCGGTCTCCGAGCGATACAACCGCAGCTCCGCGGGCTCGAGCGTCGCCAGCATCGGCTCGTGGTTGGCCAGGATGCCGACCGAGCCCGAGCTCGTGCGCGTCGAGACCATCTCGACCTCCTCGTCGAACACCACACCCTCGGGGGTGAGCACTTCGACGGGGAACTTGCTGCGCGCCATCACAGCACCTCCGCGGTGTCGTCCCTGTCAAGTATCAGTTGACTTCTGCGCATGCGCAGAAGTCCCACCGGGCGCATGCGCCCGGTGGCGGGGCGGTGCATGCACCGCCCCGAGGGAGCGCGCATGCGCGCTCCCTTTCCATTAATTGCTTTTGGCATTCGCCACGACATCATCGATGGTTCCCTTCAGGAAAAACGCGCTCTCGGGCACCTCGTCGTGCTTGCCCTCGATGATCTCCTCGAACCCTCTGATCGTCTCCGCGATCGGCACATACGCCCCGGGAGTGCCGGTGAACTGTTCGGCCACGTTGAAGGGCTGGGAGAGGAAGCGCTCGATCTTGCGCGCCCGCTGCACCGTCAGCTTGTCCTCGTCCGAGAGCTCGTCGATGCCGAGGATCGCGATGATGTCCTGCAGCTCCTTGTAGCGCTGCAGGATCTCCTTGACCCGGTTGGCCACGCGAAAATGATCCTCGCCGAGGATATCGGCCTTGAGGATCGTCGAGGTCGAGTCCAGCGGATCGACGGCCGGATAGATGCCTTTTTCGGAGATCCCCCGCGACAGCACCGTGGTCGCGTTCAGATGCGCGAACACCGACGCCGGCGCCGGGTCGGTGAGGTCGTCGGCGGGCACGTAGATCGCCTGCACCGACGTGACCGAGCCCTGCCGGGTCGAGGTGATCCGCTCCTGCAGCTGGCCCATCTCGGTCTCCAGCGTCGGCTGATATCCGACCTGCGAGGGCATCCGCCCGAGCAGCGCCGAGACCTCCGAGCCGGCCTGCACGAACCGGAAGATGTTGTCGATGAACAGCAGCACGTCCTGGCCCTCATCGCGAAAGTGCTCGGCCATCGTCAGCCCCGACAGCGCCACGCGCATGCGCGCGCCGGGCGGCTCGTTCATCTGGCCGAACACGAGCATCGTCTTGTCGATCACGCCCGATTCCTTCATCTCCAGCCACAGGTCGTTGCCCTCGCGCGAGCGCTCGCCCACGCCGCAGAACGCCGACAGCCCGCCGTGCTCCTTGGCGAGGTTGTGGATCAGCTCCTGAATCAGCACCGTCTTGCCCACGCCCGCGCCGCCGAACAGCCCCACCTTGCCGCCCTTCGCGTAGGGCGCCAGCAGGTCGATCACCTTGATGCCCGTCTCGAACATCTCCGTCGTCGGCGTCAACTCCTCCACGCGCGGCGCGTCCTGATGGATGTTGCGCCGCGGCGTGTCCGCCGGCAGCTCCTCGCCGAGGTCGATCGGTTCGCCCAGCAGGTTGAAGATCCGTCCCAGCGTCGCCTCGCCGACCGGCACCGTGATCGGACCGCCCGTATCGATCACCTCGACGCCCCGCGCCAGCCCGTCGGTCGTGTCCATCGCCACCGCGCGCACGCGATCGTCGCCCAGGTGCTGCTGGACCTCGCACACGAGCACCTCACCCCCGGCCTCGGCGCTGATGCCGGGCGCCTCCTCCGCGGCCGCAGCCGCAGGGCGCGCGATCGTGATCGCGTGGTTGATCTCGGGCAGCCGCTCGGAGAACACCGCCTCGATGACGACGCCCTGGATCTCCTCGATGCGCCCGACGTTGCGCTTCGCGCTCTCGCCCGACTCGGCCCCCGCACGCTCGGGCGCGTCGGAGGGGTCAATTGTGGTGGTGGGTGCCATTACGGTTTCCGATTCTCCCTCATTGTGTGTGTCCGTTGCAGTTCTCGGGTGTCGGGCTTTCCATCCGCCTCAGCTGAGCCCCTCGGCCCCTGCCACAACCTCCATGATCTCCTGCGTGATCTCAGCCTGCCTGGCGCGGTTCATTTCGAGCGTCAGATCGGTGATGATCTCCCCGGCGTTCTCCGAGGCGTTGCGCATCGCCGTCATCTGCGCGCCGAAGAACCCGGCGGCCGACTCCACCAGAGCACGGTATATGGAGGTCTCGACATAGTCTGGCACGAGCCGCCTCAGGATCTCCTCCGCGTCGGGCTCGTACTCGACCAGCGCCCTCGGCGCCGCCGCCCTATCGCCCGGCGCGCGTGACCCGAGCGTGTCCGCCGTCCCGCTCCCACGCGCGGCCTCACCCGAGTCCTCCTGGACTTCCTCGCCCGCGATCGTCGCGCGCGACAGCGGCAGCAGCGTCTCGCGCGTGACCTCCTGGGTCAGCGGCGATACGTATGCGTTGTAGATCAGCTCGACCCGATCGACCGCGCCGTTCGTATACGCCTCGATCAGCTCACCAGCGATCTCGCGCGCGTCCGCGTAGGACGGTTTGTCGGTGAACCCCGTGTACGCCCCGCTGAGCTCGCGACCGCGGAATGTCAGCGAGGACACGCCGCGACGCCCCGTCGCATACCAGACGGTCTGAAGCCCCCGCTCGTCCATCTCCGTGCCGGCGCGCACGCCCGCGCGGATCACCTGCGAGTTGAATCCGCCCGCCAGCCCGCGGTCGCCGGTCACGAGCAGCAGTCCCACCGTCGCGACCGTCTCGCGCTCGTTCAGCAGCGGTAGGCGCGACGCCTCCGCGCCCGCGTCCAGCGCCGCCTGCCTGGTCATCCGCCGCAGCGCGTCCGCGTATGGGCGCAGCGCCGCGATCCGCTGCTCGGCCCGGCGCAGCCGTGCGGCCGCCACCATCTCCATCGCGCGGGTGATCTTCTGGATGTTCTTGACCGAGCCGATCCGGTTCTTGACGTCGCGCTGTGAGGCCACGATCGATCGCCCTAACGCCTATGCGGCCGGGTCGGATTGGCCAGCGCCCGATATGCCGGCGGCCGACCCACGGCTTCGCCGTGTGTGCCCGACCGGCGCCGGCAGGGCCGGACGAAGGAGCCGGCTATCGCGTCTCCCGCCATTCAGGCCGCCGTGACCTCTTCCAGCGGCTGGCCTTCCTCGTCGAGGTCGTATCCGAAGTCCTCGGCAAACCCCCCGACCGCGTCGTCCAGCGCGCGCTGGGTGTCATCCGACCAGTCGCCGTCGGCGATCTTCGCGAGCACGTCCGCGTGCTGGGCATGCACCCGTTCGGTCAGTCCGACCAGGAACTCGCCCACGCGCTCGACGTTCAGCCGGTCGAGGAACCCGTTGGTGGCCGCGTAGATCTGCGCGGTCTGATCCTCCACAGCCAGCGGCGCGCGCTCGTTCTGGTTGAGCGTCTTGACGATCCGCTCCCCGCGCGCGAGCGTGCGCTGGGTGTCGACGTCCAGGTCCGAGCCGAACTGCGCGAACGCCTCGAGGTCGCGGTACTGCGAGAGCTCGAGCTTGATCCGCCCCGCGACCTTCTTCATCGGCCCGATCTGCGCGTTGCCGCCGACGCGCGAAACCGAGATCCCGACGTTGATCGCGGGACGCACGCCCGAGTTGAACAGCTTCGGCTCGAGGAATATCTGCCCGTCGGTGATCGAGATCACGTTCGTCGGGATGTACGCCGAGACGTCGCCGGCCTGCGTCTCGATGATCGGCAGCGCCGTCAACGAGCCCCCGTCGAGCTCGTCGTTGAGCTTGACCGCGCGCTCCAGCAACCGCGAGTGCAGGTAGAACACGTCGCCCGGATACGCCTCCCTGCCCGGCGGGCGGCGCAGCAGCAGCGACATCTGCCGGTAGGCGTAGGCGTGCTTGGTCAGGTCGTCGTACACGCACAGCGCATGGCGGCCGCCGTACAGAAAATGCTCGCCCATCGCGCAGCCGGCGTAGGGCGCCATGAACTTGATCGGCGCCGCCTCGTCGGCCGACGCGGCGACGATGATCGTATTTTGCAGCGCATTGTTTTCCTCCAGCGTCTGCGCGAGCGCCACGACCGTGGACATGCGCTGGCCGATCGCCACATACACCGACACGACGCCCGTGTCGCGATTGTTGATGATCGTGTCGATCGCGATCGCCGTCTTGCCCGTCTGCCGATCGCCGATGATCAGCTCGCGCTGGCCGCGCCCGATCGGGATCATCGCGTCGATCGCCTTCAGCCCCGTCTGCATCGGTTCGGTCACGGGCTGGCGCTGCACCACTCCGGGCGCCTTGAACTCCGCCGGGCGGGTCTCGCTCGTGTGGATCTCGCCCTTGCCGTCCAGCGGCCGGCCCAGCGGGTCCACGATGCGTCCGAGCAGCGCCTCCCCCACCGGTATCTCCAGCAGCCGGCCGGTGCGCTTGACCGTGTCGCCCTCGCCGATTCGCTCCCACTCGCCGAACAGCACCGCGCCGACGTTGTCGGACTCGAGGTTCAGCGCCAGCCCCGTGACGCCGTGCGGCAGCTCGAGCATCTCGAACGACATGCAGTTCTCCAACCCGTGCAGACGCGCGATGCCGTCCGCCACCGACAGCACGGTGCCGACCTCCGTCAGCTCCGCCTCGCCGGCGCCGAGCCCCGCGATGCGGCTCTTGAGGATGCTCGTTATCTCGTCTGGGTTGATCTGCATGGCTGTTTCAGATAGCTCCTTGTCGATGTCCGGTCGGTCGGGCGATTGGGTCGGCGATTTCGGTCAGGCGACTGCCGCGGCCACCTGCTTGCGCAACTGCTCCAGTCGGCCTCTGATCGAGGCGTCGAGGATCGAGTTTCCCACCCTGATGACGATCCCGCCAAGGATGTCGGGGTCCACGCGCGTGCTCAGCGTCACCTTGCGCGAGGTGCTCTGCCCGATGCTCTGCCCGATGCTCTCGGTCGTGGCCTCGTCGAGCTCGATCGCGCTCGTCACCTGCACCGGCAGCACCCTGTTGGCCTCGGCCCACAGCCGCTCGTACTCGCGCCTGACGCGAAATATCACAGGCATGCGGTGATTCTCGATCAGCAGCTTCAGGAATCCCACGAACGCCTCCTCGGCGCCTTCCAGCAACCCGTCCAGCGCCTGCTGCTTCTCGGCGGTGGAGAAGTACGGCGAGAAGAAGAACAGTCGCAGCTCACGGTTCTGTTCCAGCGCGTCGGCGAACTGGCCGAGCTGTTCGCGCAACTCCTCCACCTTGTCCTGTTCCTCGGCCACCTCGAACAGCGCGCGGCCGTATACCCGGGCGAGCTCCTCCATCAGTTGTTGCTCGCCCCGGATGACAGACCCGAGAAGTCCAGCTCGCCCAGCGCCTCCTGCACGAGACGCTTCTGATCGGCGTCGTCGAGCGTCTTGCGCGTGACCTTCTCGGTCGCCATGATCGTCAGGTCGGCGACCTCCCGGCGGATGCCGTCGATCGCGCGCTCGGTGGCCGCCTCGATCTCGCGCTCGGCGCGCCTGGCCGCCTCGGCGGCGATCCGCTGCGCCTGCTCTTTGGCCTGAAGCTCGTGGGACTCCGCGGTCTGACGCGCGCGCTGGACGATCTCATCCGACTGCGCGCGCGCCTCCTTCAGGCGCTCGCGGTACTCGGCCAGCAGCCTGTCGGCCTCCTCGCGCGTGCGCTGCGCGGAGTCGATCGACTCTTCGATCGCCTTCTGCCGCCGTTCCAGCGCCTCGCTGATGCGCGGGAACGCGAGCCGTGCGAGCAGCACCATCGTGACGCCGAACACGAGCAGGGTCCACACCATCAACCCGACGCCCGGCTGGATCAGGAAGCTGCCATTCGACGCGAGGACTACGCCCATCGCGCTAGACGATGAACGCGGCCAGCAGCCCGGCCACGAGCCCGTAGAAGAAGCAGGCCTCGGTCAGCGCGAACCCGAGCCACTGCAGCTGGGTGATCTCGTCACGCATCTCCGGCTGACGGGTGATCGCCTCGATCGCCTTGCCGAAGATGATGCCGATGCCGACGCCCGCGCCGACGGCGCCGAGACCGCCGCCGACTCCGAGGCCGATCGACTTGCCTGCCTTGGCGGTTTCTTCGGTCGCGGTCGCGAGCAACGTAATGAGGGCTATGTGCACATTCACTCCTTTTTGGCGATTTTCGGGCGGTTAGTTGATGGGGTCCGGCGATTGATGGTCTGGCAAATCGGTGGTCTGGTGCGAATTGGTGACGATTGAGTATCCGATGCGATTTGGGACGGTGCGATCATTCAGTGATCTTCGGAGACCGCGCCGCCGAGGTAGATGGCGGTGAGCGTGGCAAAGATGAACGCCTGCAGAGCGGCGACCAGGCCGACCTCGAACGCGAACAGCGCGATGCCGAACGGCAGCGTGAACCAGCCCAGCGCGGAGATGCCCAAGATCACCGCGAGCGCCCCCGCCATGAACAGGATGATCAGATGTCCCGCCAGGATGTTGGCGAACAGACGAATCGTCAGCGACAGGATCCGCATCAGGTTCGACAGAACCTCGAGCATGAAGATCGCAACCGCCATCCCACCCGTGACGCCACCCGGGACGAGCCCTTTCAAGTAGCCGATCGGGCCCTTGGCGCGCACGCCTTCGAACGTGTAGGACACGAACACCACCAGCGCGAGCGCCAGCGGGATCGCGATGTTGGCAGTCGACGCGTACAGTGAGAACGACGGTATGTGGGTGCCGAACACGCTCAGTTCGTGCTCGGTGTTCGTCGGCAGCGGGATGTAGCCGATCAGGTTCGAGAACATGATGAACAGGAACAGCGCGCCGATGAACGGAAACCACCTGGCGGCCATCCGCTCCTCCATCGCGCTGCCCGTGATGTTCTCGCGCATCAGCTGGTACAGCGTCTCCACCGCGGCCTGCACCTTGTTCGGGCGCTGCTGCATGCGCCGCGCGATCCAGATCATGCTCACACATGTCAGCGTCGCGGCCAGCACCAGGTACAGCACGGCCTTGTTGAGCGAGAAGGCCCCCAGGCTCACCCAGTTGTCGAGCTTGAACTCGTTCTGCGGTTCAAAGCTCGTGTTGCGGGTGCCGTGGAATCCATAGATGATCCCGAGCACGATCACGCCGCCCAGCCATACGCCCCCCAGGATCAGCAGTTTCCGCTTCGTGCTCAGCTTTTTGCGAGCGCCATCGCCGTCGCCATCCTTCCCGGCGCCCGGGCTCCTCGCGGGCAGGCTCGTCGCGGGGGGCCCTCCCCGGCCGCTGTCCACGGCGACGCTCACGAGGCGCTCGGCGTCCTGAGCGCGCGTGCCCGCGGCGGAGCGCCGCGCGTCACGAACGACATCACGAAGTAGACGGTGAACGCCGCCAGCACCAGCGCGGCCGCCATGATCCCGTCCTCCTTGCCGCCCGCATACCGGGCAAGGATCACCGCCAGCGCGATCAGCCACAGGCGGCCCATCATCCCCCCCACCTGCAGGCCGGCTTTGAGCTTGGGGTCCGGAGCTCGCATGGCCTGCTCCTGCATCCACACCATCCCGGCGCGCGTCAAAAGCCAGGCGCACGCCCCCACGAGGTAGCCGAACAGCGGCAGACCGGCGATCAGCACGAACGGAGCCGTCGCGAGCACCAGGCACACGTCGAGATAGCGCAGGGTGACCACGTCAGCTCTGGGATCCCGGAGATCCGTGGCACTTCGTCCACAGGCGCCGGCGACCGCGCGGCGGCGTGCCCAGCACGCGCACCTGCCAGCCGTACGGGCAGGCGCGCCGCGCGAGCCTGCGCCGGCGCGCGATCAGCTTCACTCCCACACGCCGCGCGGTCGGCATGCCGCTCGCCGAGAAGTGCCCCGTCGCGAGGTGCCTCGTGCGGCGTACGATCGGCGTTTCCTCGGGCAGCTTGCTGCGCTCTTCGACGGCCTCCGTCGCGTCCGCGGCGTCGATCCCTTCGACGTGCACGATCGGCGCCGGCGCGACACCGCCTGCGTCCCCCGCGACATATCCGTCCGCGGGCGCGCGATCGTCACCGCCCCGGCTGGGCAGGGGCGAGTCGGCGCGGCGGCGGCCGGCCTCGGCGTACCCTTCGTTGACCTCGAAATCTGGCATCTGCTCGTTGCCTCCTTGCAGGCGCGACCGACCATGCCCTGTGCGGACGGACGGTCAGGTCCCGACGCCTCTGCTGCTTCAGCGCTTATGGACCGCCTGCGATGACGGGTTCAGTCTACCTGGTATCAGACTTCGTAACAAGTTTGTGACATGCGCCACGCGAGCTGGGCGGATTTTGCGAAGAACGGTTGACTCGATCAGCATGGCTGCCGCCAGCGTCGCGAGACCGGCGAACACGTCCAGCACGTAGTGGTTGCCGGTGGCGAGCACGGCGAATACCGTCATGCATGGGTACAGGATCGCCGCGCCGCGCGCCCACGCGCTGCGCGACAGCCGCCACAGCGCGACCGCGCACCACGCCGCCCAGGCCATGTGCAGCGAGGGCATCGCCGCCAGCTGGTTGGCGGCTGAGGCCAGCGCGCCGGTGTGCCAGGAACCGAGCGCGTGCGTGGTGGCCACGACGTCGCTGAATCCGTCGGCGCGGAGCATGCGCGGAGGGGCGACCGGATACAGCCAGAACACCGCGAACCCGATCGCGTTCAACAGCACCAGCGAGTTGCGCAGCGGCCTGTACAGGTCGGCGCGGCGCAGCCACAGCCAGCCGAGCAGACCCAGCGTGACGAGGAAGTGTGCGTTGTCGTAGTAGTCGGAGACGGCCAGCGCGAGCGTGTGATGACCCGCCAGCCAGCGGTCGAGGCCCAACTCGGGATCGATGCCCAGCGAGCGCTCCACCGCGAGCACGCCTTCGCCGTGGCCCAGCGCGGTGTGCAGCCGCAGCGGCGCGAAGTTCGTGATCGCGTCATACACCCAGCACAGCCACACGATCACGAGCGCCTCCACCCACCAGCGCGTGCGGGTGGCGGGGATGCGAGCGGTTCGCGTACGCGTACGCGAGAACGAGGGGACGGACTGCACCCCTGCAACCGGCTGGACGACGACTGCCGCGGAGCCGTCGGTATCGAACGAAACGGCGCTGGACAAGCCTACGATCTTATCCGTCCGGTCCGAGGTCGGGTTCGCGTGGGCCGTAACCGCGTTCTCAGGGCAGCACCGGCTGCAGCCCCCGCTGGGCGAGCGCGTCGAGCACGCGCGGCAGCGCCGCGACCGTGCGCCTGAAGGAATCGGGCGCCGAGTAGTCGTCGGCGTCGTGCAGCAGCAGCACCGCCCCCTCGCCGGCGCCATCGATCACATGTGCGGCGATCGACTCGGGGCTCGCCCGCGCCTCCCAATCACGACCCCACTGACTCCACAGCAGCGTGCGCCAGCCGTGCCTGCGCGCAAGTCGCAGCGCCGTGGCGTTGAGCACGCCATACGGTGGGCGATACAGGTTCGGCGAGCGGCCGGTCCCGTCCTCGATGCTCGCCCGCGCATGGGCGATGTCCGCGCGCACCTGCCACGGCGCGAGGCGCAGCAGATTGCGGTGACGGTCGCAGTGCAGGCCGATCCCGTGCCCCGCCGCGACGATCTCACGGCCCAGCGAGGGATTGCGCCGCAACTGCTCGCCGACCAGGAAAAACGTCGCCCGCACGCCCGCGGCGGCGAGGATCTCGAGCACCGCGGGGGTACCCTGCGCATGGGGACCGTCGTCGAAGGTCAGCGCGTAGCCGCTCCCGCTCGCGGTGCGGTCCTCCACGCCCAGCGATCGACGCAACCCGGGCCAGATGGGCTCCGGCGAGCGCGGGAACCCCACGGGCCACGAGCTGGCGAGCCCGGGCAGCAGGTAACCGCCCATCGCCAATCCGGCCACCGCGCCTGCGGTATAGCTGCTGTGAGTGCGATGATCGTGGGCGGACATGATCGATCTTGTGCTGGGAATCGGGGCGGCGGTGGGAGCGTCGGTCTTCTACAGCCTAGGGATCGCCCTGCAGGCGATGGACGCCAAGCAGGCGCCCTCCGAAGAGCACCTGCGCCTGGCGCTGGTGTGGGGGCTGATCAGGCGGGGGCGCTGGATGCTCGGCACGGGCCTGTCGATCCTCGGCTGGCCGCTGCAGGTGCTCGCGCTGCTGCTCGCGCCGCTGGTCGTGGTGCAGCCGGCGCTGGCGATGGGTCTGGTCGTGCTGCTGTTCCTGGGGCAGCGGATGCTCGGCGAGCACGCCGGGCGCCACGAGCACATCGCGATCGCCGCAATCGTCATCGGCGTGATCGGCGCGGGCCTGTGCGCGCCCCCGCGCAGCATCGGCCACACCTCCGAGCGGTTGACGATCGGCCTCGTGCTGCTCGGGCTCGGCCTGGCGAGTCTGCTGCCCTACGTGCTGCGCGCGCTCCACCGCTCGCCCGCATCGATCACGATGCTCGGCGCCGGCCTCGCGTTCGGCTGGAGCGGCATCGCGACCAAGCTCGCCTCCGACGACCTCTCCGCCGGGCACCTGGTCGTGGCCGCGGCGTGGGGGCTCTCGACGGCCGCGGCGTCCGCCGTCGGCGTGCTCAGCGAGTCGAGCTCGCTGCAGGCGCGACCGGCG
Source organism: Solirubrobacteraceae bacterium (assembly GCA_035567335.1). Taxonomy (GTDB): domain Bacteria; phylum Actinomycetota; class Thermoleophilia; order Solirubrobacterales; family Solirubrobacteraceae; genus Palsa-744. The sequence continues at coordinate 87,216 of DATMPZ010000035.1, forward strand.
ATCCAGGTGGCGCCGGTCGTGTTCGTGACTCAGACGATCGTGCCCGTCGCGGTCGCGCCGCTGCTGTTCGGGGAGCGCTTCTCCGCGACCCCGCTCGGCGGCGTGCCGCTGGCGCTCTCCCTGGCGCTGCTCGTGACCGGCGCCGCCGCGCTCGTGCGCTCGCCGTTGCTGCTCGCCCTGATGGGCGGCGAGCCGATCAGCCACGACAGCGGCTCCGCCCCCAGCCCGTCACCGCCGAGCGCGGCGACGATCCGCTCGAGCCCCGCCACCGAGGCGGAGGATCCGTCGAGCGTCACGACCAGCACTTCGCCGGCGCGCGCGGGTCGCTGAGGCAGCGGGCTGCTCGCGTTCAAGCGCAGCGCGCCGCTCACCGGTTTGGCGCCGGTGGTGCGCGCCAGCAGGAGCTGACCGACGGTCAGCCCGCCCCGCGGCTGCAGGAAGTAGAAATGGTGTGCCAGCCCCAGCGCGCGCGCCTGCGCGCGCAGCGCGCCGCCCGCTTTCACCCACCGCAGCAGCGCGCCGGAGTCGGGAATCGCCGGCAGCAGTTCGTCGCCGAGCGCGCGCATCCTGGAGATCGTCGCGGGCGTGGGCGCCCGGCCCGAATCGGCGAACGAGACATGGATGCCGCGCCCCGCGAGCTCCGCCGCGACCAGCGTCTGCGCGGACGCGGGCACGCGCACGATCACACCGACGTCGCGTTGAGCGGTCTTGACCCGTGCGAGCGGGTGCACGTGCAGGAGCTTCGCCGCCAGCACGGTCACCTCGTCGGTCGACATCGTCCACATGCCCATCCCCGCCAGCAGCGCCAGCGGTGTGAGCAGCGCGACCAGGCGCAGCCGCCACAGCGGAATCGGGATGACGCGCCGGGGGGCTTCGAGCACCAGCGCGGCGGCCAGCGTCTCGAGTCCATGCGCCTCTGACTCCCGCGGCGTCGCGGGGGCCGGGATCTCGACGCCGGCTCCCGCGAGAACCTCCCGAGCGAGCGCGGGGGCGGGGGTCTCGCTCGGCAGCGCCGGGGCGACTTCGGCGAAGCTCGCCCGTACGTGCTCGCGCAGCTCGCTCGTGTCGTTGGCGAGCCGCAGCAGGTTCAGGTTGGCCATCGCGCGCGTGTTCAGCCGCGCATGCCCGACCGGCAGCCCGTAGGAGACCACGGGGGTGCCCGCGGCCTTCGCCTCCAGACAGGTGACGCCGCCGGTGGAGTGCACGAGCACGTCGGCGGCGGCCAGCAGCCGCGGCATCTCGTCGGTGAATCCATATACGTGCACGCGCTCCTGGCCCGCGAAGTCGGCGTTCAGCCGTTCGCGCAGCTGCTCGTTGCGTCCCGCCAGGCACACGATCGCGCTGACCTGAGGCTCGCGCAGCAGCTCGCGCACGGCTCCCGCGATGTCGCCCACCCCCCAGCCGCCGCCGGAGACGACGACCATCCTGCCCGCCTCGGGCAGGCCCAGCGCGCGGCGGGCCTGCAGCGGACAGCGCGGCGTCGTGAACTCCGCGGAGATCAGCGGGCTCACCAGCTGCGCGCTGCCCGCGCCGGCGATCCGCTCGACCGGGCTCATCGACTCCCCGTACATCACCAGGTGCATGTCGATGCCCGGCTGCGCCCAGAAGAACAGGCCGGTCAGGTCGGTGATCGTCGCCACCGTGGGACAGTGGATCGCGTGGGTGCGGCGCAGACGCGCGAGCACGACGGTCACGGCCGGATACGTCGAGACGACGACGTCGGGGTCGTGCTCGGCGATCCTGCGCGCCAGCGGGCGCGAGCCGAACAGGCACAGCAGCCGCCGCGCCACCCAGCGGATCGGTCCGACGTGCTCCAGCAGCCAGTACACGACGGTGTACGTCCAGGGCATGAACCGCAGCTGCACCCTGTATCCGTCCTCGACGACCGGCTGCAACAGGCGCCCCATCGCGGCCAGCCCGTCGATCACGGTCACCTCGGCCGGCTGGCCGGAATCCTCGATCTGGCGCGCCAGCGCACGGGCGGCGGCGGCGTGGCCCTCGCCCACGTCCGCCGACAGGACCAGCACGCGTTGCGGCTCGTGTGCGGGGCGCGGGCGGGATTTGCGTTGGCGGCGTCGCATGTGCCTGATCAGACCTTCGCCCGCGTGGCGGGCGGTCCTGCTCGAACGCGTGCCCACGGACGAACGCTTCCGGTAGGCATGGGCCAGCCCCCACAGGGTACTTGGCGCAGCGCATGCTTGCAGAGCGAGTAGACGTAACAATGAGCGGATCGAGGCGACGACTCCGATACCCGGGCGGGCGGCGGACGCCGGCCGGCGCTCCGCACGCGCCGGCGGCGAGGCGGACTCGGTCGAACGCCTGCGACCACCAGGTCCCTCGCGGTCGCTGCGCGCGCTCGGGAAGGTGGGCCTGCTCGGGATCCTGGCGAGCGTATTTCTGCTCAGCGCCGGCGCGGCGAGGAGCCCGACGATATACGTGCCCGCTCGCACCGGAGGCTGGCCGGACTGGCTGGCCGGACCGTTGCGGGGCATCGGCATCGGCATGGCGATCTCCTCGGGCGAGTTCCAGACGCTCACGCTGATCATGTGCGCCGGGTATGCCGCGGCGCTGGTGGCGGCGCACGCGCGCGCGCTGTCGCTGCGCGCGATCGTCGTGGCGATCGCGGCCGCGAACGCGATCCTGCTGCTCGGCCCGCCGCTGATCTCCCAGGACGTGTTCGGCTACCTCGCGTTTGCCCGCATGGGCGTGCTGCACGGCCTCGACCCGTATACGCACGTGGCGTTCCAGGCGCCCACCGACCCGATCTACCCGTTCGTCGGCTGGCCGTTTCAGCACTCGCCCTATGGATCGCTGTTCACGCTCGCGAGCTACGCCACCGCGCCGCTGGGACTCGCGGGCGGACTGTGGACGTTGAAGGCCGTCGCGGTCGCTGCCAGCCTCGCCGCCGTGGCGCTGACCGCGCGCGCCGCGGGCGCGCTGGGTCGCTCGCGGCGCTATGCCGCGGCGTTCGTTGGCCTGAACCCCGTCATGCTCGAGCTCGCCGTGGGCGGCGCTCACAACGACACGATCGTGCTCGCGTTCCTCGCCGGAGCGCTCGCGTTGACGGCCGGGGCCGTCCTGACCGCGGGGGCCGCCGGCGCCAGCACCCGGGCCGCGGAGGACCGCGCGTGGACCGACGTCCATGATGGCGGGATCGACGGCCGACCCCCCCGCCACCGCGCGGGGGCGTTGGCGCTGGCAGCCGGCGTCGGCGTCAAGGTCACGGCCGGGATCGTGCTCCCGTTCCTGGTGCTTGCGCCCTCCACCTGGCGCGAGCGCGCCCGTGTCGCCCTCGCCGCGATCCTCGGTCTGGCGCTCGTGGCGGTCGTGGGGCTGATCGGATTCGGCGCGCACGCGCTCGGCTTCCTGAACGCCGTCGGCGAGCAGCAGCAACTCGTGGCCGGCCACTCCATTCCCGCCGAGACCGCCCGCCTGGTGGGGCTCGCGGGGACGCCAGGCTGGTGGCGACATTGCTTCGTCGCGGCGTTCGCGCTGGTGCTGTGCTATGCGCTGTGGCGCACCGCGCGGGGCGCGGACTGGCGCGTGGCAGCCGGCTGGAGCACGCTGGCGCTGCTGCTCTCCACGGCGTGGCTCCTACCGTGGTATGCGATCTGGCCGCTGCCGCTGGCGGCCGTCGGCGGCGATCGGCGCCTGCGCGCCGCCACGCTCGTCGTCTGCGCCTACGCGATCCTGATCCACCTGCCGCTCGCCGACCCCCTGCTCAACGCGCCCGTCCTCCATACCGAACCCCGTCACGGGCACGTCGGCGCGCTCGGGCGCTGAGGCGCGCTCGGCGCTCCGCGCCGGCGGGACCGCGGGGTGCGGGGGAGCGGGCGCCCCGGCGCCGGAGACCGTCTGGAACTCGCCGGTCTCGAAGTCCTCGATCACGCTCCGTTCGATCTCCGCGGGCGAAGCGTCCGGGCGCAGCCGGCGCAGCCTGATCGCGTCCAGGCGGCGGAACTTGAATATCTCCAGCACATACACGAGGTACACGCTGGCGGCCACCACGCAGAGGCCGATGGCGATCATCACGAGCGTCCAACCGGTGTGCAGGTGGCCGTGGTGGTCTGAGTAGGGGACGAATCGCAATGCCAGCGCGAGCCCGGCGAGCATCAATGTCCAGGCGTACAGGTAGGCGATCGTGCGCCTGCTGGAGAAGCCGATGCGGGCCATCCGATGATGGAAGTGCTCGCTGTCGGGCCGGTAGATCGGCTGCTTGTACTTCAACCGCTTGAGCACCACGAACGTCGTGTCCAGGAACGGCACCGCGAGCAGGATCAGGGGCAGCACGAACGACACC
>DATMPZ010000036.1:0-45546 GCA_035567335.1 Solirubrobacteraceae bacterium
GTGCGGCGGCGTCATCAGCCTGCACGAGGAGGACCCGACGCTGTCCCACGGCGGCTCGATGCGCGAGGGCGCCGTCAGCGCGGCGCTCGGCATCGGCGGGATCCCGACTGTGAGCGAGTCGACGATGGTCGCCCGCGACGCGGAGCTCGCGATGTACGAGCAGGCGCGCGTCCACTTTCAGCATCTGAGCTGCGCCGCGTCGGTCCAGGCGGTCGCGCACGCCCGCGCCGCCGGTGGGCGCATCAGCGCCGAGGTCACGCCCCATCACCTGCTGCTCACCGACGAGTCCGTGCGTGGTCTGGACACGCGCATGAAGATGAACCCGCCGCTCGCCGGCGAGACCGATCATCAGGCGCTGATCGCCGGCCTGCGCGACGGTACGATCGACTGCGTCGCCACCGATCACGCTCCGCACGCGCGCGAGGAGAAGGAAGTCCCGTTCGAGCAGGCGCCGATGGGCACCACCGGTCTGGAGACGGCGTTCGCCGCCCTGTACACCGGCCTGGTGCTCCCCGGCGAGCTCTCACTCGCTCTGCTCGTGCAGCGGATGACCGCCGGCGCCGCCCTGTTCGAGCTGCCGACGCCCACGATCGCCATGGGCGAGCCGGCGAATCTGACGCTCGTGGACCTCGACGCCGAGTTGCTCGCGGGCGAGCGCGGTTGGGAGAGCCGCTCGGAGAACTGCTGCTTCGCCGGGCGGCGGCTGCACGGGCGCGTGCTCCTGACCCTTGCGGCCGGAGCGATCGTGTACCGCGAGCGCGTGTTCTCGGTGGTGGCCGCGTAATGGGGTTGCTTGACCGGAGCAAGACCGCGCTCGTCGTCGTGGACGTCCAGGAGGGGTTTCGCCCATACGCGTCGTTCGCGGGGGTGGCAGAGGCATCCGGCAAGCTCGTGCAGGCCGCGCGCATCCTCGACGTTCCGAGCATCGTCAGCGAGCAGTACCCGCAAGGTCTGGGCCAAACCGCGCCCGAGGTCGGGCTCGAGGACGAGCGGCCGCTCGAGAAGACGGTCTTCTCCGCCGCCCGCGCGGACGGGTTCGACCTGGGCGAGCGCACGCAGGCGATCGTGTGCGGGATCGAGACGCATGTGTGCGTGAGCCAGACCGTGCACGATCTGCTCGAGCGGGGCGTCGAGGTGCACGTGCCGGCGGACGCCGTCGGCTCGCGGCATGAGATCGACCACGAGCGCGGCCTGGAGCGCCTGGAGCGCGCGGGCGCGGTCGTCACGACGGTCGAGGCGGCTCTGTTCGAGCTGCTGGAGCGCGCGGGCACGCCCGAGTTCAAAGCCGTTCAAAAGCTGATCCTCTGAAATGCACGACGCGACGGGCTACGTGCTGCTCGAGGACGGCACGCGTTACGAGGGGATCGCCTGCGGCGCGGACGGGCACGCGGTCGGCGAGGTCGTGTTTACGACCGGCATGTCGGGCTATCAGGAGGCGATGACCGACCCCTCGTTCGCGGGGCAGCTGATCGCGTTCACCTATCCGCACATCGGCAATTACGGTGTGAGCGGCGAGGCGATGGAGTCCGAGCGGCCGTGGGCGCGCGCGGCGATCATGCGCGAGGCGTGCGACCGCGAGGACGCGCCCGGCGCGGAGGGCGGCTGGCTGCAGTGGCTCGGCGACTGCGGCGTTCCGGCGATCACCGGCGTTGATACACGCGCGCTGGTCAAGCACATCCGCGACCGCGGGGCGATGCGTGGGGGGGTGTTTCCGGCGGCGATGTCCGAACCGCAGGCGCGCGGTGAGATCGAGGCCGAGCCGCCGATGGCCGGGCAGGACCTCGCGGCGGTGGTGACTCCGGGGGAGGTGACACATCACGGCGGCGGGGGTGGGCTGGGTGACGGTTTGCGGATCGCGGTGCTCGACACGGGCATCAAGCTCTCGATGGTGCGCGAGCTCGTGGCGCGCGGCGCGCGTGTGACGCTGCACCCGTGCACGAGCACGGCCACCGAGTTGCTCGCGGACGACCCCGATGCGATCTTGCTCACCAATGGTCCCGGCGATCCGGCGGCGCTCGACTATGTCGTGCGGACCGTCCGCAAGCTCATCGGACGCAAGCCGGTGTGGGGCATCTGTCTGGGCCACCAGCTGCTGTGCCGAGCCCTGGGCCTGGACACGTTCAAGCTGCCCTTCGGCCACCGCGGCGCGAACCACCCGGTCAAGGATCTGCAGACGGGCCGCGTCGAGATCACCTCCCAGAACCACGGCTTCGCGGTGCTCGGGCCGAGCGGATCGCGCACGATCGAGGGCTCGCGGCCGGTGCGCTGGCACACCGACTTCGGCGCGGCCCAGCTCTCGCACGTGAACCTGTACGACCGCACGGTCGAGGGCTTCGAGCTGCTCGACGCTGCGGGCGGAGCGGTGCAGTATCACCCCGAGGCCGGCCCAGGTCCGCACGACAGCAAGTACCTGTTCGACCGATTCCTGCAGCGGATCGCGGAGGCCGCATAAATGACGGGCGGGCTTTTTTGGGGGGAAACGCATAGCGCGTACCTCCTACAGCCGTCCCACCACCGGTTATCGCACCTGCCGGCATCGCGCGAGCGCTTCACGCCCGCTGACCGGTCTGGGTCGTAACGCACCGATGCCCAGGCGAGATGACATCAAGAAGATCCTGATCCTCGGCTCGGGCCCGATCGTGATCGGGCAGGCGGCCGAGTTTGACTACTCCGGCGTGCAGGCCTGCAAGGTCCTGCGCGAGGAGGGGTATGAGATCGTGCTCGTCAACTCCAACCCGGCGACGATCATGACCGACCCGGAGCTGGCGGACGCGACGTACGTCGAGCCGCTGCTGCCCGGTCCCGTGGCGCAGGTGATCGCGCGCGAGCGTCCCGATGCGCTCCTTCCCACGCTCGGCGGGCAGACGGCGCTGAACCTGGCGAAGGCGCTGCACGACGACGGCACGCTTGATCGTCATGGCGTGGAGTTGATCGGCGCGAACTACGAGGCGATCGCGTGCGCGGAGGATCGCGAGCTGTTCGGGGAAGCGATGGCCGCGGCTGGACTGCGCATGCCCAAGAGCGTGATCGTCACCGGCTGGGTTGAAAACGTCGCTGCCGTAGCGGCGGGTGCGCCGCCCGGCACGGGATCGGTCGAGATCGAGGTCGGGCTGAAACAGGCCCGGGCGGCGCTCCCGGAGATCGGCCTGCCCTGCATCGTCCGTCCCGCCTACACGCTCGGCGGGCGCGGCGGGGGCATCGCCCGCGACGAGCGCGAGTTCGAGCGGATCGTCGCGCGCGGACTGGAGGCTTCGCCGATCGGCCAGGTGCTGCTGGACCAGTCCGTCCTCGGCTGGGGCGAGTTCGAGCTGGAGGTGATGCGCGACGGCGCGGACAACGTCGTGATCGTGTGCTCGATCGAGAACGTCGATCCGATGGGAGTGCACACGGGAGACTCGGTGACGGTGGCGCCGCAGCAGACGCTCACCGACAGGCTCTATCAGCGGTTGCGCGACCAGGCGATAGCGGTGATCAGGGCGGTGGGCGTCGAGACGGGCGGCTCGAATGTGCAGTTCGCAGTCAATCCGCGCACCGAGGAAATCCTCGTGATCGAGATGAACCCGCGCGTGTCGCGCAGCTCGGCGCTGGCGTCGAAGGCGACGGGGTTTCCGATCGCCAAGATCGCCGCGCGCCTGGCGGTCGGGTACCGGCTGGAGGAGATCGACAACGACATCACCGGCGTGACACCGGCGTGCTTTGAGCCCACGATCGACTACGTCGTCGTGAAGTGGCCGCGGTTCGCGTTCGAGAAGTTCCCGGGCACCAGCGCGACGCTGTCCACGCACATGAAGTCCGTGGGCGAGGCGATGGCGTTCGGACGCACGTTCGGGCAGGCGTTCGCCAAGGCGCTGCGCTCGCGCGAGCTGGACAAGCCGCCGTGCCTGGACGCCATCGGAGAGCAGGAACTGCTGGACGGGCTCCGGATTCCCGGCCCGGACCGGTTCGAGGCGATCCTCGAGCTGTTGCGCCGTGGGACGAGCGTCGATACGATCAACGCGCGAACCTCGATCGACCCGTGGTTCCTGCACGAGCTGCTCGCGCTCGCCGCGGACTCGCGGGCGCCGTTTGCGGGCGAGCGCTCGTTTCGCTCGGTCGACACGTGCGCCGCCGAGTTCCCCGCGCGGACCCCGTACTACTACTCGGGCTGGGAGCGCCCGCCGAGCGGAGGGCAGCCGGCGCACGAGGTCGTGCGGGGCGAGCGCCCGTCGGTCGTGATTCTCGGCGCCGGTCCGAACAGGATCGGGCAGGGGATCGAGTTTGATTACTGCTGCGTGCACGCGGCGATGACCGTGCGCGAGTCAGGCCGCGACGCGGTGATGGTCAACTGCAACCCGGAGACGGTCTCCACCGACTACGACACGTCCGACCGCCTGTACTTCGAGCCGCTCACCATCGAGGATGTGCTCGGGGTAATCGAGGTCGAGCAACCGGAGGGCGTGGTCGTGCAGTTCGGCGGGCAGACCCCGCTGAAGCTCGCCGCCGGGTTGGTCGCGGCAGGCGTGCCGCTGCTGGGCACGAGCGTGGAGGCGATCGACCTGGCCGAGGACCGCGGGCGGTTTGGCGCGCTGCTGGCAAAGCTCGGCTACAAGGCTCCGCCGTACGCGACCGCCCGCTCGGTGGAGGAGGCGCTGGTACAGGCCGACGAGGTCGGCTACCCACTGCTCGTGCGTCCGTCCTACGTGCTCGGGGGCAGGGCGATGGAGATCGTTTACTCGCGCGAGGGGCTCGCCGATTATCTCAGCCGCGAGCCTCCCCCCGCGAGCGCTCTCCGGGGCTCGGCCGGCTCTGACTTCGGTGGCGCGGCCGGCGAGGACGACTCCTCAGCCGGCTCATCTCCGTCGTCATCCCCGTCCATATTTCTGGATCGCTTCCTGGAGAACGCCACCGAGGTCGACGTCGACGCCCTGTGCGACGGCGCGGAGGTTTGGATCGGCGGGATCATGCAGCACGTCGAGGAGGCCGGCGTGCACTCCGGTGACAGCGCATGCGTGCTGCCGCCGCACTCGCTCGGCGAGGAGATGCTCGAGCAGATCCGCGTCGCCACGCGCGAGCTGGCGCTCGCGATCGGCGTGGTCGGGCTGCTGAATGTGCAGTACGCGGTGCACGCGGGAGAGCTGTATGTGATCGAGGCCAACCCGCGCGCGTCGCGCACTGTCCCGTTCGTCTCCAAGGCCGTCGGGGTGCCGCTGGCCAAGCTCGCGTGCCGGATCGTGCTGGGCGAGCGCATCTCAGACTTCGATCTGCCCGCCGGCAGGCAGGGACTCGGGTATGGCGATCACGTGTCGGTCAAGGAGGCGGTGCTGCCGTTCGATCGGTTCGAGGGCTCGGATGCGGTGCTCGGTCCGGAGATGCGCTCCACGGGCGAGGTGATGGGGATCGCGCCCGACTTCCCGACCGCGTTTGCCAAGGCCCAGGCCGCCGCGGGCGTGCCGCTGCCCAGCGAGGGCACGGCGTTCATTACGGTCACCGACTCGGACAAGTCGGGCGCGTTCGCGATCGCCCAGACGCTGCACGACGTGGGTTTTCGGATCGTCGCCACGCGCGGCACCGCGGAGGCGATCGCGCGCATGGGCGTGCCCGTGCAGCGGCTGAACAAGCTCGGCGAGGGCTCGCCGCACGTGCTCGATTGGATCGAGCGCGGCGACGTGCATCTGGTCGTGAACACCCCCACCGGCTCGGGCGCGCGCACCGACGGCTGGGAGATCCGCCACGCGGCGGTCGCGCACGGCATCCCCTGCCTGACGACGCTCGCGGCCGGCGTCTCGGCCGCCCGCGCGATCTCGCGAGCGCGGGCCGACGGCGAGCCCGACGTGCTGTGCCTGCAGGAGCTGCACCGGTGAGCGGACGGCGTTCGCGCGTCCTCGCGCGTCTGGCCTCAGGCTCGATCCGGCCGTGATCTATCGCGCCCTGTTCGCGGTGGTTCTGCGCCGGACGCCCGTCGAAGGCGCGCACCGGCTGGCCGTCCTGACGGTACGGGCGGCGGCGCGGATCCCGCCCTGCGCAGCCGTGATGCGACGGCTGCTGTGCGCCCGCGATCCGGCCCTGCGCGTGGACGCCCTGGGACTGAGCTTTCCCAGCCCGCTGGGCGTGGCGGCCGGCATGGACAAGGACGCCACCTGGTTTGAGGGCCTGGGGCTGATGGGTTTCGGATATGTCGAGGTCGGCACCGTCACGGCTCATCCACAGCCCGGTAATCCTAGGCCGCGTCTGTTCAGGATCCCTCGCGATCGAGCGCTCCTGAACAGGATGGGCTTTCCGAACTCCGGTGCCCGTGAGCTCGCCGCCCGCCTGAGGCGTCGCGGCGGAGGCGTGATCGTAGGCGTGAACGTCGGCAAGAGCATGTCGGCGCCGATCGCCTCCGCCGGGGTCGACTACCGGGCGAGCGTCCGTCAGCTCGCGCCCCTCTGCGACTACCTGGTTCTCAACGTCAGCTCGCCGAACACGCCTGGGCTCAGGCAGATGCAGGCGACCGAGCCGCTGCGCGAGTTGCTTGGCGAAGTCCGGCGGGAGCTGACGGCGGCGGCGATCGACGTGCCGGTCCTGATCAAGATCGCCCCGGATCTCAATGACGAGCAGATCGACGCGATAGCCGACCTCGCGCTGGAGCATTCGCTCGACGGGATCGTCGCCGTGAACACCAGCGCAGATCGAAGCATGCTCTCCGCACCCTCGATGATCGCCGCGATAAAGGGCGGAGGTATCTCCGGAGCCCCCCTGGGACCACGAGCGCTCGAGGTCCTGCGACGGCTGCGCCGGCGCGTCGGAGATCGCCTGGTGCTGATCTCGGTAGGTGGGATCTCGACGCCCGAGGACGCATGGGAGCGAATCGCCGCGGGCGCGACGCTCGTTCAGGCATACACCGGCTTCGTCTACGGTGGCCCGGGATGGCCCGCGCGCGTGAACAGGTTGCTCGCCCGGCGCGTGCGTGAAGCCGGTGCGGCATCGGTCCAGGAGCTCGTCGGATGCCGCGAGGCGGGCAGCTTGGACGGACATGGAGGAACTTCCGTCGAGACCGGTCCGCGCCCACCGTCTGGCTGATCGGCCAAACGAGCAGCAGATAAAAACCCCTGCAAACGCGCCATGCCACCGTATAGGAGCCTCGACACGACTCAACCTCAGGTTAAGGTGTAGATGAATTCGTCTTGTTTCCCTTGATCGGCGCGCGTCGGTGTGTAGACTCGCCGCCCATGGCGACGGCGACCGAACCGACGGGCTCCAAGCACGTTATGGCCCCCGAGCGGTCGCTGAACCAGCGCATGGATGCGCTCGCACGAGCCAACCGCATACGCACCAAGCGCGCCCAACTCAAGCGCGACCTGAAGGCCGGGCGCCTGTCGATCCACGCGCTGTTGCTGAACCCGCCCGAGTACCTGGAGACCGCCAAGGTATTCGACATGCTGCTCGCCGTCCCCAAGTACGGCCGCGTCAAGGTCAACAAGATCCTCGCCCACTGCCGCATCTCGCCGAGCAAGACGATCGGCGGTCTCTCTGAGCGTCAGCGCAGCGAGCTGGTTTCCCTGCTACGCCGCTGACCGAAGCCGGGCGACACTCGCCTTCGGCTCGCATCCCCGTTTCGGCCAGCGCGCTACTGCGTCCTCGGTCGCTCGCGTACCGATCGCCGATCTAATGCGATCGTCGATCGGTCAGCACGCCACGCTCCCTGCGTCCTGGTATCGCTTGCTCATCGACGCAGCAGGAGCGTGCTGGGTTTCCGGGCCGTTGACCGTTCCATCGCTCCCGCCGGTCCCGACATTAGGGTCCAGGCCGTGGCGCGCGTGTTCGTCATCACGGGACCCTCGGGGGTCGGCAAGGGAACGCTCATCAGAGGGCTGATGGAGCGTCTGCCCCAGCTGGAGTTGTCCGTGTCCGCGACCACGCGCGCGCCGCGCCCGGGCGAGCGCGACGGGGTCGACTACCACTTCCTGACCCGCGAGGAGTTCGACCGCAAAGTCGCCGCGGGCGAGTTCGTCGAGCACGCCGACTACGCCGGGCGCAGCTATGGGACGCTGAGGAGCGAGGTGGCGCAGCGGATGCTGCAGGGACATCCTGTGGTTTTGGAGATCGAGGTGCAGGGCGCTCGTCAGGTGCGCGAGTCCGTGCCCGATGCGGTTCAGGTCTTCATCGCGCCTCCGTCGTTGGACGCACTGCGCACACGCTTGATCGGACGGGGAACCGACGATCCCGACGAGGTCGAGCGCAGACTGCGGGTGGCCGAGCAGGAGCTGCGGGCGCAACCCGAGTTCACCCACGTCGTCGTCAACGACCGTCTCGACGACGCGCTCGCCCAGCTGACGGAGATCCTGCGCGAGGCCCTGGATTGACGGGGAGAGGTCGGGAGGGGGGCCTGCCCCCCCTCCCGTTAGTACTGCGTCTCGACGACGCTCCGAAACAACTGACGGCGATCGTCGCCGCCGAGCTGGACTGAGCCGGCTCGGACCGTCCGCGCGCCTCGCGCGTATGGCGGGCGGCTGCGGTCACTACAATCGAAGGTCAACCACGAAAGGGCCTGCCCAAGTGATCTCACCCCGCATCGACAGACTGCTGGAGAACGTCGACTCCAACTACGCCAGCGTGCTCGTGGCCGCCAAGCGCGCGCGCCAGATCAACAGCTACTACCACAACCTCGGCGAGGGCACCTTCGACGAGTTCCCGCCGCCGATGGTCGACACGGCCTCCAAGAACTACCTCACGATCGCCTTGGAGGAGGTAGCAGCGGGGAAGATCAAGTACCACTACCGCTAGCCTCGGATCGCAAGCGCGCCACCAGTGTTTGCCGACGGCCGGCGGGCCGACTGAGAGCCAAGCCATGTCTCGAATCCTGCTCGGCGTGAGCGGCGGCATCGCGGCGTACAAGGCGCTCGAGCTCGTGCGCCTCATGACGGATGCCGGGCACGCGATCAGGGTCGTGCAGACGCCGGCGAGCAGGCGATTCGTGGGGGAGGCGTCGTTTGCGGCGCTGACCGGCGCGCCGGTGCTCGTCAGCGAGTTCGAGCGCGACCCCGCGCGCGGGGCGTTCCCCGGGCAGCCGCTGCCCGAGCACGAGCCGCTCAGCCACCTCGAGCTGGTGGCGCGCGCGGAGGTGTACGTGATCGCGCCCGCTTCGGCGAACACGATCGCCAAGCTCGCCGCCGGCCTGGCGGACAACCTGCTGAGCAGCTGCGCGCTGGCCGCGGGCTGCCCGCTGGTGATCGCGCCGGCGATGAACAACCGCATGTACGAGCACCCTGCGACGCAGGCCAACCTCCAGACGCTGCGCGAGCGCGGCGCGCGGATCGTCGAGCCCGACAGCGGGCGGCTCGCCTCCCACGGCGAGCAAGGCATCGGTCGCCTGGCGGAACCGGCGCGCATCCTGACGGCATGTGAGGAGGTGCTCGCCGGGGCCTACGCGGGTGCGGCGAGGAGCGATCGCGCGCGGGTCGGTGAGGGCTCGTGGAGCGATCTGAACGTGCTCGTCACCGCCGGGGGCACGCGCGAGCCGATCGACAGCGTCAGGTTCGTAGGCAACAGCTCCTCGGGACGCATGGGGCTGGCGCTCGCGCGCGCCGCGCGCGAGCGCGGGGCCGGCGTGACGGTGATTGCCGCCAACGTCGCGCTGGCGCCTCCGGCGGGTGTGATCTGGCGCGAGGTCTCGACGGCCGCCGAACTGCAGCAAGCCTGCGAGGATGAGTTCCCGGCGTGCGACGTCCTGCTGATGGCGGCCGCCGTCGCGGACTTCCGCCCGGCGCGCCCGGCCGAGGGCAAGATCAAGAAGACCGGGCGCGAGCGCCTCCAGGTCGAGCTGGAGCCAACCGCGGATGTCATCGCGGGACTGGCCAAGCAGCGCCGTCCTGACCAGACGCTCGTGGGGTTCGCCGCCGAGCACGGCGAGCGCGCGATCGAGCGCGGGCATGCCAAGCTCGCCGGCAAGGGTCTGGACGCTGTGGTCGTCAACGACATCTCGCGTACCGACATCGGCTTCGAGGTGGACGCCAACGAGGTCACGATCCTCACAGCCACCGGCGGGGAATCCGGGATCGCCCGGCACGTGCCGCGGGCGAGCAAGACGGAGATCGCCGGAGCGATCCTCGACGCCGTCGAGGGCCTGCGCGCCGATCGTTGAGGGCGCTCCCCGGGGGCTCGCACGGGCTCTAAAATGGCGCCGATGGAGAGCGTCTACGACCTCTATCGGCGGGGTTGCGACCTGCTCGACCACGGCGACCATCAGGCCGCGATCGTCCCCCTGAGCCGAGCGCGCGACCTGGAGCCCGACAAGGCCTCGATCCGCGAGGCGCTCGGACGCGCGCTGTTTCACGCCCGGCGCTACGAGAGCGCCGCCGCGGAGTTCGAGGCGGTGGCCCGCAGAGCGCCCACGAACGACTACGCGCTGTTCTGCCTGGGTCGCTCGATGCAGCTGCTCGGACGCCATCGCGAGGCCTGTCAGCCGCTGGCGCTGGCGTGCTCGCTGGCGCCTGAGCGCGAGGACTACCGGCGCTACCGCGACCGCGCCCGGCACGCCGCCCGGTACGTCTGAGCCGCCTATGCGCCGCTGCGCCGATGCTATGCTCGGCGGACAGCTTTCGTGCCGGCGCACAGGTGCCGGCAGCAGTACCGAGAGTGGGCGCCCGCCCGCTTTTTTTGCGTAAGGATTGAGTTGACGACACCGCTGCAGACCGATATCGAGAGGCGTCTGGCCATCAGCCAGCCCGACGTCGAGGTACTCCTCGCCGAGGTGCTCGGCGGTCGCTGCCTGCGCGTGTTCATCGATCATCCCGATGGTGTGACGCTCGCCATGTGCGAGCGCGTGACCGCCGAGCTGAACGATCTGCGCGAGCGCTATTCGCTGGAGGTGTCCTCGCCTGGAAGCGAGCGACCGCTGACCAAGCCCGCCCACTTCCGCCGCTTCGTCGGGCGGCGGGCGAGGGTGCGCGCGCGCCATCCGCTGCCGATCGGCCAGCGACCCGTGCGGAGCTTCACGGGAGAGCTCGTGGGGGCTTCTGATCAGGAGGTCACGCTGGCCGCCGATGGCGGGGTCATCGCGATCCCCTACGCCGAGATCCGTCGTTCGAACCTGGTTGAGGAGTGAGGTCCAGACATGTCACGCGAAATCCTTGAGGCGATGCACGCGCTGGCGCGCGAGAAGGGCATCGAGCCCGAGAAGCTGATGGTCGCGCTCGAGGACGCGCTGCTGTCCGCCTATAAGAAGCAGCCCGGCTCGGCCAAGTACGCGCGTGTGGAGATGGACCGCGAGACGGCTGACTTCCGTGTGATCGAACTGATCATCCCCGAACGGTTGGAGGCGCACCTGATCGTCGAGACGATCGACGAGGAAACGACGATCGATCCCGAGACGGGGGAGATGCGCGAACCCGAGGAACCGGAAATCGACCCCGCCAAGTTCGCCGAATACCGCGACCAGATCGACGAGCGCGACGTCACGCCCGACGACTTCGGCCGCATCGCCGCGCAGACGGCCAAGCAGGTGATCCTGCAGCGCATCCGCGAGGCGGAGCGCGACATGATGTACGAGGAGTATCGCGACCGCGTGGGAGAGCTGATCACGGGCATCGTGCAGCAGTCGGACTCCCGCTACACGCTCGTGCAGCTGCGCGAACGCGTCGAGGCGCTCTTGCCCAAGTCCGAGCAGGTCGAGGGCGAGCGCTATGATCACTCCCAGCGGATCAAGGCGGTCATCAAGGAGGTTTCGCCCTCCACCAAGGGACCGTCGATCATCGTCTCCCGCCGCGACCCCGAGCTGATCAAGAAGCTGTTCGAGCTGGAGGTCCCCGAGATCGCCGACGGCCTCGTGGAAATCGCCAACGTCGCGCGCGAGCCGGGGTATCGCTCGAAGATCGCGGTCGTCTCCAACACCGACGGCGTCGATCCGGTCGGCGCGTGCGTCGGGCCGCGCGGCTCGCGCGTGCGCATGGTCGTCTCGGAGCTGCGCGGTGAGAAGATCGACATCATCCCCCACAACGACGAGCCCGCCCGGTTCGTCGCCAAGGCGCTCTCGCCCGCGCGCGTGCGCGAGGTGCTCGTCGACGACGAGGCCAAGCAGGCGACGGTGATCGTGCCCGACGACCAGCTTTCGCTGGCGATCGGCCGCGAGGGCCAGAACGCGCGTCTGGCGGCGCGGTTGACCGGCTGGCGCGTTGACATTCGCTCGGAGACCGAGTTCGCCGCCGAGGAGGCCGAGCACGGCTACGAGGAGGAGGAGGTGCAGGGCCGCTGCGCGGCGATTCTGTCCAACGGCCGTCGCTGCCCGAACGCGTCGCTGCCCGGCTCACGCTACTGCGGTCTCGAGAGCCATCAGGCGCTCGCGAACATCGCCACCGACAACGTCGCCGATCTGAGCGCGCCCGCGGGCGAGAGGGAGGAGGCTGCCGATGAAGATGTGGCGGTGCTCGCCCACGACGGCGAGACCGACGCCCCGGAGGCGCTCGCCGCCGCCGGCGGTGTTCGGGAGACCGACCTCGCCGAAGCGTCGCTCCATGCAGACAAGCGACCCGCCGGCGAGCCGCCCCCGGACGAAGCGTCCCCGCAGGCGCCCATCGCCCGAGAGGCGCCTGCCGAGGAGCCGGCGCCATAGGGGCTCACGTCGCCCGGCGCAGGTGCGTCGGCTGTGGGCGCACGGCGCCGAAGCCGGAGCTCCTCAGGATCGCGCTTGCCGATCAAAGATCGGCCGGCGCCGGCGCAGGGCGCAAGAGGCTCGCCGTCGTCGATCGTGACGGCACGATGCCGGGGCGCGGGGCATATCTGTGCCGCGGCGCAAGCGCCGGAGAGCCCTCCGCCGACTGTCTGGCGCTCGCCGTGCGCAGCGGCGGGATCGCGCGAACGCTGCGCTGCCAGATGACCCTGCCCGACGAACTCGTAGAATCGGTTGGCGGATGAGCAAGAAGCGGGTACACGAGATCGCCAAGGAGCAGGGCATGTCCAGCAAGGAGCTGCTGGAGAAGCTGCATGCCGCCGGCGTGGAGGCGAAGACCGCCTCCTCGTCGGTCGAGGAGACGGTCGTCGTTCGGGCGCTGGGCAACGGTGGCGCTGCGGTGGACGCGGCGCCCACAGCCACCGCGGCGCCCGCCACCGCGACCGCACCCCCGCCAAAGCCCGCGTCCAGGCCCAAGGCAGCGTCCCCTCCCGAGCACGCTGGGCCGCCGGCTGCCAACGGCGCATCGGCGCCCGCGGCGCCCCCAACACCGCAGGCGCCGCCGGCAGCTTCCTCCTCTTCGCCCGCGGCGAGCGATGCGCAAGCCCCGACCGAGGAGGCTGAGGCACACTCCGGTCCCGCCGCCGAGCGAGTGCGTCCCACACGCGACTCGCGCACGGGCGAGCGCGCTCCGGCCGCCAATGCGCCGGGTGGTCGCCGGCGTGTGGTGATCGACTCTCAGGCGTCGCGCCGTCAGCAGGGCGGCCCGGCCAACCAGCCCCAGCGCCGCCCGCGCCGCGGCCGCCGCCGGCGTGGCACCTACGACGAGACGATCGCGCCGATCGACACCACGGCGATGGAGGCGACCGATCTCGTGCGCGTCAACTCGGGATCGACCGTCAAGGACGTCGCCGAGTATCTCGGCGCGCCGGTGCCGGAGGTCATCAAGAAGCTGATGATGCTGGGCGAGATGGCGACGCTCACGCAGACCCTCTCCGACGACGCGATCCAGGTGCTGGCCGACGAATTCGACAAGAAGATCGAGATCGTCCACGCCGCCGACGACATCGCGGTCGAGCCCGTGTTCGAAGACGCCGAGGAGGACCTGATCGAGCGTCCGCCGGTGGTGACGATCATGGGACACGTCGACCACGGCAAGACCTCGCTGCTGGACGCGATCCGCCAGACCGAGGTCGCGGCCGGCGAGGCGGGCGGGATCACGCAGCACATCGGCGCCTACCAGGTGCGCCACGGCGGCAAGGAGATCACCTTCCTGGACACTCCCGGCCACGAAGCATTCACCGCGATGCGCGCGCGCGGGGCGCGCGTGACCGACCTCGCCGTGATCGTGGTCGCGGCCGACGACGGCGTCAAGCCCCAGACCGAAGAGGCGATCGACCACGCCAAGGCCGCGGAAGTGCCGATCGTCGTGGCGGTGAACAAGATCGACAAGGAGGGCGCGCAGCCCGAGCGCGTGCGCACCGAGATGACCCAGCACGGTCTGCAGCCCGCGGAGTGGGGGGGAGAGATCGAGTTCGTCGACGTCAGCGCCAAGACCCGCGAGGGCCTTGACTCGCTGCTCGACACGATCCAGGTGGTCACCGACCTGGAGGAGCTGCGCGCCAACAGCGACGCCGAGGCCTCCGGCACCGTGATCGAGTCAAAGCTCGACCCCGGCCGCGGACCGGTCGTGAGCGTTCTCATCCAGCGCGGCACGCTGCACGTCGGCGACGCGCTCGTCGCGGGCGCACACTTCGGACGCGTGCGCGCGATGCACGACTTCACCGGCGCGCGCGTCAAACGCGCCACCCCCGGCCAGCCCGTCGAGGTGCTCGGCTTCGACGGGGTGCCGGAGGCCGGCGAGCTCGTGCGCGTCGTCGAGAACGAGCGCCGCGCGCGCCAGCTCGCCGGGGAGCGCGCGAACCGTCTGAAGACCGAGGCGCTCGCGCGCCGCTCCGGGCGCAAGGTCTCGCTGGAGGACGTCTTCAAGCTCGCCCAGGAGGGCGCCGTCAAGGAGCTCGGCCTCGTCGTCAAGGCCGACGTCGCCGGCTCGCTGGAGGCGATCGAGGACGAGATCGCCAAGCTTCCGCAGCAGGAGGTGAACGTCAACATCATCCATCGCGGCGTCGGCGGCATCAACGAGTCCGACGTGATGCTCGCCGCGGCCTCGCAGGGTCTGATCCTCGCCTTCAACGTGCGCCCCGTCGGCGAAGCGCGCCAGGTGGCCGAGCGCGAGGGCGTGGAGATCCGCTCCTACTCGGTCATCTACCGCGCGATCGAGGAGCTGCGCGCCGCGATGCAGGGCATGCTCGAGCCCACCGAGGTCGAGACGCCGCTCGGCCAGGCCGAGGTGCGCCAGCTGTTCCGCGCCTCGAAAATCGGCACGATCGCCGGCTCGTTCGTCACCGAGGGCAAGGTCACGCGTGGAGCGCGAGTGCGCGTCGTGCGCGAGGGGACCGTCATCTACGACACCACGATCGCGAGCCTGCGCCGCTTCAACGAGGACGTGCGCGAGGTCTCCTCCGGGTTCGAGTGCGGGATCGTGCTCGCCAACTTTCAGGACCTGCGCGAGGGCGACATCCTCGAGACCTACGAGACGCGCCTGCAGGAGCGCGAGCTCTCTTAAGCGCGCGCCGGTAGGATGCCCTCGGGACGTATGCGTCGCGTCGATGAGGCGGTAAGGCAGGTGCTCGGCGACGCGGTGACAGGAGAGCTGAAGGACCCTCGAGTTGGATTCGTTACCGTGACAGATGTCAGGACAAGCGCCGATCTGCGCCATGCGCGCGTGTACGTGAGCGTGCTCGGCGACCGCGGCGGACCCTCCGCGGAGGACCAGCGCGAGGCCACGCTCGACGGTCTGCGCAGCGCGCACGGCTACCTGCAGGGCAGGGTCGCCTCAGAGCTGCGGCTCAAGCGCACACCGACGTTGGAGTTCGTCTACGACGACACGACCGACCGGGCGTTGCGCGTGGACGCGCTGCTGGAGGAGATCGAGGACTCGTGAACGTAGGCGCCGAGAGCCCCGAGGTCACGCGCGAGCGCGTGCTGCAGCGCATCCGCGAGGACGCGCAGTTCGTGCTGGTTGCGCACGAGGGCCCGGACGGCGACGCGCTCGGCTCGCTCGTCGCGATGCAGGGGCTGCTCAGCGCGCTGGGCAAGGACTCGCAGATGTTCATCTCGCCCGAGGATCTGCCGCTCCCGTACGAGTATCGCTTCTTCGCGCTCGACGGCCTGATCTCCGCGCCGCCGGCGGACGTCGCGCAGCGCACGGTCGTGTTCCTGGACTGCGGCAACATCGATCGCAACACGGCCTGTGTGCTGCAGCAGGGCAGGCACCTGCTGAATATCGACCACCACCACGACAACACGCGCTTCGGCACCCTCGACCACGTCGTGCCGAGCGCGTCGTGCACCGCTGAGATCGTGTGGGATCTGATGCACGGTCTCGGCGTGCGACCGACCGCAGAGGCGGCGCGGGCGCTGTATGTGGGGTTGATCACCGACACGGGGCGGTTCATGTACGAGAACACCGGTCCACGCGCGCATGAGATGGCGGCCGAGCTGATCGGAGCGGGCGTGGACGTGCAGGACGTCTACCGGCGGCTGTACGAGGAGATGCCCGCGGCGAAGATCGCGCTGCTCGCGCTCGCGCTCGGACGGATGCGGCGCTTTGACTCCGGTGAGCTGACGCTGGCGGCGCTGAGCGCTGAGGACTTCCGCGAGACAGGCGCGCAGGACAGCTACTCGGAGGGCATCATCGACCATCTGCGCGCAATCCAGGGCACCAAGGTCGCGGCGCTCGTGCGCGAGCTGAGCGGCGAGCCGGGTCGGCGCAAAGTGTCGCTGCGCGCGACCGACGACGACGTCGACGTGTCGGCGATCGCGCGCGAGCAGGGCGGCGGCGGTCATCGTCGCGCCGCGGGCTTCACCGCGACGCTGGAGGTGCAGGAGCTGATCGAGTTCTTGCGCGGCGCGCTTGCCGCACAGCTGCATCCCACGCCGGCGCCGGCCTGAGCGTCCGTTGGCACGGACCAGCGACGGCGTCCTGCTGATCGACAAGCCCGCGGGGATGACCTCGCACGATGTCGTCGCGGCTGTCAGGCGGGCGCTGGGTGCAGGTGTCAAGGTCGGTCACGCCGGCACGCTCGATCCGTTTGCGACGGGCCTGCTGATCGTGCTGGTCGGAGCCGCCACCAAAGCACAGCGGCGGCTGATGGAGTTGCCCAAGCGCTATGAGACCGTGGCGCGGCTCGGGGCGAGGTCCAGCACCGGAGACACCGAGGGGGAGATCGTCGAGACGGGGCGTCTGCCGCCGGATCCTCCAGCGCTTCAGACCGGGGAGATCAGACAGCGCCCGCCGCGACATTCGGCCGTGAAGATCGGCGGTGAGCGCGCCTACAAGCGCGCGCGGCGGGGAGAGCGGTTCGAGATGCCCGAGCGGATCGTGACCGTGTATCGCTTCGAGCAGCTGTGGCGCGAGCGGGACGCCCCGCTCGACGGGTCCGCCGAGGCGTCCACCGCCGCGCCGGCGCGGTGGGGAGCGCTGGAACGCGCGGCCTACGCGATCGAGTGCTCGGCGGGCACGTACGTGCGCTCGCTGATCGCCGATCTGAACGACGCCTACTGCGTCGAGCTGCGGCGTACCGCGATCGGGCCGTTCGAGGTTGCGGATGCGCTCGCGCCGCCCCACCGCGACGAGCTGTGGGCACAGCCCCCGCTGATCGCGCTCGCCGACGCGCTTGCGACGCTCCGAGCGTCGCCGACGCCGCCCAAATAGGCTGTGCGGCCGTGAAGATCATCCGCCTGCCCGACGTGTCGTCGCCCGCGAGCGAGGAGGATCGCCGCGCGCGCAGCGTGGCCGTCGGCACGTTCGACGGCGTGCACCTCGGTCATCGCGCCGTGATCGCGGGCTCGGACAGCGTGCTGACGTTCGAACCGCATCCGGTGTCGGTCGTCGCGCCCCAGCACACGCCGAAGCTGCTGACGACGCTTCAGGTCAAGGCGGAACTGGTCGCGGGGCTGGGCGTGCGGGAGCTGATCGTGATCCCGTTCGACGCCGAGTTCGCGGCGCGCTCGGCGGAGCAGTTCATCTCCGAGGTGCTCGTCGGCGCGCTCGGCGCGAGCCGGGTGGCGATCGGCGAGAACTTCCGCTTCGGGCACCGCGCGCAGGGCGATCCGCGCCTGCTGGCCGCCGACGAGCGCTTCCAGACGATCGTGCACCCGCTGCTCGAGGTGGACGGGGAGATCGTCTCCTCCAGCCACATCCGCGGCCTCGTGCTCGCGGGCGAGGTCGATCAGGCGGCGCGGTTTCTCGGCGCGCCGTTTCAGCTGCGCGGCGAGGTGATCCACGGCGACGAGCGGGGACGCGAGCTGGGTTTCCCCACGGCCAACCTCGTGCCCGACGAGGCGCTGGCGTGCCCGGGCCACGGGGTGTATGCGTGCCTGGCCAACGGCAGCGTGCCGGCCGCGGTGAGCATCGGCGTGCGCCCGACGTTCGCGACCGGCCGCGGCGAGCTGATCGAGGCGTACCTGATCGACTTCGACGGCGATCTGTACGGAAGCACCCTGCGACTGGACTTTCTCGCGCGCCTGCGCGGGGAGCGGCGGTTCGACACGCCCGCGGCGCTGATCGAGCAGATGCGCCGCGACGTCGCCCGCACGCGCGACATCGTCACGGTCGCCCGAGGAGAGCGGCCTCCCGGGCCGGCGCCGGTGCGATGAGGGGACCGCACCGGTCGTGCGCCGCGGTCCCTGGCGGCGAGGTGAGTCTGCTAGCGTGGGCCCGCGAATGACTGCCATCACCGCAGAGCGCAAGCGCGAGCTCGCCACCCGGTTCGGGTCGGGCGAGCAGGACACCGGCAACACCCGCGTCCAGGTCGCGCTGCTGACCGAGCGCATCAACCACCTCACCGAGCACCTGCGCGAGCAGAAGAATGACCACCACTCGCGCCGCGGGCTGCTGATGCTCGTCGGGCGCCGCCGGCGCTTCCTGGACTACCTGCGCCGCCGCGACCTCGAGGGCTACCGCGCGCTCATCAAAGAGCTCGGCCTGCGCAAGTGAGGTGAGTGCGTAGAATGAGCGTCGTTGAGTCCGGCGCGCCCGTGCCGTCGTTCAGGCTGCAGCGCGAGGACGGCGAGCGGTTCACCGAGCAGGACCTGCGCGGCGCTAGGACGATCCTGGTGTTCTACCCGTTCGCGTTCAGCCCGGTGTGCACCGAGCAGCTGCAGGTCTACGAGCAGGCGTTGGGTGAGCTGACCGCGAACGGCGAGCATATCTACGGTGTCTCGTGCGACAGCTCCTACGCGCAGACCGCATTCAGGGAGAAGCTCGGCGTGAGCATTCCCCAGCTGTCGGACTTCGAGCCCAAGGGCGCGGCGTGCAGCGCGTTCGGGGTTCTGCACGAGGGCGGGTTTGCTCAGCGCGCGCTCGTGATCGCAGGCCCCGACGGGGTCGTGCGCTGGAGCTATCAGGCGCCCTCGCCGGCGGAGCTGCCCGGCGTCGAGCTGCTGCGCGAAGGGCTCGCGGCCGCGGGTGGTGCGCAGGTCTGATCCGGCGATCCCGGCTTGGTAAGTGCGCCTGGCGCCAACAGCTGCGGTGACCGGCGCCGACCGCGCCGTGCGGAGATGCGGCCCTTCCGGGTCTCCCGACCATCTCCGCTAAGCTGCGCTGGTTCGGAATAAGAGATAAGAAAACGATCCGCCGGGGACGCGGCGGTCTCACGCAGACACGCGTCCCAACCCGACGGGCGGAGCATAAGGAAGGTAGAGAGCAATTAATATGAGCAGCAATGACGCCGTAACACGGGTTTCCGTGGAGATCGCGGGCAGCGAGATCTCGTTTGAGACCGGCAGGATGGCCAAGCAGGCCTCGGGCGCGGTGGTCGTCCGGCAGGGCGACACGATGCTCCTGGCGACGGCCGTCGCGGGCGGCCTGCGCGACGTGGATTTTCTGCCGCTGACGGTGGACGTCGAGGAGCGCATGTATGCCGCCGGGAAAATCCCCGGCTCGTTCTTCAAGCGCGAGGGCCGGCCCGGCGAGAAGGGGACGCTGACGGCGCGCATGATCGATCGTCCGCTGCGGCCGCTGTTCCCCAAGGACTGGCGCTACGACACCCAGCTGGTGGCGATCCCGCTGTCGATCGACCACGTGCACCCATATGACATCCTGGCGATGAACGGCGCGTCGGCCGCGGTGATGATCTCTGACATTCCCTTCCCCACGCCCGTGGGCGCGGTGCGGATCGGCAAGGTCGACGGCAACTTCGTGGTCAACCCCAGCGAGGAGGATCTGCTCGCGGACGCCGAGGGCGGTTCGGACCTCGACCTGATCGTCGCCGGCACCGAGGAGGCGATCCTGATGGTCGAGGCCGGCGCGAATGAGATCCCCGAGGCGGAGATCCTCGATGCGCTCGACATCGCGCACGCGGAGATCAGGAAGCTGTGCGCGCTGCAGCGCGATCTCGCGGAGAAGGTGGGCAAGGAGAAGAAAGCGTTCGAGACGATCCAGGTCGACCCGGCGATCCTCCAGGAGATCCGCTCCTCGCACGGCTCCCAGCTCGACGATGCCACTCAGGTGGAGGACAAGCTGCAGCGCCAGGACGCCACCAAGGCCGTCGAGCAGGCGATCATCGAGCAGCACGCCGCGCCCGCGCCGGAGGGGGCCTCCGAGGAGCAGCTGCTGAGCGCCAAGCAGCGCCGTGCAGCCGTGCGGCTGGCGTTCGAGACGCTCGAGAAGTCGATCATTCGCGAGCGGATCGCCGTCAACAAGAAGCGCCCGGACGGTCGCGGCGAGAACGAGATTCGCGACATCTCGATCGAAGTCGGCGTGACGCCGCGCACGCACGGCTCGGCGCTGTTCACGCGCGGGCAGACGCAGGCGCTGAGCGTCGCCGCGCTGGGCACGCTGAAGGAGGAGATGCGCCTGGACACGCTCGGGCTGGAAACCAAAAAGTACTACTGGCATCACTACAACTTCCCGCCGTTCTCCGTCGGGGAGGCCGGTCGCATGGGCGGCGTCAAGCGCCGCGACATCGGCCATGGCGCGCTGGCCGAGCGGGCGCTCGCGCCGATGGTGCCCTCGATCGAGGAGTTCCCGTACACGATCCGCGTGGTGTCGGACATCCTCGAGTCAAACGGCTCCTCCTCGATGGCGTCGGTCTGCGGCTCCTCGCTGTCGCTGATGGACGCGGGCGTGCCGATCAAGCGGCCGGTCGCGGGCATCGCGATGGGTCTCATCAAGGAGGGCGAGGACTACGTCGTCCTGACGGACATCGCTGGCGTGGAGGATCACCTGGGTGACATGGACTTCAAGGTCGCCGGCACCGAGCGCGGGATCACGGCGCTGCAGATGGACATCAAGATCACGGGCGTGACGTTCGAGATCCTGCGCGACGCGCTCTCGCGCGCGCACGAGGCGCGGACGTTCATCCTGCACAAGATGGCCGACGTGATCCAGACCCCGCGCGAACAGCTCAGCCAGTTCGCGCCGCGCATCCAGACGATCCAAATCGACCCATCGCAGATCGGCATGCTGATCGGCAAGGGCGGGGAAACGATCAGGGGGCTGTCGGAGGAGTATGACTCCCAGATCGACGTCAACGACGACGGCCAGGTGCTCGTCTACTCCGCCAACGGCGATCTCGGCGACGCGCTCGCCGAGCGCATCCGCGTGATGATGAAGGAGGTCGAGGTCGGCGACGAGTACGTCGGCAAGGTCGTCAAGACGACGACCTTCGGCGCGTTCGTGGAGCTGACGAAGGGCACCGACGGCCTCCTGCACATCTCCAACGTCTCGCCCGGCGAGCGCGTGGAGAGCGTCGAGGACGTGCTCAACCGCGGCGACGAGATCAGCGTGCGCGTGGTCGAGGTCGATCGTGAGCGCGGTCGCATCGGGCTGCGCCTCGCCGAGGATCCGGAGATCGCCGGCAAGTCCGTCGAGGAGCTCGCGGGCGTCAGCGCCGGCGGTGGCGGCGGGGGCGGCGGCAGGCCTCCGCGCGATGGCGCGCGTCGCAACAACGGACGCGAGGGTTACAGCCGCGGCGGGGGCGGTGGCGGTCCCCGGCGCGAGGGCGAGCGCGGCTCGGGCCGTCCCCGGCACGGGTCCGGGCGCGATCGCTAGCGCCCTCGGGAGCGGCGCCGAGCGCGGCGCGACGGCCGCGGGCGGCGGCACCCGGAACGAGATGGCCGAGCACCGCACAACCACGCTTCAGAGCGGCGTGCGGGTGATCACCGAGCGCATCGAGAACGTGCGCTCGGTGGCGCTCGGATTCTGGATCGGCACGGGCTCGGCGATGGAGTCCGACGGGCAGGCGGGGACGAGCCACCTGCTGGAGCACATGCTGTTTCGCGGCACCGAGCGCTACCGCTCGCACGAGATCGACGAGACCTTCGACGCGATGGGCGCGGAGATCAACGCCGGCACCGATCGCGAAAGCACCTCGCTGTACACACGCGTGCTGGACCGCCATCTGGAGCGCGCGTTCGACGTCGCCGCCGAGATGGTGTGGCGGCCGAAGTTCGAATCGCTGGAGGCCGAGCGCGAGGTGGTGCTCGAGGAGATCGCGATGTACGAGGACGACCCGCAGGACCGGGTGTTCGACGTGCTCGGGGAGGCGGTGTTCGGCGCGCATCCGCTGGGGCGCGCGGTGATCGGGACGGCTGCGGTCGTCGGCGCGGTCACCGACGAGCAGCTGCGGGCGTTCCACGGCGAGCGCTATGCGCCGCAGAGCATCGTGATCGCGGCGGCGGGATCGGTCGACCACGACGCGCTCGTGGAGCTCGCCCGCGCCGCGGGACCGGGCGAGGGCGCCACCGCGCAAGCGCGCGCGAACGGGGTCGCTCCAGCGCGCACGCCGCCGGCGGAGCCCGAGTTCGAGCGCAGGGTGAGGTTCCTGCGCAAGGACACCGAGCAGTACCACCTATGTCTGGGTGGCAAAGGTATATCGCGCCACGACGAGCGCCGCTTCGCGCTGCGGGTGCTCGAAGGGGTGCTCGGGGGCACGTCCTCCTCGCGGCTGTTTCAGGAGGTGCGCGAGCGCAGGGGGCTGGCGTACTCGGTGTTCAGCTTCTCGAGCCAATACGCGCACACGGGCGAGGTCGGGCTGTATGTGGGCACGCGCCCGGACAACCTGTCAGAGGCAGTCGCGACGATCGCCACAGAGCTCGAGCGCGTGGTGGAAGACCCGGCGAGCCCGCAGGAGCTGGACCGCTCGCGCGAGAATCTGAAGGGCCGCGTCGCGCTATCGCTGGAGTCGACGACCGCGCGCATGAACCGGCTGGGGTCGGCGCTGCTGGGGGAGCTGCCGATCTACTCGGTCGATGAGATCGTCGATCGGATCGACGCGGTGACGGTCGCGGACCTGCGCGAGCTCGCGCGCGAGCTGTTCGCGCCCGAGGCGCTGTCGGCCGCGGGCGTGGGCGCCGATGAGGACGCGTTCCTGCGGGCGCTCGCGCCGCTGGAGAAGGTGGCGGCGTGATCAAGGTGGCGGTCGCGGGCGCCGCGGGGAGGATGGGCGCGAGCGTGTGCGCCGCGGTGGAGGGCGCTCGGGACATGGAGCTCGTGGGGCGCGCGGACCCGCGGCTGGACGCGGCGCTGGCCGACGTGCTGGCCGACGCCGAGGTGGTGGTCGACTTCACCCGGCCCGATACGGCGCTGGAGAACGCGCTCGCCTGCGTACAGGCAGGGGTGCACGCCGTGATCGGCACGACCGGCTTTGACGTCGAGCCGCTGCGGTCAGCCCGCGCGCCCGAGGGCCTGCCGCGGGCGAACGTGCTGATCGCCCCCAACTTCGCGATCGGCGCGGTGCTGATGATGCGCTTCGCCGCGCAGGCCGCCGAGCACATGGCCAAGGCGGAGATCGTCGAGCTGCACCACGACCAGAAGCTCGACGCGCCCAGCGGCACCGCCAAGCTCACGGCCGAGCTGATGGCCGCCGCGAGCGGCAAAGAGGAGCCCCCGATCCACTCGGTGCGCCTGCCCGGCCTCGTCGCCCACCAGGAGGTAATCCTGGGCGACGTCGGTCAGACGCTCACCATCCGTCACGACACGATCGGGCGCGAGTCGTTCATGCCGGGCGTGCTGCTCGCCGTGCGCCGCGTGGGCGAGTTGCCGGAATCCCCGGTCGTGGGGCTTGATAGCCTGCTGTTCTGAGATGACTACGCGGGCTTTTATGGGTGAGCCACAGCCGGCCCTTGCATCGGCCTGCGGTCGGCGCCGCTCACCGCACCGGCCGGCATATCGGGAGCGCTTTGGGGGTGCTTGCTAGGGCAGCGGAGCGATCGACACCGGGAGCTCTTTGTTGACGACGCGCTGCCAGTTGGCGTCCAGCTCGTCGTGGTGCAGCTTGGCCCAGCTTCGGACGAGACGGAGCGCCCGCGTGGGGAGGGAGCCGGCGATCGGCCGGCCGGCGAGGTCGAGCGAGGCTTCCTGCTCGCCGTAGCACGCATGGAAATGAGGGCGGTTATGACCGCCCTCCTTCCAGTACATCGTGATCGCGATCCCGTAGAACGAGCTTACTCTCGGCACTCCCCCTTGATCCGACCGCTGGTAGAGAGCGGGACAGGGGTAGGGATAGGCAGTGGTGGTGAACCTGCCCGTGCGCGGGTCCGGGGCGGAGAGTCGCAGTATCGGTCTCCGCCCGCGCGAACGCGTCGCCTCATCCGCGGGCGTGGACGCGACTCGGTGCGCGAGCGCCTCTTCATACAGCGGCTCGGGCGCCATGTCGAGGCCATCCTCGGGCCAGACGATCGTCCCGCAGGAGGGGTCCACGCAGACCCGTTCGAAGCGTCGCGGGTCGCGCAGCGGCTCGAACACACCCCGCCACTCGCGGTCCTCGAAGCTGATGTCGCCGACGATCCCGTCCTCGAACGTCAGGCGCAGCTGGTGCTCGTCGATGACCTCGACGTCGGTGACGTGCACGAGCTTGTCCATGGCGGCCATGCTAGCCCTGGGATCCGGACAGTGGGCAGAGCACTACGCTCAGTCCTCGCCGAGTCGTTCCAGATCTGCCTGATCTTGAGGACGGCCCGCAGCGCGCTTCATCGCGCGTAGGTGCTCCAGTCCGCAGACCCGCAAAGGTACTCCCTCGACGCTGCCGGCCAGGGCTTCTCGGTCGAGCTCGGCGTACAGGTCGTTGGCCTCGACGCCGCTGACCCACTGAAAGACGTCCAGGCGGCCCAGGTCGGTGGCGAGGCAGAAGTTGCCTCCCTGCGACAGATCCTCGACGCACAACGCCGACATCGGAATCTCGTCGGGATCGAAGTCACCGGCTTCGTCATCGACCGCATTGATATCCGCGAGCGCCGCCGCCAGCCGCTCGAGGTTCTCACGCGCAGGATTTGGAACAACATCCAGATCCTTCGAGGTCCGCACGTGGCCGTGAGCGCTGACCGCAAGTCCGCCGATCGCGATGTGCTCGACGCCGTGTTCCTGCAGGTGCTTCAGCAGCGGGACCGGATCAAGCGCTTCGGGCATCTCTGAAGGACGCTGCGAGACGGTTCACGAACCGGGTCAGCTTGACGAGATCCTCCAGATTTGCGCTTACGCCGCGCGCGCGGTCCTGCTGGACCCTGATTTGGGCGACGCGCTCGTTGCGCTCGACCTCCTCCGGCGTCCACGGCCCTTTCGGCCTGGCTCTTGGCTTCGCTGCCATCTCCGGGATTGTAGATAGATGCATACGGCGATCTTAGCGACGCAGACAAAGAGCATCAAGGACCAAGCGATGCGCTTCGGTGGGCGAGTCGCACTTCGGCCCGGGCCGTCTTGGCTTCCTGCTCGTCGTGAGATACTGCTCGCCATGCCCGACGTGGACCTCGGCGCCATCCTGACGGCGATCGTCACGCCGTTTGACGCCTCCGGGCGCATCGACGAGGACGCGTTCGTCGCGCTGATGGCCCATCTCGCCCGCAATGGCTCGGACGGCTTCGTCGTCGCCGGCACGACCGGCGAGGCCGCGACGCTGACCGACGAGGAGCACCTCGGCCTGATCGGACTCGCCGCGTCCGAGCGCCCCCCCGGGACGACGATCGTCGCGGGGACGGGCACGAACGACACGCGTCACGCCGTCTTTTTGACCGAACGCGCCACCGAGCTCGGCGCCGACGCGCACCTGAGCGTGACGCCCTACTACAACCGGCCCAGCCCCCTCGGTCTGCGCCGGCACTACGAGGCGATCGCGCGGGCGACCGACCGCCCGATCCTGCTCTATAACATCCCCTCGCGCACGGGCACGAACATCCCGCCCGACCTGCTCGCCGAGCTCGCGCAGATCAACGGAATCGCCGGCGTCAAGCAATCAAACCCCGCGGAGCTGCAACCGATCGACGGTCTCGTCCTCTACACCGGCGACGACGCCACGTTCGCGCGCACGCTCGACATGGGCGGCGCCGGAGGCATCTCCGTCGCAAGCCACATCGTCGGCCCCGAGATGCGCCGCATGGTCGATGAGCCCGCCCGTCGCGCCGAGATCGACGCCTCCCTGCGCGACGTGTATGAGACGCTGTTCATGACCGCCTCGCCGACGTGCACCAAGGCCGCGCTGAACCTGCTCGGCCTGCGTGCGGGCACCACGCGCCTGCCGATCGTCGACGCCACGGACGATGAGCTCGCCGCCGTGCGCGCGATGCTCACCCGCCACGGCCTGCTCACGGGCGCGCCCGCGTGAGCTAACGCCCGGGGTGACCGCAACGCCGGTCAGAAGCGGCATCGCGCGGTGCCCCGAGTCGAGTATCACGATGTCATTTTCGTGATACGATCGTAAGGGATGGCTGCCAAGTCCGCTCCGTTCAGCATGCGCTTGTCCAAGCGCATGGAGACACTCGTCGATCGCGAAGCCAGGCGCACCGGTCGCAGCAAAGGCGCGATCGTCGAGGCGCTCGCGGATGAGGCGTTGCGGATGCGGCTGTTCCCTGGGATCGCCTTTCGCGGCGTCGACTGGGAGCGACGCGCGTGGGTGATCGGGACCGCCCTCGACGTGTGGCAGATCGTCGACGCCCATCGAGACATCGGCTCGATCGCCGGCATTGCCGCGGGTGGCTCCGCCAACGAGCGTCAGATCCGGTTGGCGCTCGACTACTACGAGTTGTTCAAAGAGGAGATCGACGAGGCCATCGCCGAAAACCGGCGGCCGATCGAGCAACTCGAAGGGGAATTCCCGTTCATAGCCGTCAGTCGTGTCGAGACCTGAGCGGGCGTTCGACGCGCGGTGAGGCTGTTCCTCGACGCGCACATCTCGGCGCGACGCATCGCCGTCCCGCTCCGCGAGGAGGGTCCTCACGACGTGCGCGCCGCGGACGAGGAGCGCGAGCTCGATGGCCTCACCGACGAGGAGCTGCTGTCGATCGCGGTGGCGGAGGAGCGGGTCTTCGTAACGTTCGACGTCAAGGACTTCCCCGTGATCGCACGCCGATGGGCCGAGGCCGGACGCTCGCACGCGGGCTGCGTGATCGTGGTCGGCATCGACCATGGCGAGTTCGGCGTGATCCTCGCCGCGCTCACACACGAGCTCGCCGCTCGCCCCCGGCCGCAGGAATGGACGGACCTCACGCTGTTCCTCGCCCGAGCCTCACCGGGATAGGCGTCCGTTGCTCGGCACCCGGCGGCCCGAGCCTCACCGGGCTTCATGAGATACTGCTCGCCATGCCCGACCTGAATCCAGGCCCTCTTCAGGGTCTTCGCGCGTGAGCCAGGCGTTGCGCGTCCTGCCCCTCGGCGGCCTGGGGGAGATCGGCAAGAACATGACTCTCGTCGAGCACGACGAGCGCATCGTCGTCGTCGACGTCGGTCTGCGCTTCCCCACGCCCGAGATGGTCGGCATCGACCTCGTGCTGCCCGACTTCTCCTACCTGCGCGAGCGCGCGCGGGACATCGAGGCGATCGTCGTCACGCACGGCCACGAGGACCACCTCGGCGCGCTGCCCTGGGTGCTGCGCGAGCTGGCCGCGCACGGCGCCACCCCGCCCGTGTACGGGGGTCCGCTGACGCTCGCGATGGCGCGTTCGAAGCTCGAGGAGCACAAGCTCAAGGACGTCGAGCTGCACGACGTCGCGCCGGGCGAATCCCTGGAGCTCGGACCGTTCGAGCTGGAGCTGATCCACATGACCCACTCGATCCCCGACTCCTCCGCGGTCGCGCTCGGCACGGAGCTCGGCACGGTGCTGATCACCGGCGACTACAAGTTCGACCAGACGCCCGTCGACGGGCCCCCCGCCGATGTCTCGCGACTGGCCGAGCTCGGACGCGAAGGCGTGCTGCTGCTGTGCGGGGACTCCACGAACGTCGATCGTCCCGGCTTCTCCCCCTCGGAGTCGGGCGTCGGCCCCCACCTGGAGGAGGCCTTCGCGCGCTGTCAGGGGCGCATCGTCGTCACCAGCTTCGCGTCCAACATCCACCGCGTGCAGCAGGTCATCGACGCCGCCCACGCGCTCGAGCGCAAGGTCGCTCTGGTGGGCCGCTCGATGCGCAAGAACGTCGCGATCGGCCAGCGCCTCGGCCACATCGAGGTGCCCGACGGCATGCTCGTCGGGCCGCGCGAGATCGCCGACTTCCCCGACGAGCGCGTCGTAATCATCTCCACCGGCTCCCAGGGCGAGCCCCTCAGCGCGCTGCGGCGGATGGCCTACCGCGACCACCCGCAGGTGCAGCTGCGCGGCGGCGACACGGTCGTCTTCAGCGCCACGCCCGTTCCCGGCAACGAGCGCGCCGTGAATGAGACGATCGACCGGCTCTACCACATCGGCTGTGACGTCGTCACCCCCGCCGACGCGCCCGTGCACGCCTCCGGGCACGGCTACGCCGAGGAGGTCAAGCTGATGCTCAACCTCGTCCGCCCCCGCTACGTGATGCCCTTCCACGGCGACTTCAAGCGCCTGCGCCTGCACGCCCAGCTCGCCGAGGCCGTCGGCGTGCCCCCCGAGGACATCTTCCAGGGCGACAACGGCCTGCCCCTGGACATCGACGGGCGCAGCGGCGCGCGCTTCGGCTCGCGCGAGCAGTCCGGCATGATCTTCGTCGACGGCGTGGAGATCGGCGACATGGCCGACGTCGCCCTGCGCGACCGGCGCATGCTCTCGGCGGACGGCATCTTCATCGTCGTCGCCACCATCGCCGAGCAGGACGGTCAATCGGTGGCCGACCCCGAGGTGATCTTCCGCGGCGTGCCGTTCATGGACCAGGCCGACGAGCTCGTGGGGGAGATCCGCGCTACGGTCGAGGGGTCCCTCAAGCGCGCCGCGGGCGAGGAGATCCGGGAGGTCGACCTGCTCCAGCAGGTCCTGCACGACGACCTCGCGCAGCTCGTCTACGACCGGCTCAAGCGGCGGCCGATGGTGCTGCCGGTCGTAGTGGAGGTTTAACGCCCTCGGCCGAGGCGGGCAGGGCTACGACGAACCGCGCGCCGTGCGGGTCATGCCTCTCCAGATGGACCGAGCCGCCGTGCGATTCCGCGACGGCTCGTACTATGGCAAGGCCCAGACCGAACGAGCCGCCGCGGTCGCCGGCGCCGCGGATGAAGCGCTCGAACAGCGTCGGGGCGAGCTCCGCGGGCACGCCCGGGCCGTCGTCCTCGACGATCAGCTCGGCCTGACCGCCGGAGGTGCGCGTGCTGACGCGGATCTCGCTCCCCGGCGGGGTGTGGCGCAGCGCGTTCTCGAGCAGGTTGATCGTCAGGCGGTGCAGCTCGTCGCGCGCGCCCTCCACGGGCGCGGCGCGGACGTCCAGCTCGATGTCGTGGGTGTCGCTGACGGGTCCCAGCTCGCCCGCGGCCTCGACCACGATCTGGGCGAGATCGCACGGCGCGTGGGGGACGACCCGGCCGACGTCGGTGCGCGCCAGCAGCAGCAGGTCGGCCACCAGCCGGCGCATGCGCCGAGAGGAGCGCAGGGCAGAGCGGGCGGCGTCGCCCTCGTCGCCGTGCAGCGATTCTGCCAGCAGCTCGAGGTTGGCGAGCACGCTGGTCAGCGGGGTGCGCAGCTCGTGCGAGGCGTCTGCGACGAAGCGGCGCTGGCGGGCGAGCATCGCCTCGGTCTCGCCGCGCGCGGCATCGAGCTCGCGCAGCATGCCCTCCAGGGTGCGCGCGAGCTCGCCGACCTCGTCGTCTGCCTGGGGCTGCGGGATGGTGCGGGACGGGTCGCGCGTGCGCGCGATCCCCTCGGCCGAGGCCGTGAGCGCGGCGATCGGCGCCATCGCGCGGCGGGCGATCGCCACACCCGCGAGCAGCGCGAGCGCGGCGCCCGCGAACACCCCGAGCAGCAGGAACAGCTCGACGCGGGCGATCGTCGCGTTGGTGTCGGCGACCGAGCGCCCGTACTGGATGACGACCCGACCGATCGGTTCGCCGCTGCCGGCGATCCCGATCGTCGCGGGCAGGCTGACCACGCGATATCCCGCGACGGTGTGCGGCTTATTGGCGGGCGCGCCGAGGTTCGGCGCGCCCGCCGGCGCCCGTTCGATCGTGGCCCCGCCGAGGGTGAGCACGCGGATGACGGCGGAGTGCGGCGGCGTGACGAGATCCTGCAGCGGCGGCACGATCGATTCGATCCTGTACGTCGCCGGGTTGACCCTGATGCTCAACTGCTTGGGCAGCTGCTGCGCCGTCGTTTCGACCTCGCGGTTGAAGTCCGAGCGGATGCGCCGCACCGTCAGCGAGCCGATCGCGCTCGCGAACGCGCACAGGATCGTGAACGTCAAAAGCGCGGACACGCCGGCCAGGCGCGTGCGGATCGGCACGCGATCGAACGCCGCCGTGACACGAGTGAAGAAAGAGGCGATTCCTGAGCGTCTCATGACCGAGCCGGGCGAGGCGGGACGACGAGGGGCATACCACCGATCATCCGCGATCGGCCGGCACGTCCGAGGCGGCACGTGGCTGGGCGATCTTCGATCGGCCGGCGCCGTGTCTCCAGATGCTCAGGCGCGGAGGACGTATCCGGCTCCTCGAATGGTGTGCAGCAGCCGCGGCTCGCCCTCGGCCTCCAGCTTGCGGCGCAGGTTCGAGACGAACACCTCGATCGTGTTCGTCGTGGAGAACGGGTCATAGCCCCAGACCTCGTCGAGCAGGCGCTGGCGGGAGACGACGATGCGCTCGTTGCGCATCAGGTACTCGAGCAGCTCGAACTCGCGCTGGGTGAGGTCGATCGCGCGCTCGCCCCGCATCACCTCGTGGGTGTCGGCGTTCAACGACAGGTCCGCCACGCGCAGCGGCGCGGAGCCGCGCGGCGGGCGGCGGCGCAGCAGCGCGCGCATGCGCGCGAGCAGCTCCTGGCGCTCGAAGGGCTTGACGAGATAGTCGTCGGCGCCGGCGTCGAGGCCCTCCACGCGCGACTCCAGCGCGTCGCGCGCGGTGAGGATCAGGATCGGCACGTCGTCCTCCGCGCGCAGGCTGCGCGCGACCTCCAGGCCGTCCAGGCCGGGCAGCCCGAGGTCGAGGATCACGAGGTCGGGCGCGAACGCGCGACCGTGCTCCAGCGCGGCGGGCCCGTCGAGCGCGGCGCGCACCTCATAGCCCTCCATCCGCAGCGAGCGCTGCAGGGCCTGGGCGATGTCCTCGTCGTCCTCGACGACCAACACTCTGGGGGCGCGGGCAAAGTCGTTCATGAGCAGGGTTCTTTATGTAGCGGGACGCGCTAAAGCGATGGTAAGGGTTGGGGACGGGGGGGCGAGGATGGTTGCGTGGCGCCGGCGCGCCGGGCGCGGCGGGCGATCCGGTGCGCGACGCCCGTCCGTGGAGGACCGCGGGCGCCGGCGTCGAAGTTGCGCGAGATGACCACGGCCCGCAGACCGCCGGGCAGGCGCTCGCCTGCCCGGCGAAAAACCAGTTCGAAAAAATCAGCCGGAATGCGCGCGCGTACCCGCGCGCATTCGCGTCGCCGCGGAAGAAGCTCCATGAGGCGCGTATCGCGCGACGCCCTGGCGCGACTGTGGCCGGCGCCGCTGTCTCAGCTCGACCAGCGTCAGCTCGACATGCTCGGGTTCGCGACGATCGCCGTGGGGGTGTTCATGGGCTTCGTCCTGTACGGCGGCTGGAACGGCGGTCGCGTCGGGCAGGCGCTGGCGCAAGCGCTCGGCTGGTGCGTGGGCGAAGCCAGGGTGTTCGCGCCGATCGCGCTCGTCGCCGGTGGCGGGGCGCTGCTGGCGCGCCCGGCGTGGCCGCAGCTGCGACCGCTGCGTGCCGGCGCCACGTGCCTGGCGGCCGCGGTGACGATGGCGCTCGCCGCGGGTACGCTCGGGGTGAGCTCGAGCGCGAGCCCGAACACGGGCGAATCCTCCTGGTCGGGCGTGTTCGTGCAGGCGCACGGCGGCGTGCTCGGCGAGGCGCTGTACCAGCTCACGCACAGGCTCGTGCAGAACGTGGGCGTCGATCTGCTGATCGCCGTGTTGCTGTTTGTCGGAGTGACATCGCTGACCGGCGCCTCGCCCGCGGGCGTGCTGCGCGCCGCCGCCGGGCGGGCTGCGGGCGCCGCGAAGATCGGAATCGGGCGGCTGCGGGCGTGGGTGCGCGCGCGGCGGGCCATGGCCGGCGACGACGGGGCCGCGGGTGGGGCAGGAGAGGGCTTTCCCCTCACACCTCCCGCCGCCGGCTATGGCCCTCCCGAACCCGCGCCCGAGGAGCTGATCGTCAGGGCCACGCACGTCGAGGCGCCCTCCCGCGACGGTATCGACCCCGACGCCGAGGACCATGCCATCGGGGCGCTGCCCGCGGAAGGCGGGGAGATCGCCGCTGCCCGCACCGCCCGTGCGACCGGCGCGGGCTCCGAGCTCGCGGGCGGCGTGAACGAGAATCCCGAGGAGGAGGCGATTCCCGGGGTGGCCCACGCCGACCCCGGCGCCGATCCGGCCGCGCTGACCCCGCAGGGCCGCTATCGCGACAGCGTGACCGAGGACCCGGACTTCGCGTGGGAGATGCCGGATGCGGGCCGGCTGCTGACGCGCTCCACGGGCGAGCAGTCCCGTCCCGACACGGCCGGTCAGGAGCGCACCGCGACGAGCCTCGTCGAGGCGCTCGGCCACTTCGGCGTGCAGGCGAAGGTGATCGGAACCGTCGCCGGCCCCCACATCACGCGCTATGAGCTGCGCCTGGCGCCGGGCACGAAGGTCGCGAAGGTCGCGCAGCTGAAGGACGATCTCGCGTATGCGCTGGCGGCGACGGACATCAGGATCCTCGCGCCGATCCCCGGCAAGCAGGCGGTCGGCGTGGAGGTCCCGAATGCCCGCCGGCGGATCGTGCGGCTCGGCGACGTGTTTCAGCAGCCGCCCAGGGACTGGTCGCCGCTGACTGTGTGGCTCGGCAAGGACGTGGCGGGCAAGGCGATCGGCGCGGACCTGGCGAAGATGCCGCACCTGCTCGTGGCGGGGACGACCGGCGCGGGCAAGTCGGGGGCGATCAACGCGATGCTCTCGAGCGTCCTGCTGCGCGCCAGCCCGCACGAGCTGCGCCTGGTGCTGGTCGACCCCAAGCAGGTCGAGCTCAACCACTACGAGTCGATCCCGCATCTGCTGACGCCCGTGATCACGAGTCCGCGCATGGCGGCCAACGCGCTGCAGAACCTCGTCAAGGAGATGGAGCAGCGCTACGGCATCATGTCGCTCGCGCGCACGCGCAGCCTGATCGAGCTCAACAAGGCGCGGGCCAAGCGCGAGGAAGCGCCGCTGCCCTACATCCTGTGCGTGATCGACGAGCTCGCCGACCTGATGATGGTCGCGCCCGCCGACGTGGAGGACTCGATCATCCGCCTCGCGCAGAAGGCGCGCGCGGTCGGCATTCACCTCGTGCTCGCGACGCAGAGCCCGCGCGTGGACGTGATCACGGGCATGATCAAGGCCAACGTGCCCTCGCGCATCGCCTTCGCGGTCTCCAGCCAGACCGACTCGCGCGTGATCCTCGACCAGAACGGCGCCGAGTCGCTGCTGGGGCAGGGCGACATGCTGTTCAGCCCGGTCGGCAGCTCGCGACTGCAGCGCATCCAGGGCGCGTACATCGACGAGGGGCAGATCGCCAAGCTCACGGAGCTGTGGCGCAAGCAGGGCGAGCCGGAGCTGCGCGAGGAGCTGCTCCAGGAGGTCGAGCCCTCCGAGCCCGAGGGCTCCTCGGACGAGTTCGATCCCGACGAGGACCCGCTGCTGCGAGACGCGATCGCGCTCGTGGCGGAGATGGGCACGGCCTCGACGTCGATGCTCCAGCGCCGCCTGCGGCTGGGCTACACGCGCGCCGGCAGGCTGATCGACATGCTCGAGCGCCGCGGCGTGATCTCCGGGTATGAGGGCTCCAAGCCCCGCCAGGTGCTCGTCTCAGAGGCCGACCTGCCGCGTGTGCTGGCCTCGCTGGAAGGGCCCGGCGCGCGGGCGCAGAGCGAGACCTCGATCCCCGGATGAGCGCGATGTCCCTCATCGATACGGGAAGACGGCGCCGCATGCGGCGCCGTCCCGGACGGTGCATGCACCGTCCGGCCGAGCCTTGCATGCAAGGCTCGGAACGGGGCCGCACATGTGCGGCCCCGCAGACCGGCGCATGCGCCGGTCTGAACGACATGCCAAACCGGGCAGGACTCACTAGCCTGTCTCGCTGACATGGCTGAGATCGGGGCAACGCTGCGCGAGGCGCGGATGCGCGAGCGCATCGACGTGTCCGAGATCGAGGCGCAGACGAAGATTCGGGCGAAGTACCTGCGCGCGCTGGAGAACGAGGAGTGGGACCTGCTGCCGGGCCCCACGTTCGTGAAGAGCTTCCTGCGCACGTATGCGACCGCGCTGGGACTGGACGGCAAGGGGCTGGTGGAGGAATACCGGCTGCACTTCGAGCGCCCCAGCGAGCCGCCGGAGCCGATCGTATCCACTCCGCGCAGGATGCGCGTGCCCCGCGGGTCGAGCGGTCCCGGCGGGGGCCCGTCGCGCGGGTACATGGCGCTCGTGGGGATCGTCGGTGTCGTGATCGTGCTGCTGATCGTCGGGCTGCTGTCGGGAGGCGGGAAAGGCGGCTCGACGGGGACCACGCGCGCGCGTACCGGCACGACCGCCAAGCGCGGAGCGAAGCACGGGAGCGCGGCCCACCGCGCGGGCGGGACATCGGCGAACACGGTCGCGATGGTGTCGCTGTCGCTGCGCGCGACGGGAACGGTGTACGTGTGCCTGATCGGCGAAGGCGGCAGGAAGCTGGTCGCGGGCCAGACGCTGGAAGCGGGCTCGCGGACTCCCACATTCCACGCCAGACGCTTTGAGCTGACGCTCGGCAACAACGCCGTGGCGCTGACGATCGACGGCACGCTGCGAACCGTCCCGGCGAGCAGCAGCGCGATTGGATACTCGATCACCAAGGCCGGTCGTCGCACGCTTGCGCCGGGCCATCTGCCCACGTGTGCGTAGTGAGTCACAAAAGGCGGATGGCATGAGCGCGCGGGCGGGGATCCTCGTCACCGGCACGGAGGTGCTCGACGGTCGCGTGCGCGACCGCAACGGGCCGTGGCTGGCCGACCGGCTGCGCGAGCTCGGGGTGGAGCTCGCGTATGTGACGATCGTCGGGGATCGGCCGCAGGACATGGAGAGGGCGCTGCGCTTCATGGCCGAGCAGGGAGTCGACCTGGTGCTGACGAGCGGCGGTCTGGGACCGACGGCGGACGATCTCACGGCCGAGGTGGTGGGAAGGTTTCAGGGCCGCGAGCCGGTGCTGGACGAGGCGCTGGCGGAGCGCATCGAAACGATCGTCTCACCGCTGCGCAAACGCTGGCCGAACCTCGATCCCGAGGCCATCAGGGTCGGCACCCACAAGCAGGCGACGGTGCCTGTGGGCGCGACGGTGCTCGAGCCGGTCGGCACCGCGCCCGGGCTGGTGGTCCCACCAGGTGCGCGCGCGGGCGGGCCGACGGTGGTCGTGCTGCCCGGGCCCCCGCGCGAGCTGCAGCCGATGTGGAGCGCCGCGATCGAGACGGATGCGCTGCGCGAGGCGATCGCGGGCGCGACGGTGTATGAGCAGCGCACGCTGCGGCTGTTCGGCATCCCCGAGTCGGAGATCGCCGAGACGCTGCGCCAGGCCGAGCGCGAGGGGATCGAGCTTCAGAGGCTCGAGGTCACGACATGCCTGAAACGCGGCGAGATCGAGATCGTGACGCGCTATGAGCCGGACGGGGCGAGCGTGTATGACGAGCTCGAGCGGCTCGTGTCCGAGCGGCACGCGGACACGCTGTTCTCGACCGACGGCGACACGGTGGACGCGCAGGTGGCGCAGATGCTGCGCGAGCGGCGGTGGACGATCGGTGTCGCGGAGTCGTGCACGGGAGGAGAGCTGACGGCGCGGCTGACGAGCCCGGCGGGCGCCTCGGAGTACGTGCAGGGCGGGATGGTCGTGTACGCGAACGACGCCAAGGTCGCGCTGGCGGGCGTCGATCGGAAGCTGATCGACGAGCATGGGGCGGTGTCCGAGCCGCTCGCCAGGGCGCTGGCGCAGGGCGCGCGCGCGCGGATGGCCGCCGACGTGGGCGTGGGGGTCACGGGCGTGGCAGGCCCGGGCGGCGGGACCGAGCGCAAGCCGGTGGGGCTCGTGTGGCTGAGCGTCGCCGGGCCGGAGGGCGCGTCGATCACGCGCTCGGTGAGCCTGCCGGGCAGCCGCGCCGACATCAGGGATCGCGCGGGCACCGTGTCGCTGCACATGGTGAGGCGGTTGTTGCTGGGAGAGAGCGACGGCTGACACGATGACGAGCGCCGCGACCGCCCGCCTGTTCGTAGCGGTGGACCCGCCGGCGGAGGCGTGCGAGGAGTTGGCCGCGTGGGCGAGGAGCGCGGTGCGGGGGTTGGGTGTGCGCGACGAGACGACGACCTCATCGGTGCGTGTGCTCGACCCCGAGCTGCTGCACGTGACGCTCTGCTTTCTCGGCAACCGTCAGGTCGCGGAGATCGCGCCGATCGGGGAGTCTCTGGCGGAGTGCGCCATGTCCGTGGGCGAGCTGTCGATCGGCGCGCCGCTGTGGCTGCCGCCGCGCCGTCCGCGCGCGCTGGCGGTCGAAGTTCGCGACGACCCCGACGGCGGGCTGGCGGCATTGCATGCGGCGCTCGTGCAGGCGCTCGCTCGGGCGTGCGGGTACGAAGCGGAGCGCAGGCGGTTCCGCGCGCACGTGACGCTCGCGCGCATGCGCGAAGGCCCCCGCGGATCGTCCGCTGGGCGTGTGTTGCCCGCCACGCCGGCGCTGTCGTTCACTCCGGCGGCGATCGTCCTGTATCGCTCGTGGCTGTCGCCCGCGGGCGCGTCGTATGAGGCGCTGGCGGCACATACGCTCACTCCGCTGTAGATACGAACAGACGTTCCGTCCGAAGCGTTCCGTAGCTTGTCCGTTCCATCTCGACCGGAGGAGCAAGACACCATGCCCGTGACCGAAGACAAGGAGAAGGCCGCAAAGGCGCGCGACGCAGCCCTGAAGGGGGCGTTGACCCAGATCGAGCGCGAGTTCGGCAAGGGCACGGTCATGCGCATGGGCGACGAGGGCGCGCAGGTGCGGGTCGAGGTGATCCCCACGGGCGCGCTGTCGCTCGACCTGGCGCTCGGCATCGGCGGGGTGCCGCGGGGGCGCATCGTCGAGGTGTACGGGCCGGAGTCCTCGGGCAAGACGACGCTGATCTACCACGTGCTGGCGCAGGCGCAGAAGCTCGGCGGGGTGTGCGCGTTCATCGACGCCGAGCACGCCATGGACCCGCTGTACGCGCAGGAGATCGGCGTAGACATCGACGAGCTGCTCGTCTCCCAGCCCGACTACGGCGAGCAGGGACTGGAGATCGCCGACATGCTCGTGCGCTCCGGCGCGGTCGACGTGGTCGCGATCGACTCGGTCGCCGCGCTGACTCCGCGCAAGGAGCTCGAGGGTCAGATGGACGATCAGAGCGTCGGCGAGCAGGCGCGGATGATGTCCAAGGCGATGCGCAAGCTCGCGGGCAACCTCAACCGCACGCAGACGCTGTGCATCCTCACGAACCAGATCCGCGAAAAGGTGGGCGTCATGTTCGGCTCGCCGGAGACCCAGCCGGGCGGACGCGCGCTGAAGTTCTACGCCTCCCAGCGCCTGGACATCCGGCGCATCGAGACGCTCAAGGACGGCACCGAGGCGGTCGGCAACCGCGTGCGCGTGAAGGTCGTCAAGAACAAGTGCGCCGCGCCGTTCAGGCAGGCCGAGTTCGACATCGAGTTCGGCAAAGGCATCTCGACCTCCGGATGTCTGCTCGACCTCGGGATCGAGCACGACATCCTGTCCAAGTCCGGGTCGTTCTTCTCCTACGGCGAAGATCGTCTCGGTCAGGGACGCGCCGCCGCCAAGGCCCATCTCGACGCCAACCCCGCGGTGGCGAAGGAGATCGAGCAGAAGATCTACGCCGCGCTGAAGATCGGTCGCGAGCACGTGACGCCGATCGACAGAGACAAGGACGCCCCTCCCGTGGCGGTGGTGGGGGAGCCGTCGCCGGTCGTGGCGGCTGCCTGATTGATGTAGGGCGGCCCAATAAGCACATAGAGCGATCAAGGTCGCTCGCACGAGTTAACCTGTCGGTGAGATGAAGCGCTATCACCTCACCACATTTGGCTGCCAGATGAATGAGCATGACAGTGAGCGGATGAAGGGGATGCTCGAGTCGCTCGGCTACACCGAGGCGCCGGAGCGTGGCGAGGCGGACCTGATCCTGTTCAACACGTGCTCGATCCGCGAGTCGGCCGACAGCCGCTTCATCGCTCATCTCGGCGAGGCCAAACGCCTGAAGGGCGAACGGCCGGAGCGTGTGGTGGGCGTTGGTGGCTGCTGGGCGCAGTCGGTCAAGGAGGAGGTGTTCGAGCGGTTCCCGTTCGTGGACGTGGCGTTCGGACCGGGCCAGGTGCACAAGCTCGCCGAGTTCCTGACCAGCGACTCGCTGAGCGCGCAAGGGTACTTCGAGTTCGAGGGGTTCACGGGCCATCTGCCGGCGCGCCGCGCGCGGCCGTTCCAGGGGTGGCTGCAGATCAGCGTCGGATGCAACTGCGCGTGCTCGTACTGCATCGTGCCCTCCACGCGCGGGCGGGAGGTCTCACGCCCGTTGGAAGAGCTGCTCGCCGAGGCGCAGACGATGGCGAGCGAGGGTGTGCGCGAGGTGACGCTGCTCGGGCAGAACGTCAACTCCTACGGGCGCGACCTGCGCCCGCAGCGCGCGACGTTCGCGCAGTTGCTCGGAGCGATCGACGCGATCGCGGGGATCGAGCGCATCCGTTACACAAGCCCGCACCCGAAGGACATGCGCGAGGACGTGATTCGCGCGCACGCCGAGCTTCCAAGTGTGTGCGAGCACATTCATCTGCCCCTGCAGTCCGGCTCCAGCCGCATGCTGAAGGCGATGCGGCGCACGTACGACCGCGAGCGCTACCTGGACCGGGTCGCGCTGATCCGCGAGCACGTACCCGACGCGGCGCTCAGCACCGACATCATCGTGGGGTTTCCGGGGGAGACCGAGGAGGACTTCGCGCAAACGCTTGATGTCGTCGAGAAAGTCTCCTACGACGGGGCGTTCACGTTCGTGTTCTCAGCCAGACGTGGCACCGAGGCCGCGACGATCCACGAGGGGATCGTGCCGCACCCGGTCAAGGTGGAGCGGATGGGAAGGCTGGTGGAGGCCGTCAAGCGCAATGCGCACGAGCGCGCCCAGCGGTTCGTGGGACGCACGCTGGAGGTGCTCGTCGAAGGTCCCTCGCGCACCGACCCCGAGCGGCTGCGGGGGCGAACCCGTCACAACAAGGTCGTCAACTTCGCGGGGTTGGCGGAGCCCGGCGAGCTGGCGCAGGTCCGTATTGAGTCCGCCACGAGTCAGACGCTGTCGGGCGAGGAGTCTCTGCTGGCCCGCGTCGGGGGCTGACGAAGGCGGACGGTCTTCGACGGCCGGTCCCGGCGGTCGCATTCAACGCTTGGAGCGCTGACCCTTCTCCATATCTTTGGCGATGCTCTCCGAGCCCAACCGGCGCGCCACTCTCGAGGCCAGCTCGGGGGCGATCCCGGCGAAGGTCGCGCCGGCGCGCATCGTCAGCGGCGCGACGTCGACCTCGGCGCGGTTGCGCTCGATCGCGCTGAGCACAGCGCGGGCGACGTCCTCGGGAGAGGAGGTGCCCACGCCGGTCGGCAATTTGACTTGCGCCTCCGCGAACATGCCGGCGTCGCGGATGAAGCCGGGGAAGACCGCGGAGACGCCGACGCCGCTGCCGTGCAGGTCTGCGCGCAGGGCGGAGGCGAAGCCGCGCAGGCCGAACTTGGTGGCGTTGTAGATGCCCGTGCCGGGGGTGGCGGACTTGCCGGCGAGCGAGGACATGAACAGCAGGTGTCCGCGCCCGCGCTTGGCCATCGCCGGCGCGAGCGCGTGGGCCAGCGCGATGGGCGCGCGCAGGTTGACGTTCAGCGCGCGGTCTATCTCCTCCATCGTGAAGCTGTCCAGGGTGCCCGCCGCAGGCAGCGCCGCGTTGGCGACGAGGATGTCCACCTCGCCCGCCTCGGCGAGGAGACGGTCGATCTCCTCCGGAGCATCGAGATCGATCGCGAGCGTGCGCGAGCCGTCCAGCTCGGCCGCGAGCGGCTCGAGCACGTCGGTACGCCGCCCGGTGAGGACCAGCTCGCCGCCGCGGGCGTGCAGGGCGCGGGCGATCGCCCGCCCGAGGCCGCCCGTGGCGCCCGTGAGCAGGATCGTGGAGCCGGAGATCTGCATGTGTTGCAAAGCAGCCTACGGCAACGCCGCGCGTGGCGTCTCGCGCGATGATGGCGATACTGGGCGGATGCACGATCGGCGACCAGCGCCCGACGGGGGAGCGATGCGGGTCGTCGCGCTGTTCGGTCCCACGGGCGTGGGCAAGA
The DNA here is from genome assembly GCA_035567335.1 of Solirubrobacteraceae bacterium. Taxonomy (GTDB): domain Bacteria; phylum Actinomycetota; class Thermoleophilia; order Solirubrobacterales; family Solirubrobacteraceae; genus Palsa-744. The sequence continues at coordinate 40,445 of DATMPZ010000036.1, forward strand.
CCGCGGTCGCGCTCGCGCTGGCGCGACGGTTGCGCGCGCGCGCAGAGGACCCGGTGGCGGTGTCCGCGGATGCGCTGCAGGTGTACGCAGGGCTGGGGACGCTGACGGGCGTCGCGAGCGCAAGTGAGCGCGCGGAGTTGGAGCACCGGCTGGTGTCGTTCTTGGCGCTGCGGGAGACGTTCAGCGCCGGGCGGTATGCGAAGCTCGCGCACGCGGAGATCGACGGGCTGCTCGCGCGGGGCAGGCGGCCGATCGTGGTAGGGGGTACGGGACTGTATCTGCGCGCCGCGCTGACCGATCTGGACATGAAGCCACCGCCGGCGGAGGGCGCGCGCGAGCATTGGCGGACGGAGCTGGAAAGCAAGGGGGCGCCGGCGCTGCACGCGATCCTCGCCGAACGCGCGCCGGCGGTGGCGCAAGGACTGAATCCGAACGATCGCCAGCGGGTGATGCGCGCGCTGGAGCTGGCCGACGCGGGCGAGCTGCGGGTCTCCGACGGAGAGTCCCAGCTGTGGAGCGAGGAGATGCGCCGCCCGACGCTGCTGGTTGGGCTGACGATGGCACGCGAGGCTCTGTACGGGCAGATCGACACGCGCGTGGATGAGATGCTTGCGGCGGGTGCGCGCGAGGAGGTGAAGCGCGCCGATGCGGCTGGCGCGTCTGAGACGGCGCGCAAGGCGCTTGGGTTCGAGGAGTTGCTGGCGGGCGACGTCGAGGCGATGAAGCAGCGCACGCGCAACTACGCCAAGCGCCAGCTGTCGTGGATGCGCAAGCTCGCCGGGGTGCGCGTGATCGACGTGACGGGGCGCGAGCCGGACGAGGTGGCAGGCGAGATCGTGGAGGCGCTCGCGCGCGATCCGACGTCCGCACGGGGGACGAGCGGCCGCGTGGGCGCGACGTCATAGACTCGCGCGGGAATGAACTTCGAGAAGTGGCAGGCGCTGGGCAACGACTACCTGATCGTCGAGCGGGAGGAGCTGCCGTTCGAGCTGACACCGTGGCGCATAGTCCAGCTGTGCGACCTTCATATGGGGGTGGGCGCCGACGGGGTGCTGCTGCTCTCGCCGCCCACGAGCCCCGAGCACGTGGCGGAGCTGCGAATCTTCAACCCCGACGGCTCCGAGGCCGAGCTGTCGGGCAATGGCGCACGCGAGGCGATCCTGTACCTGCGCAGGCGCGGGTGGACCGACCGCGACGAGTTCGCGATCGGGACGGCGGCGGGGGAGATCAGGCCGACGATCACGGGGGTGGACTCGTGCCGGGTGGACATGGGCAGGGCGAGCCTGATGTCGAAGGACTTCCCCGGCGGCCCGGCGGATGGCGTGGGCGAGCTCGTGGTGGGCAATGTCGAAGGACTCGAAACGTGGCGCTTCCGGCACGTATCGATCGGCAACCCGCAGTGTGCGATCGCGGTAGACGACACGATGACGCTGATGCTGCTGGAGCTGGAGAAGATCGGCTCGGAAATCGAAAGCCATCCGCACTTTCCGAATCGTACGAACGTGTCGTGGTATACCGAGCTGGAACCGGGCCCACCCGCCCGCATACGCGCCAGGATCTTCGAGCGCGGCGTGGGGGAGACGCTGTCGTCGGGGACGGGTGCGACCGGGGCAGCGATCGCGTACGTGCTGGAACACGGCGGAGACCCCGGTGGGGATGGGACGCGGGTGACGGTGGTGCTGGACGGGGGTCAGCTGGAGGTCAGGGTGGGGGAGGACTTGCGGGTGCATTTGACAGGCTGGGCGCGGCCCGTGTTTGCGGGAACGCTCAGCGAGGACTTCATCGAGGAGCTGAATGAGACCGAGTAAGCGATTGGAGCGGATTCCGCCGTATGCGTTCGCCGAACTGGAGCGCAAGATCGCCGAGAAGCGCAAACAGGGAGTGGATGTCATCAGCCTGGGAATCGGCGATCCGGATCGGCCGACGCCGCCGCTGGTGGTGGAGGCGATGCAGGAGGCGGTGAGCGAGCCGGGGGCGCACAAATACCCGAGCAATCGGGGCCGCGAGGAGTTCAGGGGGGCGGTGCGGGACTTCTACGAGCGGCGGTTCGACGTGAAGCTGGATCCAGAGCACGAGATCGTGCCGGCGCTCGGAGCGAAGGAGGCGATTTTCAACCTCAACCTGGCGTTTCTGGACCCCGGCGATTATGCGCTGGCGGCCGATCCGGGGTATCCGGTGTATACGGGCGGGCCGTGGCTGGTGGGTGGGGAGCCGGTGCTGATGGCGCTGCGGCCAGAGCTGGGGTTCGTGCCGGATGTGGGCGCGATCGAGGATGAGATCGCGCAGCGGGCGAAGCTGATGTTCCTGAACTACCCGAACAATCCGACGGGGGCGATCGTGCCGGAGGGGTTCTTCGAGCGCGTGGTGGAGTTCGCGCGGGCGTACGAGATTCTGGTGGTGCACGACAACTCCTACTCGGAGATCTCCTACGAGGGCTACAGGGCGCCCTCGTTCCTGCAGACGCCCGGCGCGAAGGACGTGGGGGTCGAGGTGTTCTCGCTGTCGAAGGGCTACAACATGACGGGCTGGCGCTGTGGGGCGGTGGTCGGAAACGCGCAGGCGATCGAGACGTACTGGCGGTTGAAGACGAACATCGACTCGGGCATGTTCGACGCGGTGCAGCTGGCGGGCGTCGCGGCCCTCTCGCCTGACGCCGACGTGGAGGTGGCGGCGATGAGCGAGCTGTACGTGCGCCGCCGCGATCTGGTGTGCAACGCGCTCAAAGGGATCGGCGTGGACGTCAAGCCGCCGCGCAGCACGATCTATGTGTGGGCACCCGTGCCGGACGGGTTCGCGAGCTCGCAGGCGTACTGCGAGCACGTGCTGGAGCGCGCCGCGGTGGTGCTCTCGCCGGGGGCGATCTACGGCCCGGCGGGGGAGGGCTGGTTCCGGATCTCGCTGACGACACCGGACGACAGACTGGTGGAGGCCGTGAACAGGCTGGGGGCGCTCGGCGGGTAGGGACGGTGGGTAAGCCATAGCCGTTCCTTTCAGCCAACGCGGTCCAAGCCGCTTACCGCAGTCCTCGGCATAACGGAAGCATTGGAAACGTCTGGCCCGGCGATCTACACTGCTACGAAGTGGAACAGACCCAGCGCGCACGCCAGCGAGCCCTGTGCATCGCCGCTCTGCCGGAGGACGACGAGTTGGAGGAGCTGGGCGAGTTGCTGCGCACCGCCGGGGTGGCGGTCGTGGGCGAGCTGGTGCAGCGGCGGGAAGAGCCGCATCCGAACACGTATCTGGGCTCGGGAAAGGTGCGGGAGGCAAAGACGGCCGCGCGGGCGCGCGACGCGAACGTGATCGCCTGCGATGACGAGCTGAGCCCGCGGCAGGAGCGCAACCTGGAAGAGGCGCTGGGGTTGCCGGTGATCGATCGGACGGCGATCATTCTGGACATATTCGCCGACCATGCGGCCAGCGCCGAGGGCAAGCTGCAGGTCGAGCTGGCCCAGCTGGAGTACAACCTCGCGCGGATGCGCGGGCTGTGGAGCCACCTTGAGCGCCTCGGGGGCGGGATCGGCACGAGGGGGCCGGGGGAGAGCCAGATCGAGACCGATCGGCGGCTGGCGCGCGATCGGATAGCGGCGCTGCGCCGGCGGCTGGAGCACGTCAAGGGCACGCGCGCGGTGATGCGCTCAGAGCGCGAGCGCGCGGCGCTGCCGACGGTGGCGCTGGTGGGGTATACGAATGCGGGCAAGTCGACGCTGCTGAACGCGCTGACGGGCGCGGAGGTCAGCGTGCGCGACCGGCTGTTCAACACGCTCGACCCGACGGTGAGAACATGGAGGCTCAGCGGCAGGAAGTATCTGCTGAGCGACACGGTGGGATTCATCCGCAAGCTGCCCCATCAGCTGGTGGACGCATTCGGGGCGACGCTGGAGGAGACAAAGCGCGCGGAGTTGCTCGCGCATGTGATCGACGCGAGCGCGCCGGAGGGTGAGCGGGCGGGGATGAGGCGCTCGGTGCAGGAGACGCTGCAGGAGATCGGGGCGGATGAGAGCCCACGGGTGCTGGTGCTGAACAAGGCCGATCTGCTGGAGGAGGATGCGCGTGAGGAGTTGCGCACGCATCATCCCGAGGCCGTGCTCGTGAGCGGCGAGACGGGTTACGGCCTGGAGGAGCTGGGCGAGCGGATCGAGCGCGAGCTGGCACACACGCTGCGCTCGGTGGAGCTGCTGGTGCCATACGCCAACGGCGGCAGCCTGGCGGAGCTGCACGAGGTGGCGGGCGAGATCGCGCGCCAGGACACTCCGGAGGGTGTCAGAGTGCGGGCATTGGTGCCCGCGCGTATGGCGCAGCGGTTCGCCCGCTTCGCCGTGGCCTCGTAGGCCAGACGCAAACGTCAGCGATCGTCGCCCTCGCCCGACAGGACGCCGCGCTCTTGGCGTGAGAGCAGCTTGTCGAGGTTCGCCTGGGCGATCTCGTCGAGCTCGAGGCCGAGCTCGCTGGCGAGCTGGGCGACGTACCAGAGCACGTCGCCGAGCTCCTTGGACATGGCCACGCGACGCTCGTCGGAGACCTGACCGCCGTCGTCGCGGATCGTCTTCTTGGCGTGCTCGGCGACCTCGCCCGCCTCGCCGGCCAGCCCGAGGGCTGGGTAGGCGAGCCACGATGATGCCTCGCGCGGGTACTCGGCGGTACGGCGGGAGAGGCGCTGATACTCGGAGAGATGCATGGTCATGAAACGACTCGACCCGCCGGAGCGGGTCGGGTGCAGGAGGAGCTACCTCCAACCGGTTGACAACCTCTATCGATGCTAGCAGAGCCGAAGGCTGCACATCCGCTGGGCCGGTCGCTGTCGAGGTGGGCGCTACCCACGAGCGCATGACTTTTGCGCTCTGTTCGACCGGGCCCAGCGGGCTTATGGCGGCGGGCGGGAGACTCGAACTCCATCCGAGGAGCTACCCCGAATTCCCGGTTGTCAACCGGTCGCGTCACCTCGACGCTCAGGGCCTTTCCCTGCAAGGCCCGCACGTCTGGATGCGTCCGATGGCCTTCGCGGAGCTTTGTCCTCGGGCTCGACATGACACCACCATGCCTTCGCCCTTGCGTCCGTACCGATCGGAGATCGACGGGATCTCCGATCGGCCAGCACGACCCTA
>DATMPZ010000037.1:0-18574 GCA_035567335.1 Solirubrobacteraceae bacterium
GCCCTGCGCGACGAGCGTCCCCTGCAGCAGCGCCTGGCCGCGCTTGACGGAGGCGATGCCGAGGAAGTAGTCCCACTCCTGCGCTCTGGTCAGCAGGTTCTCGCGCGAGTTGCGCACGAGCACCGCCCCCGCGACCGCGACCGTGTCAGGCGGTGAGACGAGCAGGCGCGCGACGGCGTGCTTGAGCGAGTAGGGCATCAGCAAGGTGTCGGCGTCGATCGTCGCGGTCAGTGGGGTGCTCACGGTCTGAAGGGCGGCGTTGAGCGTGTTGGCCTTGCCACCGTGCTCAGCCGCGAGCAGCCGCACGCACGGATAGCGCGCCACGTACTCGGCGACGATCTCGCGCGTTCGGTCGGTCGAGCCGTCGTCTGCGACCACGAGCTCGAAGTGGCCGGGGTAATCGGCGCGCAATGCGTAGTCGAGCGTCTCGGCGATCGAGTCCTCCTCGTTGTATGCGGCGACCAGCAGAGTGACCTGCGGGAAATCGACGTCGAAGCGCAAAGGCCGCGGGCTGTCGAGCAGGATCGAGCTGATCAGCTGGATGTTCAGATAACCGGGTATCAGCGCAATCCCGGCGATGACGAGGATCGCAAGCGGCGTCGTGATGTCGTACCCGAGCGTCCGGATCCAGCTGCGCGATAGCCACAGCGAGAAGCAGAACCACAACGCGCCCGCGACGAAGGTGAGCGCGATCCGCAGCTTCAACGGGATGTAGACGCTGTGCCGTCGTTTCACGCCAGGTGGGCGACGCCGGCGCTCGACGCGGGGCACGAGCCGCGGAGCCGGGGCGTCGACCGGCGTCGCCGGATCGGATGTCGGGCGATTGCGCGTCAGGGGGCTGTTTCCGAGGAGTCGCATCGGCTGGGCGATACATCCGCCCAGCACGGTTATCGACACAGCTCCAGCGCCTCTGAAGCCACTCCTCGCGACTGGCGACGATCATCGAGCGCGGCTTCCACGTCTTCGAGACGGTCTCAGTCAACAAGCGCAACGAGATTGTCTGCACCGGCACATGGACGGACATCGTCAGGACCGCCCGACGACGGCTCCCACCTTGCGGGACTCGTCCGGGCCCGCTACTGCTTACGGCGGCAACGCGGGCGCCGATCCTCGGCCGCGTGCTCAAGGCGTCCAAGGCGGGCGTGGCGTGGGTGCCGGCGGGCTCGACTGCTCAGCCGGCCGGAGCAGGAGCGCCACGGCCGGCCCGCGGAGCCAGTGCGCCCGAGTGCGCACTGGACTACCGCGACAGCGCCCGGCCGCCGATCAGGCGGATGGCGCGGGTTGCATCACCGTGAAGGAGGCTCCCTGGGGATCGATCAGGCCGGCGAAGCGTCCGATCGGCATGTCCACGGGCTCCATCGTGACGGTCGCCCCGAGCGCGCGGGCCCTCGCCGTGATGTCATCGCAGTCGGCGACCGCGAAGCACACGCCCCAGTGCGGCGGGACCTCGGCCGGGAAGAAGTCGTCGGTCATCTGCATCATGCCGCCGACCTGTTTTCCTGCGAGCTCCCAGACCGTGTAGGTCTTCGGCGCGCCCTCGAACGCGGGAGGACGCCCCACCCAGCCGAAGACGGCCGGATAGAACGCCTCCTCTGCATCGGCGTCGCGGGTGAGCACCTCGTTCCAGCAGAGCGAGTTCGGCTCGTTGACGAGGTCGGCGCCGGTGAAGGTCTTTGGCTGCCATACGCCGAACACGGCGCCGGTCGGATCGGCGAAGAGCGCCATCCGCCCGATGTCCGTCACATCCATGGGCTCGACCACGACGGTGCCGCCGGCCGCCTTGACCTTGGCCGCGGTCTCATCGGCGTCGACGACGCTTATGTAGGTGGCCCACGCGGTGGGCTGGCCCTCCTGCATATGGCCCATCAGGCCGCCGACGTTCTTGCCGGCCTGCTGGAACATGCGGTAGCCGCCGGTCTCGGCGCCTCCCGGCTCTGTTGCGCTCCAGCCCATGAGCTCGCCGTAGAACTTCGCGGCAGCATCGGTGTCTGGTGAGGAAAGTTCGACCCAGGACGGGGTTCCGGGTGCGTAGTCGGGCATGGTTCTCCTTTCGCGGACGGGGCAATCACGATCCTGGCACATCGGCGCGTGAAGCGCGTTGCCCGATGCGCCCGGTCGGGAGGAGCGAGATGCGTCCGAGTCGCCTGCCGGCGCACGCTTCATTTCCTGGCGAATGCGGGCGTGCGGGCTCGGTCGCGTCGGGCGTGGTTTGGAAACGAGCTTCTTGTCTCGCGCTACGGCCGTTTTTTCGGTGTGACTGGCCATGTCAGTCCCACGATTCGCTGAGCAGTCGACCGAACGCGAGTCCCAGCACCTGGGACCGGGTCTTATCTCCGTGCTGCGCTGCGATGAAGTAGCTGCAAGCGATCTGCCTAACATCCATACGGCACCGTATGGTCCGAGGATGCTATATGAGGCTTCCGAACTCAGCGCACGAATCTCGCCCCTGGCGTATCCGCGCAATCGCACAGGACTTCACCCTGGAGGACGTCTGGACCCTTCCCCTTGTGACCGGTGGCGCCGAGGACTTTCAAACGGCGATCGAGATGGCGGTTTCCTTCGATCCGGCCAACGCGGAGTCCCTTCCGACCCGCGTCCTGTGGCGCCTCCGCGATCGCCTCGGCAGCTGGTTCGACCTCGGCAGGATCTCGACTCCGATCGACAGCGGTCGTGATGATTGCGCGGGCAAGCTGCCGATTCCCGGGAGGGACGAAACCTCGCTGACCGACCGGTTGCCAGACGATCTGCGGAACACGGCGGCGGAGCTGCATTTCGACTTCCTGCCCTTCGCGCCCCTGTATCGCACCGACGTCGAGTTTGCGGCGGAGCTGTCCAACCAGACCGTGCACGCCGTGATGCACCTGGCTTGGGTCGATCGGGGCGACGGCCGCTACCAGGGACAGATGGCCGTCTACGTCAAGCCACGCGGAGTGTTCGGGAAGGGATACATGGCGCTCATCAAGCCGTTTCGCTACTGGGTCGTTTACCCGGCGCTCACGCGACAGATCGAACGCGAGTGGAATACACGCGTTCCTCAGCGACACTCCATGTGATCCTCGGCACGCATCCCAGTCCGCGAGCTCAGGCCACGGCCCCCGCAACCGGCGGCCGCCGCTCCGCCCACGGTACGGCCTCTTCGAGCTGTGCGGCGAGCGCCAGCAGCGCCCCCTCGCCGGCCGGACGGCCGACGAGCTGCACGGCCAGCGGCAGCCCGTCCTGCCCCTCGTACAGCGGCAGCGAGATGCCGGGCTGGCCGCTGGCGTTGAATACGGGCGTGAACGGGGTGAACAGGCCGGAGCGGGTGAACGTGGACATCGGGTCGGGGGCGCCCGTGTCGAGCGAGCCCAGCGGCAGCGGACGCTCCGCCAGCGCGGGCGTGAGCAGGATGTCGTAGGGCTCGAGGAACGAGACCAGCTGGCGGGTGAAGGCCTGCAGGCGCAGGGTGGCGCCCAGCCCCTGCACCGCGTTCAGGCGCTCGACCATCGAGTAGATCGCCCAGCTCATCGGCTCCATGTCCGCGGCGGTCGGCTCGCGCCCGGCGATCGTGCCGGAGTAGGCGATCGACAGCGCGACGTGGGTGGAGAACACCGCGCCGAACAGCTCCTGTACGCCGTCGAGCTGCCAGGGCGGATCGACCTCCTGCACGTCGTGGCCGAGCGAGCGCAGCAGCTCGGCGGCGTCGGTGACGGCCTGCGCACAGGCGGGATCGACGACGGCCTCGGGGATCGGGGGCAGCGTCGTCATCGCGATCCGCAATCGGCCGGGCCGGCCGATTGCGGCGAGGGCGAACGGCTCGGCCGGCGCCGGCGCCCAGCTCGCGTCGCCGGGCTCGTAGCCCGAGAGCACGTCGAGGATCGCGGCGGTCTCGACGACGGTGCGGGTGAGCACGCCGTCGATCCCCAGCAGCGACTCGCCGAGTTCCGGTGCGGCGGAGACGCGTCCCCGCGCCGGCTTGAGCCCCACCAGCCCGCAGCAGGCGGCGGGGATGCGGATCGAGCCGCCGCCGTCGTTGCCGTGGGCGACGGGCACCATCCCGGACGCCACGGCCGCGGCCGCGCCGCCGGAGGAGCCGCCCGGGGTACGCCGCAGATCCCAGGGATTGCGGGTCGGGCCGAAGATGCGGGCCTCGCTCGTGGGCAGGATGCCGTACTCGGGCAGCGTGGTCGAGCCGACGATCACGAACCCCGCCTCGCGCAGGCGGCGGGTGACGTTGTGGTCGTAGTCGGCGACATACTCGGCCATCAGCGAGCAGCCGTAGGTGAGGCGCAGGCCGTTGACGGGGCGATTGTTCTTGATCGCGACCGGCACCCCCGCGAACGGTCGCTCGTCGCCTGGGCCGATCTCCTCCGCCGCGGCGAGAGCGCGTTCACCGTCGATCTGCACGAACGCGTTCAGCTCCGGGTTGAGCTCCTCGATGCGATCCAGCGAGACCTGCACCAGCTCGCGCGCGGAGATCTCCCCCGCACGCACCATCTCCGCGAGCTCGATCGCGGAACGAAACATCAGATCACCGTCCGGCACGGCTCCTCCTCCTCCTCCTCGCCTGGGACCAGGCATCATATGGGCCTGCCCACAAGGCAGCCCACCCGTCGAGCAGCGAGCCCAGAAAGCGAGTGCCATGAGCGCGGTTCAGCAAGTCCCACAGGTCCAGTCGGGCCTGGAAGGCGTCGTCGCCTTCGCCACCGAGATCGCAGAGCCGGACAAAGCGGGGGGCGCGCTGCGCTACCGCGGCGTCGACATCGAGGACCTGGTCGGCGCGGTCCCCTACGAGCAGGTCTGGGGTCTGCTGGTCGACGGCCGGCTGAAACCCGGCCTGCCCCCCGCAGAACCGTACGCCCTGACCGTGCGTTCGGGCGATCACCGCGTCGACGTGCAGTCGGCATTGGCGATGCTCGCTCCCGAGTGGGGGTTCGGGCAGCTGATCGACATCACCGACGTGCAGGCCCGCGAGGACCTCGCGCGCGCCTCGGTGATGGCGCTGTCGTTCGTGGCGCAGTCCGCGCGCGAACCGGGTCAGCCCCCGGTGCCTCAGGAGGAGATCGACCAGGGTCAGACGATCCCCGAGCGGTTTCTGATTCGCTGGCGCGGCGAGGCGAACCCCGATCACGTCAAGGCGATCGACGCGTACTGGGTCTCCGCGGCGGAGCACGGCATGAACGCCTCCACGTTCACGGCACGCGTGGTGGCCTCGACGGGCGCGGACTGCGCCGCGGCGCTGTCCGCCGCGGTGGGCGCGCTGTCGGGCCCGCTGCACGGTGGCGCGCCGTCGCGCGTGCTGAAGATGCTCGACGAAGTCGAACGGACCGGCGATGCCGAGCGCTGGGTTAACGACGCGCTCGACCGCGGCGAGCGGCTGATGGGCTTCGGCCATCGGGTCTACCGCGCCGAAGATCCGCGCGCGCGTGTGCTGCGCCGCACCTGCCGCGAGCTGGGCTCGCCCAGGTTTCAGGCGGCGGAGGCGCTGGAGCAGGCGGCGCTCGCGGAGCTGCACGCGCGCCGGCCCGACCGCGTGCTCGCTACGAACGTAGAGTTCTGGTCGGCTGTGGTGCTCGACCTCGCGGAAGTCCCGCCGGAGCTGTTCACGCCGATGTTCACATGCGCGCGCGTGGCCGGATGGTCGGCGCACATCCTCGAGCAGAAGCGCGAGGCGAAGCTGATCCGCCCGACGGCGATCTACATCGGCGAGCCGCCGCGGTCGGCGGAGGCGGTCGGCGCCTAGCGCGGCACCTCCGTCGTCCGCCTCCGCGGATCGGGTGGTCGTACAACGACGAAGAGGGCTCGGCCTCCGTGCCGAACCCTCTTGGCCATATCGGCCGAGCGCGCGTCCCGCCCGAGCGTAAGCGCGACGCTTGGCCGAATGGCGGCCCCACCACGCAGGCCATCCCCGCCTCACGCGTAGGCCGGCTGTGGCTGCCCCCGGGACCGCGGCTCGCTCGCGAGCGCCGGCTCGCCGGTGAACAGCCACGGGTTGCGCTGGCCGATGACCGCGCCGCGGAAGCGCTTGCAGGGCCCGTACACGACCCAGGTGGTGTCGACCGCGCCATAGACCTCCTGCACGCGCAGGGCGTCGGTGTGTTCGCGCGCATAGTGCAGGTGGGTCAGACCGGCGTCGTAGGCGCCGGCGAGCAGGTGGCGGGCGACGACGGGCTTGGAGGGCTCGTCGACGATCGTGGGCCAGCGGGTGAGGTCCATGTAGCCGCGGGTCGCCGCGACGATTCCGAGGCTCTGGGGATCGCCGACGTCGTTGCGGACGAGCAGCGCGAGCTCCTTGGTGGGATACAGGAACGTGTCGATCACGAACACCTCGGTGTGGTGGCGCTCGGTGACGAGATGGACCTGGGTGTGCGCGCTGCACTGCACGAGAAACGTGTCGGGCCGGTCCCTGACCTGCTCGATCGCGCCCAGCAGGTCCTCGACGAGCACGATCTCATACGTATCGACGCCCTGGAACTCGAGGTAGTGCAGCAGCGCGTTCTCGTGGCAGGTGCCGGACGGCCCGAGCGTGATGAACGTCGGGCGGGTCACGACTGCGCCCCGTCGTGCGAGGCCACGCGCTCGGCCTGGGCGAGTCCGTCCCCCTTGGCAAGACCGCCATCCCGAGCGCCGGACTCCTGCCCCGCGATCAGCTCGTCCTCCATGCGGCACGTGGCGAGAATCAGCAGCTCGAACAGAGCGGCGGTGAACTCGACCGGCAGCTGCGCCTCGGAGCCGCGCGCCAGATAGCGCGAGCGCACCTGCTCGACGCGGTCGGGCTGCATCATCGGGATGTCGTGGTCGCGCTTGAACAGCGCGATCTCGCGGCAGACGCCGAACCGCTCGCCGAGCAGCCGCGCGATCTCGTCGTCGAGCACGTCGAGACGACGGCGGAAGGGCTCGAGATCATTCATGCGGCGCCTCCGTCCAGCAGCCCGGTGGCGAAGGCATGGCTGCACTCCGCGAGCGACTCCAGCGCATAGCCGCCCTCCTGGACGACGCAGACCGGCAGCTCGGCGCCGGCGAGCAGGCGGCCGATCCGTTCGAAGGCGGGCGCCCGAAAACCCCAGGAGCCGTGGGGGTCGCCCTCCACCAGGTCATAGCCGAGCGACAGAACGATCGCGTCCGCCGAGCGCGCGAGCGTATGGGTGCAGCCGGCCAGCGCCGCCAGATAGGTCTCGGTCGCGGGGGCGGTGCGGAACGCGACGAGATGCTCGCGCTCGGTGCGGGGGCGCACCCGCTCCCAGGGGAGGTTCGCGCCGGTGGAGCCGTGCAGCGAGTGCAGGGTGGTGCCCGTCATGCGCTCCAGCAGCGCTGAGGTGCCGTTGGGATAGTGCAGGTCGAGGTCGAGGATCGCGACCTGCGCGAAGCCGCCGTCGTGCAGCTCCTGGGCGGCCGCGGCGGCGTTGTTGAGATAGCAGTAGCCGCCGAGCCAGCCCGGACCGGCGTGGTGGCCGGGCGGGCGGCACAGCGCGTAGCTGAAGCGCGCTCCCTGAACGATCGCCCGAGCCGCTGAGATAGCCGTGCCGACGCCCTCCCGCGCGGTGGCGAGCACCTGCGCGCAGACCGGGGTGTCGGGTGCAAGACCGGGTTCGGCGAGCTCGGCCATCAGCACCGGGTCGCGACCGCTGACGCGCGCGAGCGCCCGCAGGTAGTCGGGCTCGTGCAGCCGGCGCAGCGCCCGATCGACGTCCCCGGCGGACACGTCGGCGGTGTGGGCGATGACGCGGCCGTGGCGCATGAGCCCCGCCTGCACCTCCGCCAGCCGCCGCCCGTCGTCGTAGCCGGGCGTCCTGCGCCCGTGCTCGTCGAGTATCCACGGCACCGCGCCGCCGCGCTCGCGACGCTGCTCGACCAGCAGCAGCTGCGAGCCGGCGGTCATGAGAAGAGGAGCCGCATCCGCGCGCCGAGGTGCTCGAAGCCGTTGTGGGCATAGAACCCCTCGGTCGCCCGGATGCCCGCGAAGCTCTCCCGCGGCAGCCCGACCTCGGCGCGCGCCATCCCCTGCCGGCGAGCGAGCTCGAACAGCGCCGCCAGCAGGTCGCGGCCGACCGCGCGACCGCGCCAGGAGGGGTGCACCCACAGATCCTGGATCAGCGCGTAGCGTCCGGGCACGTGCAGCGCGAGCTGGTAGCTCGCGCCGAGCACACCGACGATGGTGTTCTCTGCGCCGGCCTCGGCGAGCAGCAACGCTCCGAGGCGGGGATCCTCGAGCAGCGCCTGCGCCGTCTGCAACATCAGCGACGTGCGGGGAGGCCTGCTGCCGAGCTCGGTGAGCAGGTTCTCCACAGCCATCACGACCGCGGGGAGATCCTCGTGCCTCGCGGCGCGCACGCGCGGGTTCGGGTCCGGGCGCTCCACCCGTCCCGGACCCTCCCGCGCCTGCGCCGGTGGCGCGGCGGTCGTGGTTTCCCCGTCGGGATGGCGCGGCATCGAGCCGCTCCCTGTCGGAGCGCCCATCACCACTATGCCGCCCTCGCCACCGTTCTCGCCGAGGACGGCTCCAGCTCGACGGTCCAGGCCTCCGGGGAGTCGCTGCCCGTCACGGCCTGGGCGATCGCGGCCATCGGCGCTCGCGCCTTGAGCAGGATCTCCTCGAACTCCTCCCGCGGGTCGGACTGCATCACGATCGCGCCGCCGGCGCCGATCGTGGTGGCTCCCGAGCGCATCACGATCGTGCGGATCACGATGCTGAGGTCGACGTTGCCGTCGACGCCGAAGTAGCCGAGCGCGCCGGAGTAGACGCCGCGCGCCGCGCGCTCGATGTCGTCGATGATCTCCATCGTGCGCAGCTTCGGCGCGCCGGTCATCGAGCCTCCGGGGAAGCACGCGCGCACGCACTCCACGGGCGTACGGCCTTCTTCCAGCACGCCGGTGACGGTCGAGATCAGCTGGTGCACGGTCGCGTAGGGCTCGACCACCATCAGCTCGGGGACGCGCACGCTGTCGATCTCACACACGCGTCCGAGGTCATTGCGCAGCAGGTCGACGATCATCAGATGCTCTGCGTAGGTCTTTTCGTCCTGCGTGAGCTCGGCGCGCAGCGCCGCGTCGAGGATCGGGTCCTCCGAGCGCGACGTCGTCCCCTTGATCGGGCGCGCCTGCACGCGGCGGGCGCGATCGACCGACAGGAAGCGCTCGGGGGAGGAGCTGAGGACGGCGACCTCGCCGAGCTTGAGGTAAGCCGCGAACGGGGCCGGGTTGACGCGGCGCAGCATGCGGTAGAGCGCGAATGGGTCGGGACTCGCCGAGGTCGAGATCTGATCGGTCAGGCAGACCTCGTAGGACTCGCCGGCGGCGAGCGCGGCCTGGCAGCGGGCAATGTCGGCGAGGTACTGCTCGCGTCCGCGTCCACAGCGGAACGTCACCGCCGCCGCGGGCGAGGGCCCGCCCGCGGCGGGGGCCTCACGCCCCGCCGCAATCGCCTGCCCCGATGCCCGCCCCGCCTGCCCTGCCTCTCCCGCCGGCTCAGCCGCCGCGGTCTGCTCCGCGTGCGCCGCCGAGCAGATCTGCGAGGACGCCTCGGGCGCCACGGCGAGCACGTCGCGCACGACCGCCTCGGTCTCCTCCAGCCAGCGCTCGGCCTCGTCGCGGTCCTCGTCGCGGACGAGCGCGAGCAGTTCGGTGCGCTGAGCGACGTGATCGACCGCGACGACGCGGTTGGCGAACATCAGCGTGGCGTCGGGGAGGTCGGAGCGGTGCACGACCGCAGACCCGCAGTCGGCCTTGCACTCGTAGCCGAGATAGCCGACGAACCCGCCGATCAGGCCACTGGCCGGCTCGGCGGGCGGCTCGATCGCGCGCTCGAAGAGCTCGCGGTTCAGCACGTCGAAGATCGATCCGCGCTCGATCTTGCTCTCCTGTCCACGGCGGGTGCGCACCATCCCCTCGGCAACGTCGTACTCCAGCACGCAGCGATCGGCGCCCACGCTCGTGCCGAGGTAGGAGCGCTGTGCGAGTCGCGTGGGGGCGTCGGCGCTGTCGAGCCAGAAGGCGTGCTCGGCCGAGCCGAACAGCCGCTGAAACAGCGCCTCGGTCGCGGGCTCGCCGGCGATGGTGCGGGCGCGCAGCTGCATGCCCGAGGGCGGGCGGCGGGCGCCCCGGCGCGGGGACGGGATCGGCGGGCGACCGGCGGCGCGCGCGCCTGGGTGGCGCGGCGGGCGGCGACGGTGCGCGAGCTTGTAGAAGTTCTCCACGACTGCCCGGCCGTGCTCGCTGGCGACCGACTCGGGGTGGAATTGCACGCCCCACAGCGGACGGCTGCGGTGCTCGATCCCCATCACAACCCCGTCGTCGGTCCAGGCGCTCACGCGGCCCTCGGACCCGAGCGGGCCGGTGACCGCGAGCGAGTGGTAGCGCACGACCGAGAAGTTCTGGGGAATGCCGGCGAACAGCCCGCTGTTGCGGTGCCTGACCCGGCTGAGGCGTCCGTGCATGACCATCGGGGCGCTCGAGACGATCCCGTCGAGCATGTAGCCGAGGCCCTGGTGGCCGAGGCAGATGCCGAGCACCGGGATCTCGCTGGCGCGCAGGATGTCCGAGCAGACGCCGAAGTCGTGCCAGCGCTCGGGGCGGCCGGGGCCCGGGGAGAGCACGATCGCGTCGAAGTCCCAGCGCGACAGCGCCCGCCAGGTGACCATGTCGTTGTGCACGACGATCGGCTCCTCGCCGGAGACGGCGGCGAGCAGGTGAAAGACGTTGTAGGTGTAGGAGTCGTAGTTGTCGACGAGCAGCGTGCTCACGTCGTCCCCTTCGGAGCGCCATACACGTTCATGGGCAAGCTGGGCAAGGACGCAGGGAGCGTGGTGTACCGATCGGAGATCGACGGGATCTCCGATCGGCCAGCACACGTGCTGGCCGATTGAAGGTCCCACGACCTGCAATCGGTAAGGACGCAGATCCAGCGCAGCCATGCGTGCCCATGCGGGCTCATCGCACCGGCTCCAGGCCGAGGCCGCGGGCGGAGCGGTCGAGCAGCGTGTGGACGACGCGCTCGACGTGCTCGTCGCGCTTGCGTTCCAAGTACCAGCGCGAGAGATGCTTGAGGTAGTGCGCGAGCGGACGGACGTCGAAGCGCTGCGCCGCCAACCGCAGGTAGCGCCGGTAGAGCTCGGACTGCACGACGGCGAAGCGGTAGTCGGGATCTTCGACGGGGCGGCGCCCGCCCGCGGCGCTGACGCGACCGTGATGCGCCCGCGCGCGGACGAGGTCCCAGCCGAGGGACTCGTCCGCGCACAGCAGCTTGTCGGTGTCGAAGTCGATGCGGGGCGCGACGGGGTAGGGCAGGAAGTAGCCGAGCGCGATCTCGGCTGCGATGCGTTCGGGGAAGGGGTGCGCGCGACGGACCTTCAGGCGCTCGGGCTCTGCGTCGATCTGTGCGTCCAGCCAGTCGGTGAGCTCGTCGATCAGGAGCGCACCCTCGCTGGAGGCAAAGGCGCGCTTCTGGCGGGAGACCATCCCGTTGAAGATGTCGCGCGTGGGGTGCATCTCACCGCCGCCTGCCACGCCGTTGCCGGCGCCGTGCCCGTCCGCGCCCTCCTCGCCTGCGCGGTCGGCCTGGGCCATCAGCTCGTCCATCAGCTTGCGCCGGCAGGTGACGTGCGAGACCCACTCGGTGCCGCAGACCTGCATCGAGATCATGTGCTCGAGTTCGGGGGCGGCCATCCAATAGGCCAGCGCGCGCATGTGCTGGGTGGGCAGGCCGTCGGCGCGCACGAGCGGAAACTCGGCGAAGTCGCGCAGGCCGGTCGCGTAGAAGACGACGCCGTCCTCGCGCCGGCGCAGCCTGCCGTCGCGCAGGCCGGTGGCCGTCAGCTCGGCCGCCTCGGAGAGGAAGTCGGACTCGAAGAAGACGCGGTCGAAGGCGATGCCCAGCCGCGCGAGCGTCTTGCGCTGCCCGGAGATGACCCAGGCGCGCGTCTTGTACCAGAGCTCGAGCGCCTCGCGGTCGCCCGAGAGGGCGCGCTGGAGCAGTTCGTCGGCGGCGTCGCCGCGCAGCGTCAGCTCGCGCGTGAGCGAGTCCTCGGGGTGCTCGATCTCCTCCGCTGCCTCCGCCCCGGCGGACTGGCTGGCCGCGACGTAGTCGGCGTAGCAGACGCCGACGAAGTGGTCGCTCTTCTCGCCGCCGGCGGGCCACGAGGGCGTGTGCCGGCCGCTGTGCAGCACGCCGGCCATCGCCTCGCCCATGCTGCGGCCCGCGTCGGAGATCAGGCTGCGGCGCTCGACCCGTGCGCCCGCCTGCGCCAGCGCGGCCGCGAGCGCGTTGCCGATCGCGAGGTTGCGCAGGTGCCCGGCGTGCAGCGCCTTGGTCGCGTTGGCGTCCCAGAACTGCACGGAGATCCGCTGCCCGTGGGCGAGGTCTGAGAGCATCGCCTCGGCGCTGCCGCCCGCCTCCAGGGCGGCCCCCGCCGTTTCGATCCAGCCGTCGTCCAGGCGCAACTGCACGCCCTCGCCGTCGTGCGTGACGCCGTTGACCCACGGCTCGCGTTCGATCTGCTGCAACGTCTGCAGCGAGTCGGCGTCCTCGCGCCAATCGCGCGCCCGCGGCACCAGCTTCACGTCGCAGTCGCTGCGCGGGCGTCGCGGGGCTCGCGCGGCCCAGCGGGAGGGCACGCCGCCCGCGACCGGAAGGTCCTCGAAGTAGTCGAACAGGTTGGTCACGACGCGCTCATCGGCTCCAGTGAGAAAAATGATGGATCTCCACCGCCATAGATGCACCAGCCGGGGCTCGAACCCGGATCAACGGCGTTTAAGGCCGTCCCTTTAACCGATTAAGGCACTGGTGCTCTGTCAAGCCGACCGCCCGGCCCACGTCCTCGACCGATATCCGATTGAACAACCAATACGGATAATCGAGCCCGTCGCCTGGGCGTATCGGTTATCATAACCCTGCCGGTTTTCCACGCAAGGGCTTTGCTGCGAAATACGCAGGGCGGGGTCGATGAGTTCCCGCAAAACGGCTTTCTAGAGCGGAAAAACGAAAGAGAAACATAAGCTCGTAAAAATGCAGAAGGAAACAAAGATCAGAAACCTCCAAACCGGAATGGGCGTGCGTCAAAAGAGAGAAACAATATGAGTGCCGAGGTCGGTGCAATCTCGCGCGTCGGTAGCCGCATCAGCATCGGCCGCCGTGTTAATACAGGCACGCGCGCGGCGCTGCCCCCAGGTCCGCGCATGCCCAGCGCGCTGCAGGCGGTCGGCTGGACCTGGCGCTCACTGCCGTTTATGGAGCGGTGTCAGAAACGTTATGGCGACATCTTCACCCTGCGCGTCCGCCACGGGGGCACGTGGGTGCTGGTATGCAATCCCGAGGACGTCAAGCGGGTGTTCACCGCCGCCCCCGAGCGGCTGGGGGTGGGCGAAGCGAACACGCTGCTGGGGCCAGTGCTCGGACCGCGCTCGGTGATGCTGCTGGAGGAGCCCCAGCACATGACGCGGCGCAGGCTGATGCTGCCCCAGTTCCACGGCCGGCGCATGGAGAGCTATGGCGGGATGATGGGTGAGGTCGCGCGCGCTGCGGTCGCGCAGTGGCCGACGGGCAGGCCGTTCGAGCTGTGGCCGCGGATGCAGGCGATCACCCTGGAGGCGGTAATGCGCGTGGTGTTCGGCCCGGCGCCGACCGACTCGACGCGGCGTCTGGAGGAGCTGTTGCGCGAGTTGACCGACCGCATGAACGCGCCCCGCCGGTTGACGCTGCTGGCGCTGCTGGGCCCGCGCTCGATGGTCGGCGACCCCGAGTTCAGAGCCGCGATGGACCTCGTCGAGGCGGTGGCGCTGGAGGAGGTGCGCAAACGCCGCGCGCAGGGAGAGGATGCCGAACGCGAGGACATCGTCTCGATGCTCGCGCACGCGCACTACGAGGACGGCTCGCCGATGACCGCGCAGGACCTGCGCGACGAACTGATCACGCTGCTGCTGGACGGGCCGACCTCGACCTCGCTGGCATGGGTGTTCGAGCGATTGCTGCGCCACCCGGATAAGCTCCGGCGTCTGCGTGAGGGGGTGCTCCGGGGCGAGGAGGACGACGCCTACCTCGACGCGGTCGTGCGGGAGACCCTGCGGCTGTGCCCGCCGGTGCCGATCGTCGTGCGCAAGCTGCTCGAGCCGATGGAGCTGGGCGGCTACACGGTCCCGGCCGGGGCGATGGTCGCGCCGTGCATCCACCTGGTCCATCGCCGCGAGGACGTCTATCCCCATCCCCGCAGGTTCATGCCCGAGCGCTTTCTGGAGCAGCCGGCGGGGACGTACACGTGGATTCCGTTCGGCGGCGGCGTGCGCCGCTGCCTGGCGGCGAGCTTCGCGCTGCTGGAGATGAAGCGCGTGGTCGCGGCGGTGCTCGAAGAGGTCGAGCTGCAGCCCGTGCACTCGCGCTCGGAGCAGGTTAGAAAGAGCGCCATCTCCTACAGCCCCGGCCGGCGCGGGCTCGTGCAGATCACGCGGCGGCGGACGGATCCCACCAGGCCGGCGGCGTTCACCGGCTACGGGCGAGAGACGGCCGCGGCGGCATGAGCGCTCCGGGCGCCGTCACGCCGGACGCCGGCTCGCCGCCGGACGCCGCTCCCGACGCCGATCTGTTGATCGTCGGCGCCGGCGCGAAGGCGGCGGCGATCGCCACCAAAGTGCACGTCCTGAACCGTCTCGGCCTGGGGCCGATCGCGCTGACGATCGTCGAGGCGACCGAACCGGCGGCGTCGTGGTCGGGGCGCAACGGCATGACCTCGGGCGAGGAGCCGCTGGCGATCCCGCCGATCAAGGACGTCGGATTTCCGTATCAGAGCTACCAGGAGTTCGGCGAGGAGCACGGCGAGGAGATCGATCGCGCGACGATGCCGTTCACCTGGCAGCAGTACATGATCGGACAGCGCCGGTACGTGCGCTGGGTCAACGCGGGCTCGCCGCCGATCCAGCATCGCACGTACGGTAGGTATCTCGCGTGGGTGCTGAGCCGGGCGACCGAGGGTGTCAGGCTGGTGCGCGGCCGCGTGACGCGCGTAACGCTCGAGGCGGGGGAGCGCTGGCGGATCGACGTCGCGGATTGCACCGACTCGCCGCTGTATCGGGGCCGCGCGCTGGCGCTCACCGGCCCGGGCGTGCACCGGCCGTTTCCGCACGACCCCGACGCCGCGGAGTGGATCTTTCACTGCGACAGCCGGCGCATCGAGCTGGCGCGCATCCCGATCGAGCGCAGCGCGGACATCGCGATCGTCGGCGGTGGCGAGAGCGCGCTCAGCTGCGTCGCTTTCCTGCGGGCGTTTCGGCCCGATGCGGAGCTGACGATCTACACCCCCACGCTGCCGCTGAGCCGCGGCGAGAGCTTTCTGGAGAATCGCGTGTTCTCGAACCCCGACGAGGTCGCGTGGGAAACGCTTGACGAGCAGACGCGCCGCGACTTCGTCAGGCACTGCGACCGCGGCGTGTTCGACCCCCAGACGCTGCAGACGATCGCCTACGACGACCGGTGCCGATTCGTCACCGGGCGCGTGACGCACGTCTCGGCGGCCCACGGGGACGGCGGGGTGTGCGTGGACTACCGCGCCCGGGGCATGCGGGACACGAGCGTACGCCACGACTACGTGGTCAACTGCACCGGGTTCGATCTGCTGGAGCAGCTGCGCTCCCTGTTCCCGCCCGCCGTGCGGGCGGAGATCGAGAGCCGGGTCGGCGCGGTGTGGGATCGCCCGCCGGGGAGGGAGATCCCGATCGGGCGCAACCTCGAGCTGGAGGGCATGTGGCCACGGCTGCACATCCCCGGACTGGGGGCGCTCAGCCAGGGGCCCGGGTTTGCCAACCTCGGCTCGCTGGGGCTGCTCGCCAACCGTGTGCTGGAGCCGTTGTTCGGCGAAAGGCACAAGCAGATGCACGCAAGCCGCCACTCGATAACGGAGGTCGTTTAGATGCCGTCACGCTCCCGTCAGGTGCGCCGCGCCGAAGCCCGCCGCGCCCAGGCCAAGCAACAGGTAACCGGCTCCCGCCCGGGGAGCGGGGGACCGAACCTGCGGGAGCGAGTCCCGCAGCTCCCGAAAGCCGCCTGGCTGGCGGTGGGCATCGCCGTGGTGCTCCTCGTGGCGGTGATCGCCGTGGCGTCGCTGGGCTCCTCCTCGTCCTCCTCGAGCGAAAGCTCGCTGCTGACCGGCTCGGGGTATCCGAACGGCGACGCGTCCAACACCCGCTACACGCAGGGCCCGATCAACAGCGCGAACGTCTCGCAGCTGCGACCGGCGTGGACGCTCTCGCTGAGCGCGAAAAGCCAGTACGGGAGCTACTCCTCCTCGCCGATCATCTCCGGTGGCGCGATGTTCTCCCAGGATCTGGCCTCCAACGTGCAGGCGATCAACCTGAAGACAGGCCATGTGATCTGGAGCAAGAGCTACGAATCGCCCGACCAGGGCCCCAACGGCCTGGTGGTCGCGGGCGGCCGGGTGTATGGGGCGACGGCGACGGCGGCGTTCGCGCTCGACGAGAAGACGGGCGCGCAGATCTGGTCGGTCACGCTCGTGCGCAACGAACACGAGGGCATCGACATGGCGCCCGGGTACCACAACGGCATCGTGTACGTGTCGACGGTGCCGGGGAACAACGAAAAATTCTACGGCGCGGGAGGCGTGGGCATCCTGTGGGCGCTGGAAGCGAGCACCGGCAGGAAGCTGTGGCACTTCGACACCGCGCCCGAAAATCTGTGGGGGCAGGAAAGCGTCAACTCCGGCGGCGGGGTGTGGTACACGCCGGCGTTCGACGGCGAAGGGAACATGTATGTGGGCACGGGCAATCCCGCGCCGTTCCCGGGCACCGAATCCTCGCCGTGGGGGTCGAGCCGGCCCGGCCCGAACCTGTATACCGACGCGATCGTCAAGCTGAACGCGAGCAACGGCAAGGTCGCGTGGTACTACCAGCAGACGCCGCACGACCTGTATGACTGGGACCTGCAGGATCCGCCGATCCTCGCCGACGTCAAGGGGCGCAAGGAGGTGATCGCCGCCGGCAAGTCGGGCTGGGTGGTGGCGCTCGACGCCCACAGCGGCAAGGTGCTGTGGAAGCGCAGCGTGGGCGTGCACAACGGGCACGACCACGACGGGATATATGCGATGAAAGGCGAATACGCCAAGCTGAGCCTGCCCGAGACGGTCTATCCCGGCGAGCTGGGCGGCGTGATCGCGCCGATGTCGACGAACGGCACGAGCGTGTTCGTGCCGGTGGTGAACCATCCGGTGACGTTCAACAACCAGACCGAACCGCAGGAAAACGGGCCGAGCACCGGCGAACTGGTGGCGCTCGACGCGGCCACGGGGGCGGTCGGGTGGTCACACAAGCTCTCGGCCGCCGCCTTCGGCGCGACGAGCGCGGTCAACGACGTGGTGTTCGCGACGACGTCCGAAGGAGCGCTGTATGCGCTCGGCACTAGTACCGGGAACGTCGTGTGGGAAGCGAAGCTGCCGGCGGGGACGAACACGGGTGTGGCGGTGAGCGGGAACACGCTGATCGCGCCCGCGGGACTCGCGTCCGGGAGCGAACAGACGCCGCAGATCGTCGCCTACCGCGCCGGCGGGTAGCGAGCTCGCTCCGAGCGGCGCGACTGCGCCGAGCGAGCCTCGCCCGAGCGGCTGCCTGCCGAACGTCGCGATCTGAACCGGCGCGATACCGAAGTGGGAGACACTTCGACCACACGCGCCGGTTCACCAAATAGGCGAAAATCGAATCGTGGACAGGCAATCGACCGCCTGCTCGACGCAAGCGGATCGCTCCCTGCGGCGGCGTGGCGCTCGAGGCTTAGCCTGCATGCATGGACGTTCACTCCCCAAGCGATCGGAATGGGCCACAGGCGCATGAGGCGCACGACGGGGCGCATGAGGCGCACGGCGGAGATCTGCTGATCATCATCCCGGCCTACAACGAGCAGGGGCGTGTCGGCCACGTGATCGGCGATGTCAAGCGCGCCCTGCCCGGCGCGGACGTGCTCGTGGTCGACGACGGGTCGACAGACGGCACGGCCGCAGATGCGGTGCGGGCCGGCGCAACGGTCCTGTCGCTGCCCGTCAACTCGGGCTACGGCGTCGCGCTGCAGACCGGATACAAGTTCGGCGTGCGGGCGGGCTACGCAATAATCGGTCAGATCGACGCCGACGGTCAGCATCGCGCGGAGTACCTGACCGCAATGCTCGAGGCGCTCGAGCAGTTGGGCGCCGACCTGATCGTCGGCTCGCGGTTCTTGGGACACGACGACCACTACAAGCCCTCGCTCGCCCGGGCCGTCGGCATCGGACTGTTTGCGAATCTGACGTCATTGATCACCCACGAGCAGGTCTCCGATCCCACCTCGGGCTTTCAGCTCATGCGCAGCCGCGTGGCGCGCTTATTCTGCTCGGATGTCTACCCCACCGACTATCCAGACGCCGATGTTCTGATCCTGCTCCATCGGACCGGTTACCGCGTATGTGAGATCCCGGTGCAGATGCGTCCCTCGCCGGGCAAGTCGATGCACTCGGGCCACAGCAGCCCTTACTACGTCTACAAGATGCTGCTTTCGATCTTCGTGACGCTGCTGCGGCGGGGAGTGAAGGTCATCCCGCAGGCAAAGCTCGCGCCATGATCAGCACCAACCTGCGCA
>DATMPZ010000038.1:0-10050 GCA_035567335.1 Solirubrobacteraceae bacterium
TACGGTGAGGAGTTCGTGTCGCAGTTCCTGTTCGCGCTGCGGTTGTGCTGGTTGCCGCTGCTGATCTCCAGCGTGGCGATCAACTACGCCGTGCCCGGCATGCAGGCGGTGAACTTCTTTTCGCTCTTCGGCGCGCTCGACCGCGTCGGGGGCATTTTCGTGCTCGCCGCGCTGCGCGAACTCGGGCCGGCCGTGACCGCGATCGTGCTCGCGGGCGTCGCGGGCACGGCGATCACCGCGGACCTCGGGGCGCGCAAGGTGCGCGAGGAGCTCGATGCGCTGCAGGTGCTGGGCGTCGACCCGATCAAGAACCTGGTCGTGCCCCGCTTTCTGGCGCTGATGCTCGCGACCGGTCTGTTCGACATCTACGCGGTGCTGTTCGGCATCTTCGGCGGCCTGCTCGCGGAGCTCGTCAACGGTCAGCCGTTGGGACCGTTCTGGACGACCTTCTTCGCAAACGCGGACATCACCGACCTGTGGGGATCGGTGCTGAAGACGACGATCTACGGGGCGATCATCGCGATCGTGTGCTGCTACAAGGGCATGACCGCCTCCGGCGGCGCCGAGGGCGTGGGCAGGGCGGTCAACCAGGCGGTCGTGATCTCCTTTCTGAGCCTGGGCGCCTTCAACTACGCCTTCACGCAGACGCTGCTCGCCACGCATCCCCAGATCCTCGTCATCAAGTGATCGCACCGGCAAGGCGGGCCAGCGGGTGAAAAGCCCGCGGGGAGGTCACCCGCTACGCTGACCGCCATGTCGAAGACCCTGCTGATCGCCGAGAAGCCCTCCGTGGGGCAGGACTTGGCGCGCGTGCTGAAGGGGCCGTTCCAGAAGAAGGAGGGGTGGCTGGAGGGGCCTGAGGACGTGGTCACGTGGGCGGTCGGCCACCTCGTGCAGCTGGCCGAGCCCGACGAGTACGACAAGAAGTTCAAGCGCTGGCGGATGGAGGACCTGCCGATCGTGCCCGATCGATTCAAGCTCGTGATCCGCGACGAACGCTCGCGCAAGCAGATGGCGGTCGTCACCGCACAGCTCGGCCGGGACGACGTCGATCTGGTGGTGAACGCCTGCGACGCCGGGCGCGAGGGGGAGTTGATATTCGCCTACCTGTACGAGAAGGCGAAAGGCAAAAAGCCCGTCAAACGGCTGTGGTTGAGCTCGATGACGAACGCCGCGATGAAAGCGGCGCTCGGCTCGCTGCGCCCCGCCGAGGAGCTCGCCTCGCTCGAGCAGGCGGCCCGGTCGCGCTCGGAGGCGGACTGGATCGTGGGGATGAACGCCACGCGCGCGGCGACGATCAGGCTGCGCAGCTCGTTCGACGGCGCGGTGTCGCTCGGGCGGGTGCAGACGCCGACGCTCGCGATCGTGGCGCGGCGCGAGGAGGAGATCAAGGCGTTCAAACCGGAGCCCTACTGGCTGGTCGACGCGACGTTCGCGGCGGGCCCGCCGGCGGACGACGGCGATGGTGCGACCAACGGTGCCGGTGGCGGCAACGGTGCCGAGGAGGCCGACGCGTACGCCGGGGAGGGGACGGACGGCGAGCGGGTCTATCGCGGGCGATTCCACGCCGGCGCGAAGCCGCGGATCGCGAGCGAGGCCGAGGCGGTGGCGATCGTCGAGGCGTGCGAGGGCTCCACGGCGACGATCACGAAGCTGGAGAAGAAAGAGCAGCGCGAGAAAGCGCCGATGCTGTACGACCTGACGACGCTGCAGCGCGAGGCGAACACGCGCTACGGGTTCTCCGCGAAACGCACGCTGGCGGCGGCGCAGCGCTGCTATGAGGAGCACAAGGCGCTGACCTACCCGCGCACCAACTCGCGGTATCTGACCAAAGACATGGTCGCCGAGATCAAGCCCACGGCCGAGCTGGTGGGGGGTCACGCGGAGTACAAAAAGGCGGCCGCGTACGTCACCGGAATGGATCTGCTGCCGCTGGGGAGGGTGGTCAACGACGCGAAGGTGACAGATCACCATGCGATCATCCCGACCAGGTCAGAGCACGATCTGGATCGCATGGGGTCGGACGACAAACGCATCTACGACATGGTCGCGCGCCGCTTTTTGGCGGTGTTCCATCCCGAGGCGGTGTTCGAGAACACGCGCGTGGAGAGCACGGTTCCCGCGGGCGAGGACGAGCGCGACGGCGGGTACGTCTTTCGCACGCGCGGGCGCCTGCTGCTGGTGCCGGGTTGGCGCGGGGTGTACGACGAGACCTCCGCCGCGAGCGCCGCGAAGACGAGCGGCGCCAGATCCGAGGGCGAGGAGGACGAGGGGGCAGACCAGCAGTTGCCGAAGCTCGAGCGGGGCGAGCGCGTGCGCACGCGCGAGATCGCGAGCGCGCGCAAGGAAACCAAACCGCCGCGGCGCTACAGCGACGCGTCGTTGCTGGGAGCGATGGAGACGGCGGGCAAGCTCGTCGACGACGACGAGCTGCGCGAGGCGATGAAGGACTCGGGCATCGGCACGCCGGCGACGCGGGCGGCGATCATCGAGCGGCTGATCACGGTCGGATACATCGAGCGCGACGGGCGCTCGCTGGTGGCGACGGACAAGGGCCTGAACGTGATCCGGCTGCTGAACGAGCACGCGCTGACCTCGCCGGGGCTGACGGGCGACTGGGAGAATCGGCTCGGCAAGATCGAGCGCGGCGAGGACTCGCGCGAGAAGTTCATGGGCGACATCGCGGGGTTCGCGAAGGAGACGATCGCCGAGCTGGACGAGAAGCTCAAGGACGTGCGCATCCCTCGCGCGAGCCTCGGGCCGTGTCCGGTGTGCGGGCACGAGATCATGGAAAACCGCAAGGGCTACTCCTGCTGGGCGCGCAACGATCCCGGATGCGGGTTCGTGATCTGGAAGGGCAAAGCCGGCAAGCAGTTGCCCGTGGAGGTCGCGCGCGAGCTGATCAAGACCGGCCACACGGCGCGCGCGATCACCGGCTTCAAAGGGCGCAGCGGGCGCAGCTTCAAAGCCCACCTCGCGCTCGAGCAGACCGAGGAGGGCAAATGGCGGGTCGAGTTCGACGAGCCCTGGGCGAAGGCGGGCGCCAAGCCGCCGGAGGCGGAGGCCGAGAGCGAGACGCCCGATACCGCGCGGGCGGCGAGCGATATCGAGGCGCGCACTGCCGCCTAGCGGGTTGACATCGGGGGGAGACCCGCAGGCCAGTAGGTTCGACCACCCGTAGTGGCGCCGGTCACCGCACCCGCCGGCGTATCGGGAGCAGCGCCCGCGGCGCGGGGGACGGGCCCGGCGCCGTTGCGCGATTCACGAGTGCTTGACGAATTGCGCGTGCGACCATGGTCGGCGTCCTCGCTGGAGCTGTGGATCGCGTGCCCGGCGCGGTGGTTCGTGGAGCGGATGCTGCGCCCCGACAGCCCCGAGCCCGACCCCGAGCCGCTGACGCGCGGGGGGCTCGCGCACGCGGCGCTGCGCGACACGCTGGAGGGGCTGCGCGAGCGCACGGGCTCGGCCCGGGTGACAACGGCGCGGCTGGGGCTGGCGCGCGAGCTGCTCGGCGAGTCGCTGGCGCGGCACGAGCCGGAGTTCCCGCTGTCGGTCCGCGCAGAGCGCGTGCCGAGCGCTCGCCGCCGGCTGGAGGCCGACCTGGAGCGCTACCTGACGCACGCGGCGGGCGCAGCGACGGGAGGCGACGCGGAGGGCGCCCCGCTGGAGCCGAAGTGGCTGGAGCTGGGGTTCGGGTTCGACGACGAGGAGGGTGCTCTGCCGGCGCTGGATCTCGGCGGGGGGGTGAGGTTGCGCGGGCGCATCGACCGCATCGACGTCACGCCCGCGGGCGAGGCGGTCGTGTACGACTACAAGGGCGCCCGGGTGACGCCCGGGGCGAGGTGGATCGAGGACGGCAAGATTCAGCTCGCGCTGTACATGCGCGCGGCCGAACGCCTGCTCGGAGTGCGCGTGGTGGGAGGGCTGTATCAGCCGCTGGGGGGCGTCGATCTGCGCGCGCGGGGGGTCCTGGACGCGACGGCGGGTGTGGGGGTGGAGTGCGTGCGCACCGATCTGCTGGACACATCGGAGATCGAGGCGCTCGTGCGGGACGCGGTCGGACTCGCGTGTGCGGCGGCGGCGCAGGCGGTGGCCGGAGCGATCGAGGCGCGGCCGCTTACCTGTGCCTACACGGGCGGGTGCTCGCACCCCGCGATCTGCCGGGCCGCGCGCTGATCGTGGAGCGGCTGACGGGATGGGAGCTGGCCGATCCGCAAGCGGGCGCAAGCGAGCCCGCGGATGCGGCCGAACTCACGGCCGAGGCGCCGGCGCCGAGGACGCTGACGCCTGAGCAGGAGCACGCCGTGAGGCGGCGCACCGAGCCGTTGCTGCTGTCCGCCGGGGCCGGGAGCGGCAAGACCTCGGTGCTGGTCGAGCGGTTCGTCAGGGCCGTGCGCGAGGACGGGATCGCGCCCGGGCGGATCCTGGCGATCACGTTCACCGAGCGCGCCGCGGGCGAGCTGCGCGAGCGTGTGCGCGCGCGGCTGCTCGAGCTCGGAGAGACGGTCGCTGCACACGCGATTGACGGTGCGTTCATCGGCACGTTTCACGGGTTCTGCGCGCGGATCCTGCGCGCGCACGCGCGCGAGGCGGGACTGGCGGAGAATCACGAGATCCTCGATGAGGGTCTCGCGGGACGGTTGCGCCGGCAGGCGTTCGCGCAGGCGCTCGGCGAGCTCGTGGGCGACGGGCATCGCAACGAGGCGGTCGATCTGATCGCCGCCTACACCGCCGACCGCGCGCGCGCGACGGTGCTCGGGGTGTACGCCGAGTTGCGCAGCCGCGGGCAGCGCGCGCCGCGACTGCCGCCGCCCCAGCCCGGGCGCGCGCCGAGCGGGCAGGCGGAGCTGTTGGGAGCCGCCGAGCTGGACGCGGCGGGCGCACGGGAGGCCCGCGCCGTGGATACGGCGGGCGCGCGCGCGATCGTGCTGTGGGACGAGCTGCTGGGTCGGTTCGGCGAGCGTTACGACGCCGCCAAGCGCGCGCGCGACGGCGTGGACTTCGACGATCTCGAGCTGCTCGCGGGCGAGCTGCTCGCCCGCGAGCAGCGGATCAGACGGGCCTGGGCGGAGCGGTTCGAGCTGCTGATGGTGGACGAGCTGCAGGACGTCAACCCGCGTCAGCTTCAGCTCGTGAGCGCGCTGGAGCGCGAGAACCTGTTCACGGTGGGCGACGAGTGGCAGTCTATCTACGGATTTCGTCACGCCGACGTCGGCCTGTTCAGGGAGCGTGACGCGCGCCTTCGGCCGCTGGGGCAGAGCCTGCGGCTGGCGCACAACTTCCGCGGGCGCCCGCAGCTGCTCGGAGCGGTGAACGCCGTGTTCGCGCGGCGATTCGGCGAGACCTACATTCCCCTGCGCGCGGGCCGCGAGAGCGAGCGCGAGTCCTGGGCGCACGGCGAACCGCGCGTCGAGCTGCTGCTCACCGACAGGCGCGGCTGGAGCGACGCGCGGGCTCTCCTCGCGGCGGCCGGCGGACAGGTCTCGGGCGCGGCGGACTGGCGGGAGGCCGAGGCGCGCGCGCTGGCGCGGCGCGTGCGGGAGCTCGTCGCGGCCGGGCGCGCGAGCGCCGGTCAGGTGGCGGTGCTGTTGCGGGGCATGGGCGACATCGACTGCTACGAGCAGGCCCTGCGCGCGCAGGGCCTGCATACGGTCGCGAGCGCCGGGTCGTTCTGGGCGCGTCAGGAGGTGGCCGACCTGCTCGCGTACCTGCGCGCGCTGGCGGATCCCGGCGACGAGCTCGCTCTGTATGGCGTGCTGGCCTGTCCGCCGGTGGGACTGGCGAGCGACGATCTGGCCCTGCTGGCGCGCGAGGCGCGCGAGCAGGAGCGCAGCGTGTGGGAGGTGGCCCGCCATCCCGACGGAGGAGGAGGAGCAGCAGCGGCAGCCACTGCTACGACTCCCACCACTGCCACCACAACCGACGCGACGGGCTGTGGCGCGGCCGTTCCCCCGCGGGACGGTGGGCGCGAGCGTGCGGCCGAGCACTGCGCGTGGCTGGAACGAGAGCGCGAGCTGGCGGATGCGCTGACGCTGGCGCAGCTGCTCGAGCGGGCGATCGAGCATGGCGGTCATGCGGACCGTCTGCGCACCGGGGAGGACGGACAGCGTAGGCTCGCGAACGTGCACAAGCTGATCGGGTTGGCGGGGGAATGGGAACGCAGCGAAGGGCGCGACCTGCGCGGGTTCCTCGACGAGGCGGCGTTCCAGCAGGGGGCGGGCGGCATGGGGTTTCAGGCGAGCGCCGAGACGACCGCCGAGCCCGACGCTGCTACGCCCGTCGCGGGCGCGGGGGCGATGGACGCGGTGCGGCTGATGAGCGTGCACGCCGCCAAGGGGTTGGAGTTCGACGTGGTCTGCGTGGCCGACCTCGGTCGCGCGCCGAGCGTCGGCGTGCCCGACCTGCTCGTGCAGGGCGATCGCGTCGGGGTCCGGCTGGTGGGGCTCGCCGACCCCGAGCCGCGCCCGGCGTTGGACTACGCGCAGCTGGCGCAGGAGCGCCGCGAGGCTCAGGCGCAGGAGGAGGACCGGATCGTGTACGTCGCGATGACCCGCGCGCGCGAGCGGCTGCTGCTGAGCGGTGCGGTGGACTTCTCCGGCTGGCCACGCGAGCGCCCGGGCGCGGCCCCGATCGCGTGGCTGGGGCCGGCGCTGGCAAGCGAGCTGCCCGCGCTGTGCGCCGAGGCGGCGCGGCGTGTCCCGGAGGACGCCGATGTGCTCGCCGGCGCCGCGGAGAGGGCGGGCGGCATTGCGGATCAGGCGGGCGGGGAACGGGCGACGGGGACTCGAGGAGCGCCCGTGCTGAGGGTGGACGGGACCGACGTGCCGTTGCGGTTGGCTCTGAGCACGCCCGTGGCGGCGGCGTGAGTCAGGCGCGACCCTCGGACGACGAGCTGTTCGCCCAGGCGCGCGCGGGCGAGGAGCGCGCGCGCGAGGAGCTCGTCGAGCGCTACCTGCCGCTGGCGCGGCGGCTGGCGCGTCGCTACCAGCGCAGCGAGGAGCCGCTGGAGGATCTGACGCAGGTCGCCTCGCTGGGGCTGCTGAAGGCGGTGGACCGCTACGACACGACCCGCGACACGGCGTTCTCGAGCTTTGCGGTGCCGACGATCCTCGGCGAGCTGCGGCGCCACTTTCGCGATCGCACCTGGTCGGTTCGGGTCCCGCGCGAGTTGCAGGAGCTGGCGTTGCGCGTGGACAAGATGGCCTCGGGGCTGTCCTCCGAGCACGGCCGGGCGCCGACGGTCGGCGAGATCGCCGCCGCGATGGGCTGCACCGATGAGCAGGTGCTGGAGGCGCTGCAGGCCGCCGGGGCCTACCGCGCGGGCTCGCTGGACGCGCCGCGGTCGGGGACCGGAGAGGACTCGGCGGGGGAGAGCGTCGCCGACGCGATCGGCATGCAGGAGGGCGGGTTCGAGCGCGCGGAGGAGCGCGCGACGCTGGGGCCGATGTTCGCCCGCATCACCGAGCGCGAGCGGTTGGTGCTGACGTTGCGCTTCGCCGAGGATTTGACCCAGGCCGAGATCGGCGAGCGGATCGGCGTCTCGCAGATGCAGGTGTCGCGGCTGATCCGCCAAGCGCTCGCGCGGCTGCGGGAGGGTATGCGCGAGGAGCCGCCGCCCGCCAGGTGATCGTGATCGGACCCCGCTCCGGATCGCCCGTCCGGGCTTGGAGCGCAAACGCCCGGCGCGGGCTGCGGTGCCCACGGGTTGACATCGACTCGAAAGCCGTCAACATTGTGAGCATGCCCCGATCGATGTGGATGGGCACGCTCAACTTCGGTCTCGTCAGCATGCCGGTCAAGCTGTACAGCGCCGTCACCAACAAGAGCGTGCACTTCAACCAGCTGCACGGCGCGGACCATGCGCGCATCCAGCAGAAGCGCGTGTGCTCGGCTGATGGCGAGGAGGTTCCGTTCGAGGAGATCGTCAAGGGTTACGAACTGGCGCCCGAACGGTACGTCGTGATCGAGGACGCAGAGCTCGCTGCGCTCGCGCCCGAGGCGACCCGCACGATCGAGATCCAGGACTTCGTCGAGATCGACGAGATCGACCGCATCTACTTCGACCAGCCGTACTACATCGTCCCCAACCGCGGTGGCGCGCGCTCGTACAAGCTGCTGCTGCAGGCGATGCGCGACACCGGCAAGGTCGGGATCGCGCGCGTCGTGCTGCGCTCCCGCGAGCGGCTCGTCGCGGTGCATCCGCGCGAGGACGTGCTGATGATGACCACGCTGAGCTACGCGGATGAGATCAACCAGACGAGCGAGCTGCGCGAGCTCGGCGGCGAGGAGGAGTCCGCCACCGTCGGCGAGCGCGAGCTGGACGTCGCGCGCCGGCTGGTGCAGTCGCTGGCGGAGCCGTTCGACATTGCCCGCTACCGCGACACCTACCGCGAGGCCGTGCTCGAGCTGATCGACCGCAAGGCCAGCGGCGAGGAAATCGTGATCGAGCCGCGCCCCGCCGTGGAGGCGCTGCAGTCTCCGGACCTGATGGGCGCGTTGCAGGCGAGCCTGGAGCGAGCCCGCGAGCGTGGCGGGAGCAAAGTGGCGGCCAACGGCAAGGATGGGGGGCGCAAGCAAGCTCCCGCCAAGAAAGCCCCGGCCAAGGCCGCCGCCAAGTCTCCCGCGAAGACGAAGAGCGGCTGATCGGACGAAGCCGGCGGCTGATCAGGCGAAGCCGATGGTGAGGATCAGCTCCTCGCCGTCGCCGTCCGGCGCGGGCTCCACGCGGCGGCTGTCGGAGTAGCGCTCGATCACGTTGCCGACGTCCGGGAGCAGAGCGTCGTCCAGAAGTCCCGCCGCGCCGCCCGCGCGCAGCTCGGCCACGCGCAGCTCGATCGCGCGCTCCTCCGCGGTCAGCGTGTAGGCGACATGGCTGTCGCGAACATGGGCGGGGGCATGCGCGGAGATCGCGTCGCACAGGATCAACGCGTCATCGAAGCGGTCCAACGGACACTGGGCCCGGGCGAGGATCATCGACGCGACGCGGTTCAGCACCGGCCCCGCGAGCGGGCCGGTCGCCACGCGCAGCGAGACGGGCCCCGGCGGACCCGGCGGACCCGGCGGCGATGGGGCGTCCGGCTCGGGCGTCGTCGAGTCGCTCACGTCCGCGGAGTCGGGTCGATCTGGTCGTCCTGCCCGTCCGCCGGCGCTACCGGACCCGCCGGGGCGCTCGAAGAAGCCCCGTTCGCCTGCCCGTCGGACAGCAGGAACGTCATGCACACCTCCGTGCGTTCCTGCTCGTCGCGCCCGAGCTGCACGGACTCCGCCAGCGAGGCGATCAGCGGCAGGCCCAGGCCGAGGCCGGGGCTGTCCGGGTGCGGCGCGATGCCGGGCCCCCGGTCGCGCACCACCACGGTGAGGGCGCCGTCGTCCACCGTGGCGAGCACTTCCAGCGGCCCGGGGGTCTCGCCGGCATAGGCGTGGACGACCACGTTGGAGCAGGCCTCGGTGACCGCCAGGCGCACATCGGAGAGCAGCTCCTCGTCCACGGCGAGCGCCTCGCCGAGCGCTCCGAACGCGTGGCGGATCAGCGCAATGTTCTCTGCCCGAGCCGGGAGCGCTAGCTCCATGTCCGGCGTCATACTCGCTCCTGGGGTACTCGAGTTGCCTGCGTCATCACTGATAGTGCCCGGTAGCGGCGATTCTCACACGCCGAGCATACGCCAGGACCCGCGGCGCCGGTCCGCGAGCGCGCGTGTGGGTGCAGGCGGAGCGCGAGCTTCGAGGGAAGTGCAAGCGCCGGGCGGAGCGGCCAGGGCCGTGTGCGGGGCGTGTTTTGGGCGAGGCGGTGGACATCCACGGCTGTGTGCGCTCGCGGCGCAGTGCGCGAACGCTCGCGCGCTGTGAGCGCTGATACCCTTTCCACTCCGCCTCAGGTGTCCGCCCGTGCCCGCGCGTCGTGTGTCGTTTGCGCGGGAATGCACCGCCCCCAGGGAGCACTTCCATGACTTCGCACACCATGCAGCCGCCCAAGGCCGTCGGACTCTACGACCCCCGCTTCGAGCACGACGCGTGCGGCGTGGGCATGGTCGCGCGCCTGGACAACACGCC
>DATMPZ010000039.1:0-62069 GCA_035567335.1 Solirubrobacteraceae bacterium
CAAACCCGACCTATCGTGCCCAACCCCCCACAGCGAGGAGTCATGAACACCAAAGAACATAGCGCCAACCGCACGGCTTGTCAAGAGCGAACTGCAGGTGCCGCCCGAAACAGGCTGACAGTACGCTGCATTTGGCTCTGCGAAGCGAAAAGCCCGATTGCGCTCAACGCTCGCGCACACTGACTATGTTCGATGTGCCCTGCAGGAACGGGAAGTCCGCCTCGCGTGGACAAAGGACACGGAAGCGGTAGGTCACGGGACCGGGAAACCTGAAGCGGTAGCTCGCGCGGTAGCGACCCTTCGCATCGCTGCCGATGGTCCGGAACTGAAGCCATTCTCCGCCCGAGGAGGCCTCCAGGATCAGTTGCTTACCGCCCGGCGGGATCAGCGCACCGTACAATACGCCGCTGAAGTGGATGCGCCGCCCCACGCTGCTGACGCGGGGCGCGATGCTCAGCTCTATTCCGGGGTGCACCCGCAGCGTGAGCGTGCTGGTGGCAACCGGGATCGTGTCGTCCAGGTGGCTGCGGTAGGCGATGCGCAGCGCGCTCGAGGGGACGTCCCGGGGCAGGATGAGCGCCCACTCGCCCCCTGGTCCCGTGTGCACCCCGGCTAGGCGCAGAGTGTGTGCGCCCTGGTAGGCGAGCGTCTGGAACACGTCGAGCAATGCTCCGGGGATAGCCAGTCCGGCGGCGCTCGTCAGGTGACCGAAGACGCGGTTCATGGCGCCGTAGCTGCTCGTGCGCGTCGCCGTCGCCATGCCCGCCCAACTCGCGGTCAGCCTGGCCTGATCGGAGGCGTTCGTCCCGTTGGCCGAGCCCCGCTCAGAGAGGGGGCTGCCCGGGCCGATGGGCATACCCGCGATTGGATCCACGGCGAGCGCGCCCGCCGCGGTCGAACCACCGACAGTGATCGTGCCGTTATAGGCCACCGTCTGATTGCCCGCGGCGTCATCGACGACCAGCTCCAGGGCGTGCTGTCCGGGCGCCAGTTGGTTGGTGTCGAGCGTCAGGCTGGCGCTCACCGACGCCTTGCACGGCTGAGCGTGCTCGAAGGAGCGCTGCCCGTCTGTCGTGACCCCAAGGGACTGGCAGGCGCCGCCGTTGACGTCGAGGATCTGCGAGGAGACGGTGTGTTCATCCACGAGCAGCGAGCCGCTGTACACGCCCGACTGACTATCGCTCGCGTTGAAGGATACGGCCTGCCTGCCGATCAGGGTGCCACCCGCGACGAGCGGCCCACTGACACCGCCAACCGACGGCGGCGTGTCATCGACGAGGTCGATGTCCGCCGCATAGACTTCATACCGCGAGGAAAAGGTCCCAGCCCCGGATGCCGGGCACACGCCGCCTTCGCCACCGCCGCACGAGGCGCTCCACTGGATCGACGTCACGCCACTGAAACCAAAGACGCTAACCGCGTTCAACGGGTCGAAAGGACTGCTCGGGGTCCCGCGCGAGCTGCATCCCAGCGACTGCGCACACAGCCCCTGCACAGATGGCGGGCCAGGACTGTAGAGC
The DNA here is from genome assembly GCA_035567335.1 of Solirubrobacteraceae bacterium. Classification (GTDB taxonomy): domain Bacteria; phylum Actinomycetota; class Thermoleophilia; order Solirubrobacterales; family Solirubrobacteraceae; genus Palsa-744. The sequence goes on from DATMPZ010000039.1 coordinate 1,521, forward strand.
AGGTTCGACGCCGGCGCCCCGTAGGGCTGAACCGGCCCATCCGCCTCATAACGCCAGACGGTGAAGCCAGCGATCCTCAGGCCGGCAGGCGCGGTGAACGCGGTCCAAGCGTTGGCTCCAGCGGGATGGGTGACTTCGCCACTCATCGACGCATACAGCGCCCCGCCACCCGCACAACCATCGCCCGCGAAGACGAAGTCACCACTGGTCGCGTAGGAGACGTCATCGACCGGGGCCGCACGACCCGCACCAGGACCGTAGGGAATCCGGCAGAGAAAGTCGTGGTACTCACCCGCACCCGCCACTCCCGCACACACCACCCAACCACCAAGGAACGACAGGACCGCGACCCACACCCCACCACGCCGACCAACCACCACGAACGACAAGCTGCGCATCGCAGCACCTCACTTTCAAGAGCACGAAGGCCCTCACCCGTGCCCCTTATACCCGACCAGCCCCGCACAACGGGACAGTCCCATCGAGCTCTCACCGGCCTCGGCGTGCCGTGGTCTGCTGCCTTTGGGTGACACGAACGAGCCAGTTCCTTCGCACCAGCCCAGCTGGCGCCGGTCACCACAGCATGCGGCGCTAGGAAGCACACCCGGGCAGGCCTTGTCAAGGGAGCGCGCGGACGACCTGCGGTAGGGGCTGACAACACTCGGTCCGGACGGATGGATCAAGCGCTCGGTGGGGGCCGGTGGCGGTAGCCGCTTGCCAATTTTCGCCGCCAGACAGAGCCGGTGCGGGGACGCGGACGGCGTGATCGTCGCGGGGCGGCGATCCGATGGCGGGTGCGGCGGCGGGGGCTGCGCATCTACCGCCACCGACCCGAAGGAGCGAAGCGATGAACCAGAGCGACCGCACAACAGAGCCCCGGACACTCCTGAGCGAGCAGATTCTCCAGAGCGCAAGGGAGCGGGCGGCGCGCCTGCAGCGCGTGTGGGAGATGACTGCAGAGCAGCGCGTGATGGCGATGCGCCGAGGCGAGCTCTCACTGGAGCAGTGCGCGGCGTGGGCCGCGCGGTACCCCGAGCAGGTCCCGGTGCTGAATGGCGAGTTCGAGTACCTCGCCGCGTTTACTCCCGAGGCGCGCGAGTAGCGCGCCTCTGGCCATCGCGCACTCGCGCTACCGTGGGAACCGTGGAGGGGAACCGGCAGCGCACCGTCACGCTGATCGTCAGACTCGACGGCCGCAAGACCGCGAGCGAGACCGTGTGCGCCTTCAACGGAGCGCACATCCTGACGGTCGTAACGACGCTCCCAGAGAGAAAGCTCTCGATCGAGCACGACTCGGCGTTCGCGGGACACGGCGGCGTGGCGATGAGCGCGACGCACCTCACGCTGGGCCCGCCCGGCCATGACCCGGTCGCGCGCAGCGAGATCCACGAGCACAGCCGGGTCGATCCCGTGACGGGGGCGCGAGGCTGCGTGTATGAGCACGTGCAGGTGCTCCTCGAACACCTCAGGGAACTAGGATACGACGCGACGATCGACGTCCCCGACAACGCGTTCTCAGAGCTCGAGCGCGTGCGGTGCTGAACGACGCTCATGCGCGTCCCTCCCATCCCAGGTGTCGGGATGGGTCATCGCCAGTCCACCCAGATCCGATGACGTCCGCTCGCGATGGCAGCATGACAGGTCGATATCATGAGACCTGTGACGAAGACGACGACCAACGGACGACCCGCGCCGCTCAGCCCCGAGAGGCTGGCTGAACTGACGCACGCACCTAAGTACAAGACCGTCGAGGAAAGACGGGCGGCCCTGAAACGGGCCACCACAGGTCTTCGGGCCAACGTCCGCGTCACGCGCGACATGTACCGCCCACGGTAGACCCCGATGAGCGGCGCGGGCGCACGCCGGCCCGTCGTCACCCGTGGCGTCTTCGCGATCGAGGACCACGAGCTCCTGCTGCCCGACCCGTCGCTGCTCACGGTCTACACCGACCGCTTACGCCTCGCGTCCTGTCGCATCAAGCGAGCGCACTGAAACCCAGCTCGACCCCCAAGAATGGGCTGAAAGAAACGGACGCCCCTACGGGGCTGAAAAGCAAGGTACGGCCCTGCGGGCCAAGAACGGTGACTGCTGGTGCAGTCACCTCCAAAACGGCGCAGACCATACGCACCCAAGGGAGCTATATGGTCGTAAATAGCCGATGATAGCTGTCTATTAACACATTACCCGCTCACAGCTTGCCGGGCGATTTGGCCGACGTTACGTTCGCGGGGTGCAGAGCACTCACAAGATCCCGGGGAGCTCGGCGACGCCGTGGTCGCGGTATCTGGTCTCGCAAGCCACGCGCGGCGACTACTACACCCACGACAGCCAGGACGGCCAGGCGGCGCCGACGCAGTGGCATGGCCCGGAGGGACTGCTGCGCTCCTACGGCATCGACCCGGGTAAGAGTGTGGAGTTGAAGCATCTGCGGTCGCTGATGCACGGGTACTCCCCGGTGGATGGGGAGCCGATTCGCCCGGTGGGGTCGAACGGGACGCGGGTCGCGGGGATCGACCTGACGTTCAGCCCACCCAAGAGCGTGTCCGCGCTGTGGGCGACGGCAGGCCCGTATCGTCGCGTGCAGATCGAGGTCGCGCACCGCCGGGCGGTGAAGAGCGCGCTGGAGCGCACCGAGCGCGAGGTCGCGCTCGTGCGCCGCAAGAGCGACGGCGCCGTGCGCTTCGAGCGGGCGGAGCGGCTGCTCGCGGTCGAGTCGCTGCACACCACCAGCCGCCTGGCGCGGGACCGCGATGCGCAGGGCATTCCCGATCCGCAGCTGCACAGTCATGTCGCGGTGATCGCGGCCGTCCGCACGGACGGGCAGGTCGCGGCGATCGAATCCAAGCAGCTGTTCCGGGCGGCGCGTGAGAACGGGGCGTGGTATCGCGCGGAGCTGGCGGAGAACCTGAAGCAGCTCGGCCTCCCGATCGAGCGACGCACGGGCAACGGGGAACGCTACTTCGAGATCGGCGGCGTCTCCAAGGAGCTGTCGGAGTACTGGTCCACCCGCAGCCAGGACGTGGACCGCGCCGCCCAAACGTTCCGCCAGCGCTATGGCCGCGAGCCCAGACCGGGAGAGCTTGACAGCCTCACGCTGGGCACGCGTGGGAGCAAGACGGCCGCGTCCTCGGTCGAGGTGAACGCTGCGTGGCGAGCACTGGGCGCCGAGCACAGCCAGACCGAGAGACGCTCGGAGGAACTGTTCAACGACTGGGGGCTTCGCAACGAGCCCAAGGTCGATCTCGCTACAGAGCTGTTGAAAGATGTCACGCGGAAGAGCTCGACGATCACAAGGCGGGAACTGCACGCGAAGGCGTATGAGCTGAGCGCCGGCGTGCGCCGCCCCGGGGAGGCCGACCGCGTCGTTGACGAACTCGCCCGTTCCGGGGAGCTGGTCGAGTTGCAGGACGGCACGTGGACGACGCGGCGCCTGCGCGAGCTGGAGCAGACCACCGTCGAGATCGCACAGCGGCGCGCGGACGAGAACACCGTGCGCGTGAGCGAGAGCTCGCTGAAGCAGGCGCGACGTGAGATCGGCCGGGAGATCAAAGGCTCGCTCACCCACGAGCAACGGGACGCGCTACAGACGATCACCGGGCAGGGTGGGATCGCGGTGCTCGTCGGGCGCGCCGGCACCGGCAAGGGCGTCACGCTCGCCGCCGCGACACGCGCGTGGCAGTTGGAGGACAGGGAGGTGATCGGTACGGCGGTCGCGGGCGCTACAGCGCAACGCCTGCAGGGCGACGCGAAGCTTGACAAGGCGTTCACGACCGACGGACTGCTGGGCGGGATCGAGAAGGGGCACGTCAAGCTCGGCCCGAACAGCGTCGTGATCATGGACGAGGCGGGGATGGGCGACACCGATCGCCTCGCGCGGCTCGTGAAGGCGACGGCGGAGCGCGAAAGCAAGCTCGTGCTCGCCGGTGACGCCGCACAGCTCTCTTCAATCGGAGCGGGCGGCCTGTTCAAGCAGTTGGAGGGCAACGTTCCAACAGCGGAGCTGACCGAGGTCCACCGCGCACACCACGAGTGGGAGCGCAAGGCTTGGGAGCAGATCCGAAACGGCGAACCCGGACCCGCGCTCGCCCAATACCAAGCCCACGACCGCCTGCACATCCACGACACCCGCGCACAGACTGCCAAGGCAATGGTCGAGAACTGGGATGAGACCCGCAGGAACCTGCCGGGCGCTCAGGCGGTGATGATCACCGACGCCTCGAACAAGGAGCGCGACCAGATCAACGCGATGGCCCAGGAACGCCGCGCCCAAGCAGGCGAGCTGGGATCGCACCGCGTCAACCTCCCCGAGAAGCCCTACGGTCTCGCCGCCGGCGACGAGATCATGTTCACCGCCCAGTACCGCGTCCCCGGAGCGAAACGGGTCGAGAACGGGATCACCGGCACGATCCTCCACACCAGCCGAGACGAGGACCGCGTCACGGTCAAGACCCGCGAGCGTCCACCACGCGAGGTGGAGGTCAACACGAGCGAGTTCGCCGACATCAGCCTCGCCTACGCCGTGCACGTCCACAAGGGCCAGGGACTCACCACTGAGACCTCCGGCATCCTCACCGGCGGATGGCAGACCGACCGCGAGCACGCCTACGTCGCCATCAGCCGTGCGCGGGAGCAGACCCAGATCTACGTCTCCCGCGAGGACCTCGGCGAGCAGGGAATGGACACCGGCGCGATCGAACGCCTCGCAGAGCGCATGCAGCGCAACCGCGGGCAGGAGGCGACGATCGCGAAGGAGACCGCCGAACGCGACGACCACATACAGCCAGAGCTCGACTCGAGCCAGGCGCCACTACGGCGCCGCCCCGGTTACACGGTCGCGGACGAGGACGGGATCGTCCGCGACCTGCGCGATCAAGGCAACGAGCACGCGGAGAACAAGAACTCAGTCGTCCTGCAAACCGCCTCGAGAAAAGAGCGTGGTCCGATCGACATCCGCGAGGCGACGTCAAGCGAGGTCCAGATCGCCGTCGTCGACCAAGGGGACACGCAGCTCGCGTACTCCAACGTCTACGACCTGCAAGGCCACACCGGCGAGCCGACCTACGCCCTCTTCGGCGGCTGGCAGACCGACAAGACCCTCGGCTACGTCGCCGCCGTCCAACACCAAGGCCACACCCAGACCTACATCACCACCGAAGACCGCGGCGATCGAGACATCGAGACCGAGCTACGAGACCGCATTGGCCAGGTCATCGAACGCAGCCAAACCCAACACGCAAACCCCTCCCCCAACGCTGACCCCACCGACCGAACTAACACCCCCGAGCCCGACCAGGAGAGCGAGCGCCAAGCAGAACCGTCCGCCGAGCTCCAATCCGCAGAGCCCGCCATCGAGCCCGAGATCCAGCAGATCATCCAAGAACAGCAAGACCGCCAGCAAGACTGGGAGCGCAGCATCGAGCCAGACCAAGACAACGACCGCGACAACGACCTTGGGTTCGGGATCGAATAAGCGATGCTCTTCCCGGCGGCACGATAGGTTGCTCGGATGAAGGCGAACGTCTACGTCGACGGTTTCAACCTCTACTACAGCGCGCTGCGCCGCCGCTTCCCCGACTGCAAGTGGCTCGACGTCCGCACGCTCGCCGGGACGCTGTTCCCCAACGATGAGATCGGGCGTGTCCTGTACTTCTCCGCCCGGGTAATCGCTCGCCCTGACGATCCGCAGGAGGCGACACGACAACAGATGTACTTCCGCGCGCTCGCGGCATACGACGTCGAGATCTTCCTCGGTCAGTTCCGCAGTGGAACGCGCTGGATGCGCCGGTCTGAGCCATGCCCGCTCGGCGCGGACTGCCCGTCAGCGAGGAGAACATCCGCGTGCTGGCGACCGAGGAGAAGGGCTCGGACGTCAACCTCGCCTCACACCTGCTGATCGACGCCTTCAGACAGGACTGCGAGATGGCGATCGTCCTCACCAACGACACGGACCTGGTCGAGCCGATCCGTCTCGCGCGTGACGATCTCGGGCTCCACCTCGCGCTGCTCAGCCCGAGCGACAGTCCTGCACGGAGCCTTCGCGAAACGGTCGATGTCGTAAAGAAGCTCCGCCATGGACCACTACAGGCAAGCCAGTTCCCCGATCTGCTCCGTGATGCTCGCGGCGAGATACACCGGCCGCGAGCGTGGCGCTCGGCTTAAGCGCTGAGACCCGACCGAAGCCGGGCCTCGCACCCAGCCGCCGAAGCAGCTGGGGGGATCATGGCCCCAGTATACAACAACCAACAACGGACCGCAACGAAACAGGGAACATGGCGACGCAAAGACGCGCGCTGGTCGCTGACGCGAATCCGCTGGCGCGTTCTGTGAGAGCATAAACGTCGGCGGCAGCTCCTGCGGAATCCGGCATGGTGGTGCGTATCATACGACGCCGTGCGAGAGCAATCAGCGGGTGGTCATCAGACACGACGCGCCATACCCGGCACATGCGGATCGGACGGGCCGACAGAGCATCATCTGACGGGGCGACAGCGCGATAATGCAAGCATGTCGCCCAGCGAGTGGACTATTCCCGAGTGTGTCTTGCGCTATCTCGACCGGGCGGATGGATTTCCTCACCGCGTGGAGGGAGAGAGTGTCCTGTTCGAGCATATCCCGCACGACGCTCGTCGCGTGCTCGACCTCGGGACGGGAGACGGTCGCCTGCTGGCGCTCCTCCAATGTGATCGCCCCGAGGTCGTTGGCGTCGGTATTGACTTCTCCGAGATCATGCTCGCCGCGGCACGCGAACGCTTCGCCGACGATGAGCGCATCGAGCTCGTCCAGCACAACCTGTCAGAGCCGCTCCCCGCGCTCGGACGCTTCGATGCTGTCATCTCATCGTTCGCCATCCACCATCTCGAGCACGACCGGCAGCGCTCGCTCTATCGCGAAGTCTTCGACTTGCTCGAGCCCGGCGGCGTGTTCGCGAACTTCGAGCACGTGGCATCGCCAACCAACTGTCTGCACTTGGCGTTCTTCACTGCAATCGGCGAGCGGATCGAGAACGAGGACCCCTCCGATCGCCTACTCGATGTGCAGACACAGCTTGAGTGGTTGCGCACAATCGGCTTCGACGACGTCGACTGTTACTGGAAATGGCTTGAGATGGCGCTTCTCCTCGGCGTCAAGCCGTCACCAGACAAGCCATCTTGCTGAGCAAGCTCAGATCGGGTAAGAGCAGAACGCCTGCGGCGAACGAAGAAGCCTGCCAAGGGCGCGAACGCGAAGGTTGGGCCAGCCATGTCGGCAGCAAGCTGCCGACATAAAAGATGATGGGCTGGGTGGAGGGCACGGGCGCCGCCGGCGTCAAGGCACTCCGCCCCTTGCGGGGCGGCCCTCCGGGACGGCCTTGACCCCGGCTCGGCCCCACCTTGAACGCCCACGACCATGACACATGGCACAGGGTTTCACCAAAATGACCGTGCGAACCCGAGGGCGCAAACGCGCCAGGTTTTCCCAAAAACGTTGACTTCTACCTATCGTGAGTCTAAAATAAGAGGTAATAAAAGAGTTGACCCCCGCGCTGCGCTAACAGCCGGGGGTCATGACACAGGAGGTACTATCTCCCATGCAGGACAATGTTATTCCCACTCACGCACGAACGTCGGGTGGCATTCGTGTGACGATCCCGGCCATGATCGTGGACTGGGTGCGCCGCGCCACGTACGCCGAGATCGGGCTGGCCGCTGAAAAGCTCGACACGGCAGCGTTCGCGAGCGATCGCGAAGCGCACCCCGAATGGTTTCTAGGACCCGCGGCGAACCTCCGCGAAAGCTACGCCCTGCTCGACAGGATCGGCTGGTCAAAGACGATCCCGCCCCTCGCCGTGCAGATCGAACTGCGCGACTACTGCTGGGCGCTGATGAGAGCACTGGAGGGCGCCCTGGAGTTCGCCGACGAGGAGATCAGCGACCATGTGGGCGAGAACGCCGAGCACGCCGCGCGGCACCTGGATCGGGTGCCCGACGCCGTGGTGGAGCGCGTCGGGACGCTCTGGCACTTCACCGCAGAGGCACGGGCACACATCGACGCGCTCGCCGTGCAAGAAGGCATCGCTTCGCCCGTCGCGGCCTGAGCGTCCCCGCACCGCTCAGGCCGCTCACGCGTCCCTATCCACTCGACGGCCGTGCTGAGGGTCTCTCGGATCATCCGAGAGACCCCAAAGCCCTTGAGTCCGCGAAAGTCAAGCTATACTTGTCTTATGTCGGACAATCCGCATCCCGATGTGCTGGGACTGGAGACCGAGGCATACCAGCAAGGCGGCTACTTCAACGCCGCTCAGGCCCGCACGCACGCGGTCAGCCGCCAGCTGCTGGAGCACCACGTGCGCCGTGGACGCTTCGAGCGTATCCGTCGCGGGCTGTACCGCGTCCAGGGATACCCGACCGCTGAGAACGACGACATGCGCGAGGCATGGATGACCGTTGCCGGTGCCGACGCCGTGCTCTCCCACGAGAGCGCCCTCGCGCTGCTGGACCTCAGCGACAACATCCCCGACACCATCCACCTGCTCATCCCACGCAAACGCCGCGGACTGCGCCGACCCGCAGGCGTGATCCTCCACACCCACCCCGATAACGAAGCGATCCCCACCGTCTGGCGCGACGGCCTGCCACTGACCGCTCCTGCACGCACCCTGCTCGACGTCGCGCCCAACCTTCAACCCGAGCAGCTCTCAATGGCAGTCACACAAGCCCTGCGCCGCGGACTGCTCACCGCCGAGCAGCTGCAAGAGGAAGCCAGTCGCCGCCACAAGCAGGACGCGATCCGAGCCATCCTTTCTACCGGGGTGAGCACGTGAAGTACACGAGCGCCGCTGCGTTCCGTCAGGCGCTTGAGCAGCGCCTGAAGAACGAAGCCGCCAGCACCGGCCTGGGACTGGCTCGCCTGCGCAAGCGCGTCGCATTCGAGCTGTTCCTGCGCCGCCTGCTCATCGTGGCACCCGACCGCTGGGTGCTCAAGGGCGCACTCGCACTGAACTTCCGACTCGCAATCGCCACCCGCACAACCAAGGACATCGACCTCGGACGCGACGACGACGAACAGAGCGCGATCCGCGACATCACCACAGCGCAGCAACTCGCACTGGACGACCATTTCACGTTCGCAGCCATGAGAACCTACGAACTGGAGGACACCGACGAGTTCTCCGCCGTGCGCTTCCACGTCACCGCCCAACTCGCCGGACGCACATTCGAGCAATTCCTCATAGACATCGGCTTCAGCGACACGATCTCCTGGACACCCGACACGATCCATACCTCACAGTCGCTGTCCTTCGCCGGCATCGCGCCTCTCGCAATTCCGGCGATCCCGATCCCACAGCACCTGGCAGAGAAGGTGCACGCCTACACACGCACCTACGGAGAGACCAAACAGCCCAGCACCCGACCGAAGGACCTCATTGACATTCTCCTGATCGAAAGCACAGCCACAATCCAAGCCGACGCGCTGCATCACGCGCTCCAAAGCACCTTCGCCGAGCGCGCCCACCAACCACTACCCATCAGCCTCCCCCCTCCCCCAACCACCTGGACGAACCCTTACAAACGCCTCGCAGTCACAGTCCGGATCGAGAGCGACCTACACGCCGCCTACACCCGCGCCGCCGCCTTCCTCGACCCCGTCCTCGCCGGACACACCCACGGACTATGGGACCCCCAACGCCGCGAATGGGTCACAACTAATGACTCAGCATGACCTCGAACGCTTACGGCCAAGTACCGCGCGGCTGCGCCGTGCAACCCGGTCGCTTACGCGAATCCCCCGCTGCGCTTTGTGCGGTGCTGTCAACCCTGCTAAATCGCGCCAGATTCAGGGTGAAATCCTTGATTTCCCGCCGCACCCACAGGTACAATAGAAACCAATCACCTGACGGGTTTGGCCCCCGCACTGCGCTAACAGCCGGGGGCCGCGACACAGGAGGTATCAGCTCCCATGCAGGATCAGGATAAGCCCAATCCCGGGCGCGTGTCGGACGATGCGCCACCGCACGGCCTATCGACAGGCGCCGATCTCGGTCACGCGATCCGGCGGTTGCGACGCACGCGCAGATGGACGATCGAAGAACTGGCGTTCGCCTCGGGTGTTCACCCGAGCTACGTGTCGGGAATCGAGCGGGGATCGCGCAACCCCTCATGGGAGAAGGCGTGCGCGCTCGCGCACGGTCTGGGCGTACCGATCGCATACCTGTCGGCTCGCGCGGAAAGCGCCGCACGAATACGCGAAGGCACCGAAAACGTCCTGGAGCAAGAGCGCGCGCGACTCGCCGACTCAGGCAGACCCCCGGGGTGGGCGCAGGAAGACGCGGCTTGAGCGCTTTCTCCCCCACACTCTCAAACTGCGCGGGCGCGGAGCGCCTATCCCGCCGTGTCCGCGCCGACGGTCCGCCACGGCTCGCTCTCATACCAGCGGGTGAGCCGCAGGAGCTCCCGGTCGGTGCCGCGCAACAGCAACCCGTGCCCGTCTGGGAGTCGCGCGATCTCACCGGGTGTGAGGACGCGCTGGCGCTGTGTCTGGTAGCTCACGGTGTCGCTATGCGTGGGGTGGGTGAACCACTCCTGCAGCTGGCTGTGACCGAGCGCCTGACTGGTCACGTCACGGTCGTACTCTCCCAGCGCGAGGGAGACGGCTTCCAGGGTGCGGGTGTCGGCGATTCCGTTGAGGATGAGCTTTGCTTGAAACAGGGAGAGGAACCCGTCGGTCGCATCCGTGCCCCAGCGGGTGCGTGCCTGGGAGAGATCCTGCAGGCCGATCACGACCTGGAGGTTCTGGCCGCCGGCTTGGGAGACGAGCGCGGGGAGATCGTGGATCGGGGCGATGTTCGCTACCTCATCCAAGAGCCACAGCATCCCCAGTCCGAGAGGGTGGTTGCGGGCGTACTCGTAGACGGCGTGACGAATCTGCTCCAACAACCCGACGATCAACGGTGCGAACACGGCCTGGCGATGCTCGGAAGAGGTGATGTACAGCGTGTCCGTGGAGGCGGCGAACCTGATCGGGTCGAAGTTCGGGGAGGCTGCGGTCTGCCGCGCGCTGTCGCTGTTATACGCGCTGAGCACACCGGCGGTCGCGGAGAAGATGCTGGAGCGCTCCCGCGCATCCGTGCGCTCGATCCCGACCAGCACATCGGCTGCGATCTGCGTCTCGGCGTCGGCGAGGACCTCGAGGGCTGGTACGAGATCCTGGCGCAACGTCCAGCGCAGCACGTCCTCGATCGGACGGTCGGTCAGGTGCGCGGCGTACAACAACGGTCCCAAGAGCGCGGCGGCGCGCTCGGACCAGTGGCTCTCGTTCGTCGTGCCGGCACCGGCCCTGGAGGCTGCCGTCATCGCCCGCGCCATGATCAGCGCCTCATCCCACGAAGAGGAGGCGCTGACGGGCGACCACGACAATCGCCTGGCGCCCTCGGGTACGGGCTCGCTCGCGGACGGGTCGAACAGCCAGACCTCGCCGATCTCCATGCGAGCATTCATCGTGGCGCGCATCACATCCGGCTTGGTGGACGTGCTCACGACCGCCCCAGACGCTGCCATCAGCGCGGGGATCATCACCGCGCTCGTCTTGCCGCTGCGCGGTGGTCCGAGGATCATCACCGCGCTCTCAGGGTCAGCCGCGACCCATTCCCCGTACTCATTCTCACCGAGATACGCCCCGCTCCCGACCCGCAACAGCCCTTCCCTCACACGTGCGGCCGGACTCACCGGCCGGCGCGAGACCGGTCCATCCGTCGCGGCCGGTGCGCGCGGGACCGGCAGAGCACGCGTGCGTGGTGTGCGCGTGAGGACGCCGACGCCGAGCGTGAGCGCGACCCTCAACACCACCACGGCGATCACGAGACCAATCGTCCACGCGAACACGCTCCCCGACCCCGACCCGATCGCCGAACGCAAGAACAACCCAGCGCATAGCAAGAGCACCAGCGTGAACAAGCCCCCCATGCACGACGCGAACGGGTGCGAGCGCCGAAACGGCGGGTCCATGTACTGGTGGGAAGGACCCCACGACGAATCATCACCGATCATCCTTGACATGACCAGCACTATAGACTACTATTGCGAAATATGCTAAGCAGTTTTTTGAGGAGCGACTGATGCGGCCCCGTAGATACGCGCTCGGCGCGATGCGCGAGATCGACAACGAGCTACGCAAAGCCAGAACAGAGGAAAAAGAGGCCGCACAACGCGTCAAGCAACTGCTCGCCGCCCAAGCCGCGCTGCGCGGGGAACCCGTGCCGCGCAAGCATCAGCGCCGCCTCGCGCGCCAAGACATCCGCGACTATCTCGCTAAGCACCCCCGTTCCCTCGCGGTGGAGATCGCCGAAGCACTCGGCGTACCACCCACGAACGTCGGGACGCATCTCAGCAACGGTAAAAAAGATGGGGAATTCGAGAAGCACCGCAACCGCTGGTCACTGACCCAGCAACAAGGGGGGCAACCCGCAACACAAGGAGACCCCTGATGCTCAACACCACCACCAACCCGCTCACACGAGTCCTCGGCGCCGTGCAAGCCGTCAGCCTCGTCGGGATCGGACTGTACGCGATCACCCTCGCCGCTCACTGGTTCTCGGCAGTCGCCAGGTGGCTGATCCTCTACATCGCGCTGGGGCTGATCGCCCTGATCACGGGCTGGCCGATACCAGTCGAAGCGACCGCCCTGGCGCTCGCCCTCGCACCCCTCGCAATATCGCTGCTGGCATTGATCTGCCCGCCCTTGATCGCGCCGCTGGACGGGCGCTGGTGGGAGATCAGCACCGGCGGACGCCCACCCGAGCAAGACGAGCGCGAAGCATTCCAACACGCCATCCACCAACTGCAACAGATCGACCCCAACCTATGCCCCCCACGACACTGGTTCGTCGCCGAAGAGCCCGGACAGAACGCCGCCGCGTACTCCTCCTCGCTACGCATCGATCGAGGCCTCCTGGAAAGCCCCAATGCCGCCGCCGTCATCGCACACGAGCTCGGACACCTCCGTACGAACGACGCGCACCTCACCAGCGCCCTGAACCTCCTACTGCTCATCCCGATGGACACGCCAGCCCTGTACCCCCTCTGGTCGCTGCCGCTCCGCGGCCTCGCATGGGTCGCCTCAGGACAAGCTGTGCAATGGCTCACCGCCAACGCGTGGGAGACCTACTGGCGCTCACGCGAGTTCGCCGCAGACCAGTACGCCGCCCATCTCGGCCAAGGACCCGCGCTCGCACAAACCCTCGAACACAGCTCCCTCCCGTATGAGCGCTCCATCCGCAACATGCGCTTCTCTCGCGCCTCACACCCCTACACCAAGCCCCGCATCGCAAAACTCCGCGCACAACCCAACCCGAACCTCACCAAATGACACGCCTCAACACAACCCCACTCCGAGCAGCACGCGAGCACTGCTCCACACCACGACCGGTCCGCCGCGCCATACCCCGCCGCATCGCGGTGGATCTCACACCGCAGGCCATCGAGCAGGTCGCCGACCGCATCGCGCAACTGCTGGCATACCAGCAGCAGCAACAGGCAAAGGAGGCGGAGCGACTGATCAGCGCGGGAGAGCTGGCGCTCCACCTCGGCGTCGCCCGCCCCTGGATCTACAAGCACCGCCACTTGCTCGGCGGACAGCGTATCGGGGAGGGACCGAAGGCCCCCTGGCGCTTTGACCCTCACACCGCCATGCAAGCGCTACAGCGCCACCAAGCAACCCTGCGGGCGAGAGAGGAGCCATGATGCGCGCTCTCGCCCTGATGCCGACCCGCCGCCGCGCCCGACGCCCGCTTGGCTTGGCCCTGCCTGCGCGCCGCCTCGGCCTGGGCGCCCGCGCGACACGACCGCGCTTGCCGCAACGGCCGCTGCTCGTGACCAAGGAAGAGGCGGCCCGAGCGCTGGGGATGAGCATCAGCCACTTCCAGCGCCACGTACAGTCGCAGATCAAGTGCGTCTACAGCGGCCAGCTGTCGCTGTATCACTGGCGCGACCTCGAGCGTTGGGCCGAAGAGGAAGCCACGATCGGCGGACGGAGGGTCTGATGCGCTACGGACGCGACACACGCACACGTTGGGACGGCGTCTATGCCCGCCATACGGTCGGCTGCGAGGTGGAGCAGCTGCCGCGCAATCTGACGTTGACGCAGGTCTCACGCGCGTGCGACTGCGAGCCGTCCTACTGGGGTCAGGTCTATGATCGTGCCGAGACAAAGCACGTCAAGACGAAGACCTATCCGGCCTCCTCCGCCGCGCGCCACGCCCGCAAAGCGCTGCTGGAGCTGATTGAAAAGGGCGGCGTGCCGAAGGAGGCGCCGCTGCGCGTACGCGAAGCCCACGAGCGCTTCATCGAGGCCGCCAGGGCAAATCGCGCGCTGAACAAGAAGGGCAGGCCCTACAAGCAGACCGCTATCCGCAACATCGATCAGAGCCTCGCCAAGCACGTTCTGCCCGCGCTCGGTGCCCGGCGGCTGGTCGATGTGCGCCCGCGCGACATCCAGAGGATCGTCGATGACCTCTCGCCCAAGCTGAGCGGCAGCCGCATCCGCTCCGTCGTCAACGCGATCCGGTCGCTGTATGCGTGGGCCAAGCAGCGCGAACTCGTCACGCACGACCCCGCGGCCGGCATTCGCCTTCCCGCCCTGAACGTGACGCCGAGGGAGCGCATCGCCCCGCCCCGGGAATTCGTCGCGCTGCTCGACGCGCTGGCGCCCGCGGACGCGCTGCCATACGCGATCGCCGGCTACGCCTGGGCTCGCCGCGCACAGATTCAGCACCTGCACTGGAGCGAGATCGACCTCAAGCTCTGCCTCGTGGAACTCGGCGCGGACGAGGAGCACGCCGGCAAGTCCGCCGCCGCTCACCACGTCGTCCCGATCGTCAAGCCGCTGCTGCTGATGCTCAAGCGGGAGTGGCTCAGGCAGGGGCGCCCCGCAGGCGAGCAGCTCGTATGTCCGCCGCGCAACAAGAACTCAAAGACGGGACTGCTGCACACCGGCGGCCTCGACGAACGCGCCACCAAAGCCTGGGAGGCGAAGGAGCTCCAGCACATCGGTCTGCACGAGTGCCGTCACACGGCGGCGAGTTGGCTGGACGCCGCGGGCGTAAGCCCCAAGACCGCATCCGTGCTGATGAGCCACTCCATCCCCGATCGCCAGCCCGGCGCCGCCGCGATCACCTTGCGCACCTACACCCATCTCATGCCCGAAGCCCTAGAGACCGCCCGCAAGCAGGTCGACGACTGGCTGGCGGCGCAGCTCGCCAAGGCCTCCGACGCCGCGCCTGGTAGGTGACGCGTACAAACCAGAACATTTTGTTCTAGTGAGCCACGGTTTCAAACCGCCCAAGCGTCCGCCCAGCAGGCACAGCCACCTCGAACGTCTCCTGGGCGACTACTCGAAAGCTCACGGCATTTCCCCCCGAGCGCACCCGTCGGTCTCGTCATCAAGGCTGAGCTGCTTTCTAATTTAGGCTCGATTATTGAAAGACATTGTGCTAGCCTGGCGACATGGGCAAACGTGACGCACAATCTGTGACGATGGCGCTGATTTCGCTTGACGACGCTCGTGACGCACTGGCGAACGGCAGTCAGGACGCGGCGATACGCGCCATGGAGGAAGCTCACCAGACGCTCGAGGGCATCAGACATGCCGCCGGCGTGCCGGTCGCCCAAGCCGCGCAACGGCTTGGTGTCTCTGTGCCGACCGTGCGCTTGTGGATAGCCCGGGGCGCGCTGCGCGCGATCGATGGCTCCAGTCCCGTGGAGATCGAACCGGAGAGCCTGCGGAGCGTGAGCCGCGCACTTGACGAGCTGCGGGAGCGTGGGCAGGATCGCGAGTGGCTGCAGGCGCTCGTCGACTATCTCGATGACCGCGAGGCACGACGAAGCCCCGCACTGAAGGAAGGCCTGGAGCAACTCGCGCGCGGAGAGCTCGAACCGGCCTGATGGCCTTCGCAGTCTTCCGCACACCACAAGTGCGCGACGCGGTAGGACAGCAGATGAGCCGGACCGAGCGAGCCGGCTACGAGGCCGCCAGTGACGAGCTCGGTGGACGTGGATGCGTTGCCGGCGGCCACAAGCTCGCCGCGACCGACGGCAGCGACTACCCGCTGTGCGCCCGCCATCTCACGAACGCCTGGCGCATGTACACCGCATACCCGGATGACACGCGCGTCGTGATCGTTGCCGTCGACCAGCACACGCCCGAGAACAACCCCGCAGCGTCACTCGCCGAGGCGCTGCCGGGTCTCGCCACCATCGGGCGTCGACGCCAGCACAAGCCGCCATGCTGTGAGGACGCCGCCTCACCGCCTCCGATGAACGACGAGCTGCGCAAGCTGCTCGACAACATCCTCTGAGAACCCGATCTCAGTGATGGCACAGAGCCTCCACGTCTCGCTGCGCAACCATGATCGACACTCCTTGACCATGCTCCTGACGGGTCGTTCTGAGCAAATGTGAAGGGCCCGCAGGGATCGTGCAGGGATCGAAAATCTCCAGGAGCTGATTCTCGCTGACCTGCGTTGACCGAGGAGCCTTCGCCTGAACGACCCCTCGCGACTACAGTTTTCCCTGCAAAATAGCCACTTTCGGCTCTAGCATCCGGGGCTCTCGCCGAGGGGTCCAAAATGGCCGAAATGGAATGTAACGGTTTTCGAGACCGCCGCATTCAACCGCTCTGCCACCCTTCCGCCGATCAGGCTAGACGATTGCCGCGGACTGGCGCTGTTCGAGCACAACGACCGCCTCGGCTCATTCGACGCCGTGCTCGCCGCGACCGCCATCGACGTCAATGCCGACGCGCTCGTATCGGCCGACGGCGCGTTCGCGGGCGTGCCGGACCTGGCCCACGTCATTCCGGACGACGCCGGAGTCGAGCGGCTGCTCCAAGCCTGACCGGCGCCGGAGGGATCAGCGGTGCTTCCTGACAGTGTGGACGACGGGCACTGGTTGGTTGGACGCCAGTCCCCGCGCAAGCCGCGCCGGCGAGTCGCGAGACATCACAGCACCCGCTGCAAGCGCGTAGTAGCCGGCGACGTCTGGATCTGTCTCGGTCGTGACGAATACGCGCGAGCCACCGCTGCGATGACTCTGCAGAGCATGCTTGCGCAACCAGGCATCAAGCGACTCAACTCCGCACCGGAAGTCCTCGGCGCGATGCCACGCCTCCAGGGCGACAGGCTCGTGGAAGCCCACGGTTGCTAGTCGTCGAACACGCTGGCAGACGACAGCAGACGGGCGAGCTCGGGGACTGGTCGGGCGGGGCGATCCAAGACCTCGACGAACTCATCCCACGCGGCCTCCTCGAGGCGAAACACGCGACGGTCGGCGAGCGTGTCCTCGGCGACCACCCGGGCTGCCTGGACGACGAAGTCGGTCAACGGCTGATCGGTCTGCTCAGCAGCCAGTCGCACGATCACGTCGACATCCTCGGCCACGCGCATGTTCCAGCGCTGCGTCTTGCTCTCGGCAGTTTCACGGCATAGATTGTACTCCCAGCGTGCGTACGCTGCAAGTCCAAAACGCGTCTACTTGCGCTTCTTGGTTTCCTGCTTGGGTTTGGTCGCCTTCTTCGCCTTCCGCTTGGGACGGAATCCTCGGGTGGGCGCTCGACTTGCCGGCGTGGATGCCACCCTGGGCGCACCGATTGGCTGACCTATCAGTGATCGTCGCGCATCATGCTTCCTCGCGACTCTGCCGTGACAACCAGGCGCTATGGGGCGGTGACGGCCCAGGTTCCCTCGAGGGCCATGAAGCCTGGAGCTTTGTCGTTGGCCGCGATGATGAAGCCTGACTTGTCGGCTTCTGTTGGGCTGTTACCGGTAAGGCACTGGATGAGCGCCTTCGCCATGGAGCAGATGCTTGGCGGGTTATTGTTGTTTTCGGAGCGTGCGAACACGCAGAGGTGTCCTTTTTCTGCGCCGGGTTCTGTGGCGTTGCCGGTGCAGCCCGCTGGCGCTGTGGGGAACTTCCCGAGTTCTTCTTCTTCTTCTGTGGGGGCTTTCACGTACTTCACGACGGGGGATGCCGCGAGCGGGATGCCGAAGCTGACGCTGGTGGTGATGCTGCCGAAGGGGGCGCCTGTTCCTGTGGGGTTCCCGCTCATCACCCAGTCGCCTGTGAGGGTCTTGCCGGAGGGGAGTGTTCCGCCGGCGGTCCAGGGTGAGCCTTCGGGGCCTTTTTCGCCGGGTTTGCCGGGTGCGCCGGGGGCGCCAGCCCCGCCGGTTTCGCCTTTGAGTCCGGTTTCACCTTTGGGGCCTTGGGGTCCCTGCGGGCCGTTAGCGCCTGCGGTGCCGGGAGTGCCGGGGGTTCCGGGTGCTCCTGGGGTGCTTTTGAGTGTTTTGAGGACCTTGGGGCTGATCTGGCTGGTTGAGGTGATCAGGTAGCGTTTGGCGGCGTAGGCGCCGCCGGTCATGGCGAACAGCAGCGTCGCCGTGATCGCGAGGTTGGCATAGGTGAGGCGTCTGCGTGCTATTGAGAACATCGAGCTCCTCCAGTTAGGGTCACGGCGCACGGGCCACGATGGCCACGGCAGGGGTCAAGGGCGGCGGGTCGGTGGCTTATTTGCTGCGGTGGTGCGCCCCCTTTCTGGTGTGGCGCTTCTTGGGTTTGACGCACCGGCTGTGCTTGTCGCGCTTGTAGCCGCGCTTGCACTTGCGTGGCGGCGCGGGCGGTGTCGCTTCTGGTGGGAACTGGATGTTCGGGATGCTCAGCATCGCCAGCGGAATCGGCGAGACCAGCACTGCGGGCAGGCCCGTGGTCGTGAACAGGGCGGGTTCGCCGACCGCCGCTTCAACACCGGCTTTAGCTGTGATGCGGTAGGCGTACTCGGTTCCCGGCTGCAGCCCGGAGAGCGCGAGGGACTCTTCGACGAAGGTGGTGCCGGCTCCGGCCTGACCGGAGGACACGACTCCGTAGCGTGTCGCCGCGCCCGCGTACACGCCCAGTTCGAAGCTGAACGTCGCTGGCGCCCCGTTTGGGTTGACGCTGCCCGAGATCAGCGCGCTCGTGGCGCTCACCGCGCTCGCGGGACCCGTGCTCGCGCCGACCCTCGACGCCGGCGCGGTCGTGAAGTGGCCTTCGGGGAGCGTCGCTGCCCCGGTTTCGTTGACGGCGCCTTCACCGTGTTCGTTGACCGCCACGAGACGGTAGGCGTAGGAAGTCGAGGGCTGCAGGCCCGTCGCTTCGCCGCTCGCGCCGATCCTGCCGTAGGCGCCCGCTTCAAGCGGTTCGGTTTCACTGACCCCCGGACACCCTTCCTTGATGCTCGCGCACGGCGCGTACTGGAACCGGTAGCGCGTGTTCGCGTGCTCGGGGTTCAGTTCGCTGAACATCACCGCCGACGCCGCCTTCACGAACGACGCGCTCGGCGCACCCACGACCCGCGGCGGGACCGTCGCCGTGGTGAACGACACCTGTTCGCCGGTCAGCTGTTCGGGCAGCTGCACCCAATGATCGAAGGCGACGAGCTGATACACAACCGGCTGATTCGGCCGCAGCGCCGCGAGCGGCGCACTCACAGGCACGAGCATTTCACCGGCCGCCAACGGCTGCCTGGCCGTTTCCGAGCCAAGCCCGGACGTCGCGCCCCACTGGAACGCCGCCTCGGTTTCCGCCACCCCCCACGGGTTCACTTCCCCGCTCAGCGCACACTGCACCGTGATATCCCGTTCCGGGTCGACGAGCGGTTCGGGTTCCTGCACGCACACATGGGAGGCCGTGAACAGTTCCGCGACCGTCCTCGGCGTATACGACCACAGTTCTGCCCGCGGTTGTGAGGTCATGTACAATTCACCCGCCGCGCCGAACGCCAGCCCTTCCGCTCCGACAGGGGTCACGAAATACGTGATCAAACGGCCCGTGGCGCCATCGAGAAGCGAACCGTACGGTTCGTCAGGGTGTCCTGGTCCCGTGGAGAATTCGTCCTCGATCACCGCCAGCCGGCCGGAAGGGTCGATCGCCAACATTCCGAGGGCAAGTTTCAGTCCTTTGGTGCTCGACTGTCTTAGGGTCAAAGTGAGCGGGAAGTGCCCGTCTTTGACCTCTTCGCCGCCTGCGCCGAACCGGTGCACGATGTCGATGCTTCCTACGCCGGTGTCGTAGAGGAGATACACGTCGCCTTCTTTGCTGACGGCGAGCGATGTCGCCCTGCTGAAAGGGGCCGCGGAGATCGCCGTCAACGACAGTTCACGCTTATAGCTCCCGTCGGCTTTGAACTCCTGCACACGGTGTTCATCGCCCACGTACAGCAGGTCTTCGGGTCCGCCGACGGCGAGCGCCGGGCTTTCCTGGGTGAGGAAGGGTTCGGCGTTGCCGCCGCTGCCCGGAGGCTTAGGACCGACGCATTTCACACCCGCTTCTTCCACTTCCTGCTGGGTGCAGAGGCTCCCTTTAGTGGTTTCGTTTACTTCCCGGCCGATCTCCAGCACGAAGCCGCCGTCCGGGGTGAACTTCTCGACACGAACCGCCCCTCCGCCGGTGCCTTCGGTCCTGTCGGCGACGTAGACGTCGCCGCTCACCGGATCGATCGCGACACTTCCAGGCAACCCGAACTGGCCGGCGGTGGAGCCTTCGACCCCCGCCCCGCACACATCGCCCGACGCGGCGGTGCAAACGTTGCCGCCTGTGGTCTTATCGACTTTCATGCCAAACATAGACACGAACCCGCCTGCCTTCGTGAGCTCCTGCACGCGATGGCTTCCCCGCTCGGCGACATACACGTGAGCGGCGTGGACGCCTTCCACGGTCTCGGACGCCACACCCTTCGGTTCGTTGAACACGCCCGGTTCGCTGCTCTGTTTCCCCTGCTGGCATTCGTCTTTGGATTCGACGGTGCACAGGTCCCGTTCGGCTTGGGGAGCGCCTTTCTGTTCCTTGGTCTTGTTGACATCCCAGCCAACATGGCTCGTGAGGATCTCCTTGACCGGTGCGGCCCCCGCAGCCGACGCAAACGCAAGCAGCACGACGGTCACGATCGTAAGCGAGAACAGCACGCGGCGGAAGGGGCGGCGCGCGGTCATCCGCCACTCCGTCTATGGCTGGCGTGGCGGGCCTTCCGTGCGCGCCTGGCCTTCCTGGCGGTCCTGGCCCCGGCGCAGCCGGTGACCTGGATCTGGGTGCTCTGCTTGATTACCGCGCCGTTCTGCCCCACGAATTCCGTCGGCATCTTCAACTTGGACGCGGCCGCACAGAGGTTCGTGTTGGCGGCCAGGGCGCTGTAGGGGCCCTGGGGCAGGTAGAGCTCGAACGTGTTGACGGGGACGTCGGGCACCGTCTTGAACGTGCTGCTCGTGACACCGTGTTTGTCGATGAAAGTGGTGCCGGTGAGATCGACGCGGACGCCGTCACCCTGCAGCACGGCCACGAGCGAGGGGAACGCTTCGCCGCCGTGGGAGACGAAGTAGACGGGGCCCGAGAACGGAACGGGCAGCACGGGTGTCGAGGTCCTGACGATGCCGATCACCGACGCGGCAGGGCAGCGCGCGGGGTTGGCTTCGAAGACCGCCGCCAGGCACGCCTTCTGCAGTGTGGTCAGCCGCGAGGGCAGCTGCTTGGGCAGTTCGACTTTGACGTAGGCGATGTTGGCCTGATTGCCGAACGATCCGGCGGGGTAGGAGACCTTCGCGTCGAGGCTCGCGCCGTTGACTTTCGACGTCTTCCCGGATGTCGAGACGGCGAATACGGGTTTGAACGCGAGGCTCTTACAACCCCCGACCGCGAACGGGCTGGACACGTTCGCGGTCGCGTTCTGGTTGCCGGAGATCGCCGCGGTGATCCGCAGCGCGCGGCAGTTCGTGGGGTTGAACATGAACCCGGGGCGGTCGACGTTGACCGTCACCCGTTGCAGGCGCAGCGGGACGCCATCCAGGATCTGGGGGATCGCGTGCGGCCCCGTTTCATCCGTTGTGACCGTGAGCGTCGAGTCTTCCGGGTCCACGGCGATCCGCGCCCGCACGACCACCAGGCCGAGGTTGAACGGTCCCGCGACCGCGTTCGTCACGATCGAGAGCCCAAACGGAGCGCCCCCGTAACCCTTCGTCAGGTAGACACTGCCGCTGATTTCAAACGGGTGGGAGCCCGCGCCCGAGGCGACCCTCGTGCTCCCGATCCTGGCGGCTTGCGGGCAGGTGCCTTCATTGGCCTGCGGTTCGTCGCACAGCTGAACGCTCGAGAGCATCCCTATCAGACCCGGCGGGGTGTGCAGCTGGATACCCTTGACGTACTGTTCACGATCCTGGCGAGAGAGGTTCAACGTGAAGGCACTGAACTGGCCCGCCTGCGGCGTGACCGTCCCCGCCACGAACCCAGGACTCAGGCCCGGCGAGCCGGGACAACCCGTCACCTGGAAGAACGAGGACGGCGTCGCGTCCGCGGTACCAGCTACCACCAAGCCTTCACCGGTGATACCCGGCGCGCTCCACGGCGTGAAATCCGTCGTCGTGACCGCCGGGCCGCACACCGCCGGCGTATCGAGCGGCGCGCGCGGACCACCGTTCAGATGGATACGCAGTTCGCTGAACGGGAACTGCGGGTTCTCGAGAAACTTCGTCGTCAGCTGACCGGTCGCGGGGTTAGCCTCGACATCGCCCGGGACCTTGATGTTCACGCCGGTGTTCCCCAACGGACCGGTACCACCGAGTTCGAGATACAGCCGGTACAGTTTGCCGTCCAACGCATCCGCTTCGCTACAAGGCGCTTCGCCGGGACCACCACACGCGGGACGCGCCAGATACATGTGCCCCTTCACCGGTTCTGAAAGCAAAGGCGTGACCGCTTCCGCTGTCCCCACGATCGACGCGTCCGGGCACTTACCCGGCGCGAGCTGCAATTCCCCATTCAAACCAACCTCTTCCGATTCAGGGCCCGTGAAATTAATGCCTTCGGGACCCGACCTGTTACACGCCTGGATCCCATCGACGATCCCCGGGCTGATCGACACGCCCTCCGGCAGCGTCACGACCGCGTTGCGAAGCGGCGGCGTAGCCTTCGCTTCCGGTTCCTCGACCTGCGGCACCTGCAGATTAACACCAACCCCCATCGGCGCATCCGCCAACAACGTGTCGGGCTGCACTTCGATCGCCGGGTTGAAACTCAGCAGGTCACACCCCGTCGCCGCCGGCAGCGTCGGCGGCAGCGGCGCTTCTTTATAAACACCCAGTTCCTCCCACGAATCGGCGCGCACGCTCGCGACCTCCGGGCCCGCCGCACAGTCGCTCGGCATCGTCAAAAACGGCACCGGCGCGATACCAGCCGGCGTGCTCGGCTCGCCGGACGGGCACATAGGCTGTCCCAGCCCTGGTTTGCAGCGAACGCCTCGTAAGCGATCGTGGCTCGGGTCCGCGGGCACACCCCAGAACGTCGTTTCAACTTCCCACAGCCTGACGATCGGGATCGCGTTGCTAACAACCGTCAGCCCGTAGCCGGAACCCACACGCACGACATGCGCGGTGAGAAGAACGGAGACGTTGTTGGGGGTCTCGAGCGCGAACTCGGCCGACTGGCCCGCTTCCGGAACCACGTTCACGATCGGGCCGAGCTGGCGGTCCTGGGCGGCGGCGCCGAGGCGGGCGAACGTGAAAAACCCGACCTGCGTGTCAGTCGGGCACGCTTTTCCTTCTTCCAGAAGCGACAGTGGACAGCGAGGCACCGCCGTGGGGTTACCCAGCAACCCAGGCGGCAGGTTCACGACCACATCCTTTGGATCCTGCGTCGGCACGAGGGATCCCCCTGCTGCTTCTACTTCTTCGGTCGCGAGCCGCAACGTCGCGGTCAACCCCGAGGGATGGCCACCAGCCTGCGTGTAGGAATACGGTTCATTTACGAAGTTGACGCCGCCGCCTTCGCTCACTTCCCGAGTTTGCGTGGTCTGCAGCGTGAAGCTCTCGACCGCGAACGGCTTGCGTTCAGCCGAAGAAGCCACCGCCGATGCCGGCGTCAGAGCGAGCACCGCAACCGCGAGCACGATCCCCCCGGCGCTGCGCAGGACACGCGTGCTCATCGCCGGCCGCTCCTGCTGCGAGAGCGTCTACGCTTGTGCCGGCGCTTGTGCTTGGCGGGCTTCTTGACGCTCACCGCCGCCCCCGGGGCCGAAGCGGCGAAATTGTCGCCAGACGCCTGGACAAGGCTGCCGGGCGTGAGCAGCGGCGCCGGGTTAGTAAGCGGGCCCTGGCAGGCGTCCCCCGAACACGGCTGGCGAGGCGCGGGTTCGGCGGGAAAACCGCCGCCCAGGCGAGCGTCATACACATCCGCCCGACCATCCGTGTCCGCCGGAACCAACCCCGCCGAAGACGTGAAAAAGATATCCCGCCCAGAAGCCGTGATAATCGGTTCCCCATCAGACGTCAGCGCGTTGCCACTGGAGACAAGCGCGACCTTACCCACGCTCCAACCCGCTTCCTTATGCCATTCATACACATTGAGGCGACCGTTCCCCGCTTTCGGCGACAACGCCGCCGCCGTCATGAACACGACCCGTGACCCATCGCTGCTGATAGCCCGAGACCTATCCGCTTCAGACGGCGCGTCCGTGAACGCTTGAAGCGTGGCGTCGCACGCCTGCCCCAGTGCTGCCACGACGTCATTGCAGTTACCGTCCTGGAGAGAGCCATCTTCACCCGCCGACACGCGATCCAGCACGCCCGCAACCGCGTCATAACGGTAAACATCCTTCGCGTTATCCGTATCAGACGGAAGCACACTCGCATACGTCGAAAACAAGAAATAACGGCCTTCATCGCCAGGAGGCCCCGACGTCTGCGCTTCAGGATGGTCCGCGCTCCACAGAGGAATATCGTTGACACCGGCGTCTTCTTTGAGGTCCGTCGGACAGCGGGCAGTTTCCACCAGGCCCGAGCGGACCGGCCCGGAGCACAGCGCGGTGATGAACGCCGGCGGGCCGCCGGTAGCCGTGTCATACGCGTAGAGATTGTCGGCGCCCTTCACGGGAGCGCGGCCTTCAGCATTTGCTCCTTCGCTGAGCACCCCGCGCGCGACGAAATACACACGCGAGCCATCGGGGGCCACGCTCACGACGCCCTGCACTTCCGCCGGTTCGCCGGAATGCGCGGCACGCGACGCGCGCACGAGCGAGACCACCTGCTTCTGGCTCGTTTCACAGCCTTCCCCGCCCCCGGGACAGCCGATGCTCGCGAGATACAGGTTGCTCGTCGCGTCACCTTCTTCCGTGAGCGGCGCCGCGCTCGTAAAGAACACCCGCGACCCATCTTCAGAGGCACCCCAGAAACGCGACGACGGCCGCGACACGGCGCCTTCGCACGGCACTTCCACGCACGCTTGTGCGACCGGCTTCGAGACTTCAAGCGTCCGCGCCCCATCAAGACGCACAAACAACTGGTGAGGCAGCTCCCGGTCGAGTCTCGCGCAGCCGGCTTCTCCGGCGCCGACGTTGACGCTCTGTGTGAAGAATATCTCCCGCCCCTCCGCGGCGACCCCGTTCATCATCCTGCCATTTTCCCTACCTCCGGCCCCGCCCCCCACAAAGTCTTCACACGCAGGGTTGATCGGCTTGCCGTGATTGTTGACACCCACAAGGCGCAGCGATGGTTCACCGCCGCAACCAGACTGAAGCTCGTAAACCTGCACCCTCACCGGTGCGCCGAGGAAGAGCCCGCCGAATTCCGTCGGTCTGAAAACGATGTGGCAGAAGTCGGCGCTACCGCCATCATATGCCAGGCTGAATACTCTGTGGTTGACCAGTTCGAGGACTTTGCCGGCCACGTGCCAGTTACTGGGCGTATCGGGCGTGCCCGTTTCATGCTCAAAGAAGGCATCTTCACCTTCAGTGCCGCCTAGGACGGAGCCAGAATTCGGGCCAAGCTGGACCGCGGTAAGGACAGTCTGGAGCGTAGGAGAAAACCGTGTCTGGGCAGCCAACGCGAAGAAACTCACAATTCCCGTCGGCGCGGGCACTTCCACCGACGCCGTAGACCAGCCCGACGCATCACGATGCGCGAAGTACCAATTGACGAAATTACTCGCCGGTAACCCCGCAAACGCGCCCTGCGAAAGAAACGCGGCGCCTTCGCCCCCGCGATCCACATGCAGAAATCCAGCACGGACACCATAGCCACCCTTGTACGGCGGGCTGACCATCTCATAGTGGCGGCCTTCGGGGAGGGCGAGGGCGGGGGGCGCAGCCAAGGCGGGCATGCCGACGAGCGCGAGCAGTACCAGCCAACCGGCGGCAGCCGACCGTCGCGGTGTACACCGCGACGGAGCGCGCGGGACCGCGCGATCGGGGCGGGAGATGCCGAGGTGGCTGCCGGCTCGCGGAGCAGCCGTGCGCCGGCCGTCCTTTGATCCCGATACCCGCATCATCTGGATCTCCCGTCCCTCTCCCCTATTGCCGTGCTGCAAATGGTGGATGTGTGGCAGCTCTGGGGTTCTTGTGACTGGCTTCATGACGCGTCCTTGCGATCGTCGGTGTCGAGCGCGAGCTGTCGGGTCAGGCGCTCTCCGAGGTCGGTCAGCCGCCACGCGTTCGGCTCGCCCTTGGTGTGACCCACGCCCGTGTTGACCAGGAGGCCGATGCGCTCCAGGCGCCCCAGCAGCTTCGAGATCTGGCCCTGGTCGTAGATCTCGGCGTGCTCGCCGATATGGCGATTGCTCGCGCCGGGGTGCTCGCAGGCGGCCTGCAGTACCCGCGCGGTCCTGTACGTGAGACGCATCGGGAGCTCCGGCAGCGAGTCCTCCTCCACGACCCCGCCCAGACCGTCCCACCGCGCCCGGGGAGGCGCTTGATCCGGCGACGGCGGCGGCAGCGACCGCTGCTGCTCCCGACGCGCGGCCGCCGAACCCAAATACGGCAGGACGATCAAGCTCATCAACTCACCCGACAGGCCCCGCAACGACTCCCCGCGCCCGTTCGAGGACAGCCGCGCGTACACGATCGCGAAAGCCGCGCCGACCAGACCCTCCGCGGTCAGGACCGTGCACTCCTGCGAGCGCGAGGGTGAGCGCTCTCCCCGACCCTCGTCCAGGATCTCCGCCAAGCCCGCGAGGAGCTCCTCGCGCCACGCGAGCACTCGCGGACCACCCTGCAAAGCCGACACCACACACACCCGCGCGAGCACCGGCTCGCGATCCAGGAACGACAGGATCACGAGCAGGCCCCCGCGCACACGCTCACGCCACACAAGCCCGCTCAGGTCCGCCGCCGCGATCTCCCCCCTGATCTGCTCCACGGCGCCCTCCAGCACCGCGAGCAGACACTCCTCACGGCTGGCGAACAGGTCATAGAACGTGCGCCGCGACACTCGCGCGCGGGCGGTGATGTGCGCGACCGAGGCATGCGCGTAGCCCAACTCCGCGATGCTCGCCACGGCCGCCGCCAGCAACCGCGCGCGCTGCATCTCCGACACCTGCACACGAGGAGAGACGCTCGCACCCCGCGAGCGCCGTGCCTTCAACGCACTACGACGAGCGCCTGTCCTAGCGGGCATCGGACACCCTCCCCACGAGGAGGGCCGTCGCCCACGGTGTCTGGGCGGTTAGACCAGGGGCGCTAGCAGGACAAGAGAGAGAGAGAGAGAGAGAGAGATGTGTCAGCGCTGCTGACGCATCTACCTACGGGCGCACCAGGGTGCGCAACCACTCCCATCACATCCGTCCCCAACGAACTCATGCGAAAACAACAACCCCTCTTCATACGATCCGGTAAACCTCTCCCCAACAAACTTCCCTGCGAAAGCGCTTGAAACCGATCCAGAGAACGGACCCAAACCCGATCTATCGTGCCCCGGCATCCCACGACGGGAGCCATGAACAAAACAAAACATAGCGCCAACCGTCCGGCTTGTCAAGAGAGAACCCTCGAGGACTGCCAGAACACACTGACAGTGCGCTACATTTGGCTTTGTAGTGCGGATCTTCGGGCTGAGGCGGTACGACTGTTCGAACTGCTCTCTCCTCGCCGCGAGACGGCTCAGCTGATCGGCACCGTCTCGTCGTCGAACACTGCGAGCACCTTGAGCTTGCCGCCCAGCGCGTCGACATAGCCCGCGACGGTCGACAGCCGCGGGTCGGCGCCACGCTCCAGCTGGGAGACGCTCGACTGAGACACCTTCAGCCTCTTCGCGACGGCGGTCTGGCTGGCCTTCCGGTGCTTGCGAAGCGCCGCGAGTCTCAGCTCAGCCTCGATGATCTCGCGCTCACGCGCGATATGCGGCTCATCCTCGGGTCTGACCGCCCGCTCGCGAACCTCTCTCCAGGGTGCTGTCTTCATCTTTGCCTTGGTCATCGCAGGGTCTCCAAATGCTCGTCGTAAAGATCGTCGGCTCTGGGGATGTTCTCGCTGTACCAGCGCTTCCACCGGCTGGCCTTGTCACCGCCGATCAGCAGTATCGCTTTGCGCTCGGGATCGAACGCGAACAGGATCCGTACGGTCCCACCGGTCGATCGCAGCTCCTTCATGTTGTGGTGGCGGCTTGCTTTGATGCGATCGACGATCGGCCGTCCGAGGGTCGGCCCGACCTCCTCCAGCTTGTCGATGGCCGGGACGATCTGCCTGCGCCCGTCATCATCGAGCTCGTCAAGCAGCCACCTCTCGACCTCCTCGGTCAGCTCGATGCTCCATAACACCAGCGAAGTATAAGCTAGACCTTCTAAGAAGTCAAGGCTTATACGGGGAGCGCCTAGCGCCGCGACGCGAAGAACGCGCTCAAGAGCTGACCGCAGTCGGGCGCGAGCACGCCGCAGAGCACCTCCGGGCGGTGGTTCAGGCGGGGCTCTGCGAGCACGTCAAGGACGCTGCCGCACGCGCCGGCCTTGGGGTCGGTGGCGCCGAATACCACGCGGTCCACGCGCGCGAGGACGATCGCGCCGGCGCACATCGCGCAGGGCTCCAGCGTGACGTAGAGCGTGCAGTCGAGCAGCCGCCAGGAGCCCAGGGCGCGGGCGGCCTCGCGCAGCGCGAGGATCTCGGCGTGGGCGGTCGGGTCGGAGCGCAGCTCGCGCTCGTTGTGGGTGGCGGCGAGGACCTCTCCGGAGCGCACGAGCGCCGCGCCGATCGGCACGTCCTCGTGGGCGAGCGCGCGCTTGGCCTCGCGCAGGGCCAGGCGCATGAAGTAGGCGTCGTCGCGGCCCTCGCCGTCGCGATCGTCCTCGCCGGGGCGGTAGTCGGGTGTGCGCGGGGTGTTCATAGGGCGTGGCTGCCGCATGCTCTGCAAGAGTGCCGACGCATCGTCATCGCCACCGTCGCCGAGCCTGCCGGAGAGTCGGTCATCGAAGCGGTGAGTCGGGTCATTGAAGGATGATTACGCAAGGGGACCATGCAGCCGAGCAGAGGCCATACGACAGCGCCGGGGAGCCGCCTGCCCGCGCGCGATCCTGCCGGCGGGCGATATCCCCGCGGACGGCGGCGCCGCGCACGCGCGGGCGCCCGGCGGATCGCGCTCGCCGTCGGGGCGGCGGTGGCGAGCGCGGTGGTGCTCGTGACGGCGAGCGCGGCGCAGGCGGGCGCCGAATACTGGGCCCACGAGGCGGGCGGGGTGATCCCGAACGACACCGGCATTCCCGGGCAGGGCGGCGCGCCGGGAGACTGGCAGTCGGCGCAGTGGAACTTCACCGGGCCATACGGGGTGCAGGCGCCGCAGGCGTGGGCGAACGTCGCGGCGGAGGGCGCGCCGGGGGGCAGAGACGTGATCGTGGCGGTGCTCGACACGGGCGTGGCATACATGAACAGGGGACGGTTCCGCCGCTCGCCGGACTTCAGCCGCTACGGGTTCGTGCAGGGGTATGACTTCATCGACCGCAGTCGCTACGCGAACGATCGCAACGGCCACGGGACGTTCGTCGCGGGCACGATCGCCGAGGCCACCAACAACCACTACGGGCTGACGGGGCTCGCGTTCGCGGCGCGGATCATGCCCGTGCGCGTGCTCAACGACGAAGGCGAAGGCGACGCGACGACGATCGCCAAGGGAGTGCGGTTCGCCGTCAACCACGGCGCGCGCGTGATCAACCTGAGCCTGGAGTTCTCCAGCGACGTCACGGCCGGGGACATTCCGCAGCTGACGCGAGCGCTGCGCTACGCCTACCGCCACAGGGTCGTCGTCGTGGCGGCGGCGGGCAACGAGGGGCACGCCGCGATCGCCTATCCGGCCCGGGCGCCGCACGTGATCGCGGTGGGGGCGAGCACCGAACACGGATGCCTGGCCAACTACTCCAACGACGGGTCGAGGCTGACGCTCGTGGCGCCCGGAGGCGGCGCCGACGCGTACCTGCCCGGCGACCCGAACTGCCGCCCGACCGAACCGCCGGGCAGGGACGTCTTCCAGATGACGTTCGCCGGCTCCTCGCCCCGCGTGTTCGGGTTTCCCGGCGGCTACGAGGGCACCTCGATGGCGGCGCCGCACGTGGCGGCGACCGTCGCGCTGATGATCGCCGGGCGCGTGCTGGGGCGCAGGCCGACGGTGGCCCAGATAACCCGCAGGCTGCGTGCGACGGCGCGCAGGCTGGGAGATCCGGGCGATGCGCGGCTGTATGGCGCGGGGCTGCTGGACGCGGCCGCGGCGACCGCGCGCGGCGGGCCGGGGTACGTCGGGTAGGGCGCTCTCGAGCGGGAGCGGGCAGTTCGGGTCTGCACATGTGCAGACCCGCCGACCGGCGCATGCGCCGGTCGGACGATGGGCCGCATGCGGCCCATCGCGCACGAGCCGCATGCGGCTCGTGCCGGGAGCGCGCATGCGCGCTCCCGCCGGTGGCGCATGCGCCACCGGAACAGCATCAGCCCCACAGGGCATGCGCGACACACCGCCCCGGACGCGCATGCGCCGCGGGAACAACATCACTCATGCCGGTGGCATCGACTGAAAGAGCTCCTCCAGGAAGAAACGCGTCTTCGGGGACGGCTCCCGGGACGGGTAGAGACGCTCCAGTGTGGCGAGCGCCTCCTCGGCGCTGTGCAGACCGCACTCGCGCAGCAGCAATTCGATGTCTGCATCGTCCTCGCCGAAGCGCATCGCCATGAGCTTCATCGCGAGCAGATACTCGGGCGAGGCGGTCGTTATCTCGATCCCGGTGATGTCGGGGACGGGTCGGGCGTGTTCGTCCTCGCCGGGCATGAACCCCTTGACAGCGTCGTTCAGCCAATCCTCCGGCAACCCGAGGTCCTCCGCCACCCGCTCGGCCGCGGCGTAGATCGAGGACTTCGGCTCGAACACGGCGTCGATGTCCCGGGTTACCCGTCGGGTGGAGTAGGCGAGCGCCATCGCGGCCCCGCCGACGACGAACATCTCACCGCGCACCCCCTGACGGGTCAGCTCGTCGCCCAGCGCCTGCAGCGCGCTCACGATGCGAGCTCGGGTGAACGGTCGCTCAGACACGGTCGAAGACCTCGCGCGCCATGAACACGCCATGACGCGCGAACACCGCCGGGGTGTGGGCGAGCGTGTAGGCGTGGAACGCCGGGCGGGATGCGACGAACCACCAGGGCTCCACGAAGCGAGTCGCCCCATCGACCCATTCCGGCGCCGCAATGCCGGCCTCGCGCGCGAAGAGCTCTGCCACGCCCGCGAGCGCGGCGTCGAAACGGGCGTCGCCGGTGAGAGGAGGCTCGCCTGCGATCAACGCGATCCTGCCGGGGCGAGAGGAACCTCTGAAGTCGTCGGCGAACCCGAACAGCAGCCGCAGCGCGTCGTGCTCGGAGCTCTGTCTGAGGTCGTCCCGAATCGCCGGCGCGAGCTCCGCCAGCGACGCGGCGCCGCGGCGCACGCGAGGACGAGCGAGCACCTCGACATCGTGCTCACACGCGCCGAGAAGCCGCCGCAACGTCGCGATGCCGGGAGTCCGATCACCAGACTCGTACGCCGCGACCGCCGGCTGAGCCGTGCCGGCACGGGTGGCCAGTTCGAGCTGGGTGATGCCGGCGGCCCGACGGGCGCTCCGAACCATGGCCGAAAATTCCATTGGACTAGTATACACATTTTGATATATAGGAGACCCAAGCCGCCCCGCATCCAACTCATGTCGTGCCCGCGCATCCGTCACGGAGCGGATGCTCCGCGCCCACCGCCGCCGACGCGCGCGGTCTGCGCGGCCGGGACCCAGTGAGTCCTCGCGACCCCGCACGACCGGCGCATTACAGTTGCGCCGATGTCCTCCGATCGTGAGCCGCCGCCGTCCGCGCCGCCGCCGTCACGCTGCGACGTCGCGGTCGTCGGCGGCGGGATCGTGGGGCTGGCGGTGGCGCGCGAGCTGACCCGGCGCCATCCGCGCGCGTCGGTGTGCGTGCTCGAGCGCGAGACCGAGTTGGCGACACACCAGACGGGGCACAACTCGGGCGTCGTGCACGCCGGCGTGTATTACACGCCGGGCTCGCTCAAGGCGCGGCTGTGCGTGGAGGGCGCGCGCGAGCTGTACGCCTACTGCGAGGAGCGCAACATCGCCGTGCGGGCGTGCGGCAAGGTGATCCTCGCCACCCACCCGGGCGAGCTGGGCCGGCTGGAGGAGCTGCAGCGGCGCGCCCGCGCCAACGGGGTCCCGGGCGTGCGGCGCATCGACGCCGACGGCATCGCGGCGATCGAGCCCCACGCGCGCGGGATCGCCGGGCTGCACGTGCCGAGCACCGGCATCGTCGAGTTCGCCGCGCTCGCGCGGGCGTATGCCGAGGACGTGCTCAGCGCCGGCGGCGCGATCGCGACCGGGTGCGAGGTGCGGAGCATGGAGGTAGTGGCGGCGGCGGCGGGCTCGCTGCGCGTGACGCACACGCGCGGGGTGACCGAGGCGCGGCACGCGATCGTGTGCGCGGGCGCGTGGTCCGATCGGCTGGCGGTGGCCGCCGGCGCCGACCCCGACCCGCGGATCGTGCCGTTCCGGGGGGCGTATCTGCGGCTGGCGCCCCCGCGCAGGGAGCTGGTGCGCGCGCTGATCTATCCCGTCCCCGACCCGTCGCTGCCGTTCCTGGGCGTGCACCTGACGCGGCGGATCGACGGCGAGGTGCTCCTCGGACCGACGGCGCTGCTGGCGGGCGCCCGCGACGCCTACGCGCTCGGGCGGGTGCGCGCGGACGACGTGCGCGACACGCTCGCCTGGCCGGGAACGTGGCGGATGATGGGCCGCTGGTGGCGCACGGGAGCGAGCGAGCTGACCCACGCCGTATTGCGCTCGACGCTCGTGCGCGCCGCCGCGCGTTACGTGCCCGAGCTGCGAGCGCAGGACGTGGAACCGGCGTTCGCCGGGGTGCGCGCCCAGGCGCTCGCGCGCGACGGACGGCTGATCGACGACTTCGCGTTCTCCGCGACACCGCGCGCGCTGCACGTGCGCAACGCCCCCTCGCCGGCGGCGAGCGCCTCGCCGGCGATCGCCCGGCACGTGGTGGCGGAGGCCGAGCGGGCGTTCGGGCTCGAGCGCTGACGGCCGCTCGTCGCCGCCTCGTCCGGAGAATTAACAGTTACAGGCGAGCAGCGCGCTCCTGGAAACGTGGTCGCGAGCGCGTTCACCATCTGAACGCACGTCACGAACATCGGGCCATTGCAAACGCGCCTCCAGATGCTGATCATCGTGGAGGGGAGAACAGGGACGAGTTCACTACGAGGCAAGGGGACGTGCCGTGCTCCGCAGTGCCGATGCCAAGGACGGACAGGCGGGCTTTCGCTGCCGCAAGACGCTCGACGAGTCGCCGGAGGCGGCGCGCGAAGTGCGCCTGGCGATCGCGCGCGCGAAGCAGGGCGACCAGGAGGCGCTGCGCGTCCTCTATATCCGTTACTCGGACAACGTGTACGGCTACGTGCGCAGCATCGTCAGGGATGACAGGGAGGCCGAGGATCTGACCCAGCACGTGTTCATGAAGCTGATGACGGTCATCGTCAAGTACGAGGATCACGGCGTGCCGTTCTCGGGCTGGCTGCTGCGCCTGGCGCGCAACGTCGCGCTCGATCACCTGCGCCGGCGCCGCCCCACACCGATCGAAGAGGTCATGAGCGCCGACGGCCACGACGACGATAACGACGCGCGCGACCGTGCGCGCGACCTGCATACCGCCCTCGCCACGCTGCCCGAGGAGCAGCGCAGCGTGATGATCATGCGCCATGTCGTCGGGCTCTCGCCGCCGGAGATAGCCGAGCGGATGGGTCGCTCGGAGAGCTCCATCCACGGTCTGCACCATCGCGGACGGCGCGCGCTGCGCCAGGAGCTCCGCCAGCTCGGCTCGGCACCCGCGACGAGCGCGAGCGTGCCGGTGAGCGCGGCATGCTGAGGGCCCACGAACCATGAGCGCCGGTCCGGCGATAGCGCCCGCGGACGCTCTCGCGGTGGGGCTGACGCGGCTGGACTGCGCCGACCCGGAGCTGTTGGAGGAGCTGCTGGGCGCGGTGCGCGAGGTGGCGCAGCGGGGCGCGTTCACGCTCGGCGAGCCGGTCGAGTCCTTCGAGCGCGAGTTCGCGGCCTACTGCGAGACCGAGCACGCCGTCGGCGTCTCCTCCGGCACGGAGGCGCTCGCGCTCGCGCTGCGCGCCTTGGAGATCGGCCCCGGCGACGAGGTGATCGTGCCGACCAACTCCTTCATCGCCACGGCGGAGGCGGTGAGCGCGGTCGGGGCCACACCGCGCCTGGTCGACGTGGACCCCGACTCGCACCTGATCACCGCGGAGATCGTCGCCGAGCACCTCACCGCGAGCGTGCGCTGCGTGATCCCGGTGCATCTGTTCGGGGCCACGGTGGAGCTGGAGCCGATCCTCGCGCTGGCGCGCGAAGCGGGAGCGCACGTGATCGAGGACGCCTGCCAGGCCCACGGCGCGCGCTATCGCTCCCAGCGCGTGGGGACGTTCGGCGTGTTCGGCTGCTTCAGCTTCTACCCGACCAAGAACCTCGGCGCGTGGGGCGACGGCGGAGCGGTCGTGACCCCGGTCGCCGAGCTGGCCGACCGCGTGCGGCTGCTGCGCGCGCACGGCGAGCGACCCCGCTACAACCACCGCATGGTGGGCACCACGGCCCGCCTGGATGCGCTGCAGGCGGCCGTGCTGCGGCGCAAGCTGACTCGCCTGGACGGCTGGAACGACGAGCGCCGGCGACTCGGCGGGGCGTTGCGCGACGGGCTGCTCGCCGGCTTGCGCGCCGGGGGCCGCGAGCGCGCGATCGAGCTTGCCGGCGCGGAGCTCGTGCAGGGCGCACACACCGATCACGTCTACCACCAGTTCGTCATTCGCAGCGAGCGCCGTGACGAGCTGCGCGAGCACCTGTCGCGATGCGGCGTCGCATCGGCGATCCACTATCCGACGCCGATCCACCTGACCGAGGCATATGCCGGGCTCGGTCTGAGGAGCGGAAGCCTGCCGGTGAGCGAGCGGCTGGCCGAGCGGATGTGCTCGCTGCCGCTGTACCCCGGCATGAGCGACGCCGAGCTCGATCGGGTGACGGAAACGGTGCTGGACTTTGCGCAAGACCGGGCTCCCTGGGAGCGTTGATCGGGCAGATGGCCGGACGCCTGACAATCCGCAGGGAATCGCCGGCAGGCGGCGCGCCGGGGAGCGCCCGCGCGGGTTGCCCGCTACCAGCATCGACGAGCGCGCCCCGAGCGGAGAGCGAGTCGTCGTCATGCTGAACGGCTCGAGCGACTGGCACGCGGACGCGCGCCGGACCGGTCGCATCGTGCCGCGACCGGCGCCGATCGGCGCGGCGGTCGTCGGCTGCGGCTACTGGGGCCCCAACCTGGCGCGCAACCTGGCCGAGTCGCCCGAGTTCCGCCTGCACGCGCTGTGCGACCGCGACCCCGCCCAGCTGCGCTCGCTCGGCGCTCCCCATCCACACGCCCGCGCGCTGCATGACTTCGACGAGGTGCTGTGCGATGACGCGGTCGAGGCCGTGATCGTCGCCACGCCGCCGAGCACCCACCATCCGCTGGTGAAACAGGCGTTGCAGGCCGGTAAGCACGTGCTCGTCGAGAAGCCGCTCGCCACCCGCCTGCAGGACGGCCGCGAGCTGGCCGAGCTGGCGCGGCGGTCCGAGCTCACGCTGATGCCCGGACACACGTTCATCTACAGCCCCGCCGTCAACACCGTGCGCGAGTTGATCCAGACCGACGTGGTCGGCGACATCCACTTCATCACCTCCTCGCGCATGAACCTCGGCAAGTACCAGCGCGACGGCGTGGTCTGCGACCTGGCGCCGCACGATCTGTCGATCCTGCTCTACTGGCTCGGTGAGCCGGTGATCGAAGTCGCCGCGTCGGGAAGCTGCGTGTTCAAGGAGGACGTGCCCGAGACGGCGTTCATGACGCTGACCTTCGCCGGCGGCGCCACGGCCAACGTGCAGCTGTCGTGGCTGGCGCCGCGCAAGGTCCGCCAGATGATCGTCGTCGGCAGCAAGCGCATGGTGCAGTACGACGACACCGCCTCCGATGAGCCCGTACGCATCTACGACCGCGGGATGGACGTCGGCCAGCCCACCAACTTCGGCGAGCACCAGCTCGTGTATCGCAGCGGCGATGTGGTGATCCCGCGCGTGGATGCGCAGGAGCCGCTGCGCCTGGAGCTGCAGGATTTCGCCCACGCGATCCGCACCGGCGAGGAACCGCGCTCGAATCTCGCGCTCGGCCTGGACATCGTCGCGGCCGTCGAGATGGCGCAGGCTTCGATGCGCGACAACGGCGTGCCGGTGGGGTCCCCCTCCGCGCACGTCGAGCCGGCCGCGGCGTAGGGACGCCTCCGCCCCGCGCGGGAATTTCCACCGCCGCGCGAGATTTACCCGCGGGTACGGGAGTACTGAGTCGCGCCATGCGTTGGTTGCATGTGCTCAGCAAGGGCGTCGTCGTCGTTCCCAATACGACCCGGTGGACGGGGCCGTGGCTCGGCGCCACCCGCGCGCCCTCGCTGCAGCGGGTGGCGAACCGGCCGATCGTCTGTCACGTGCTCGACGCGCTGCTGCGGGCGGGCGCGGTCGAGATCGCGATCGTGGCGCCGGCCGACGTGGCGCAGGAGATCGCCGCATGCGTTGAGGACGAGCGCCCGGCGGGCGCCGAGATCCGCCACCTGGCCTACGAGCAGCCTGGCGAGGCGCTGCTCGCGGTGGCGGAGCTCGTGGGCGAGGCCCCGTGCATCCTGCACCGCGCCGACGGTCTGCTGGGGCAGCCGCTGGCGGCGTTCGCAGAGCTGCTGGACGAGGAGTCCTCGGACGCGCTGCTGCTCCTCCAGGACGACGGTCGGGAGCCCAGGCGACTCAAACTGGTGCCGCAGCGGCTGCTCAGCGCCGCCGACGACGGCCTGAGCACACCGGCTGGGACGGCGGGTGTCTGCCTGCTCGGTCCGAGCGCGCTGCGGCGGCTGGCGAGCTCGCGGCCGTCCGTGGAGACGCTCGATCTCGCGGTCCTGGCCCAGCTGCTCGCTCGCGCCGGCGCCCGCGTGCACACGCGGGACGTGTACAAGTGGCGTCACTTCGCCGGCGACGCGCTCGACCTACTCGACATGAACCGCACGCTGCTCGACGCGCTGGACCCCGAGACGACCGCGAGCGCGACCGACGGCAACCGCTTCGAGGGCCCGATCGCGATCCATCCCACCGCGAGCGTGAACTCGAGCGTGATCATCGGGCCGGTGATGATCGGCGCGGACGCGCTGATCGCCGACTCCTACATCGGCCCGCACACCTCGATCGCCGAGCGCGTGCGCATCGAAGGCGCCGAGCTCGAGCGCTCGATCGTGCTCGCCGACGCGAGCGTGCTGCACGTCGGCGGGCGCCTGGTGGCGAGCATCGTCGGCCGCGAGGCGCGCATCTTCCGCGACTTCTCGGTGCCGCGCGCGCTGCGCCTGCAGGTCGGCGACGGGGACGAGGTGGCGCTGTGCTGAGGGCGAGCGCGCTGAGGACGCCGGGGTGCTGAGGGCGCCGCGGTGCTGAGGGCGCCGCGGTTGAAGGTGAGGTCGCGGCTGGGAACGTTGATCCAGCCGCCCCGGTTGTGAGGCGCCGGTTCTTCGACCTCTGGCTCAGGGTCGGGTGCAGTTGACCCGAGGGATGGCTTGGTTTGCAAGGACGCTTTAGAAGCCCCAGGCGCTTTCAAACAAAGCATCCCTTGTGTTTGAAAGACTTCGAGGATGGAGCGTGATCAGTTTTCAGAGCAAGCACCTGGGCGACTCGTCCCGACCGTGGGAGGGGCCGTTGCCTTTGTGCCCCAGCAGCTGCTGCCGACGTTCGACATCTCCCCTGCCGCCGTTCGCCTGCTCGACCAGGCTTCGAACGCGCTGGGCATGCTCAGCGGTGTCGGCAGTCTGCTGCCGAACCCCCATCTCCTGATCTCCCCGTATCTGCGGCGGGAGGCGGTGCTGAGTTCTCGCATAGAGGGAACACAGAGCACGATTGCGGATGTCTACGCGGCAGAAGCCGGCCAGACACAGCTATCTCGCGACGCGGCGGACGTCAACGAGGTGCAGAACTACGTACGGGCACACGAGTTCGGGCTACGTCGTCTTGCCGATCTCCCACTCAGCCTGCGGTTGATCCGCGAGCTTCATCGGCATCTGATGCGTGATGTGCGTGGTGCAGATCAGACACCCGGACGGTTCCGGACGAGCCAGAACTTCATCGCCCCACCCGGAACTTCGATCGCGGACGCTATCTACGTGCCACCACCACCACCGGATATGAAACAGGGACTCGCCGATCTCGAGCGCTTCCTCCACGATCGGACACTGCCACCGCTTGCACAGGCGGCGCTTGTTCACTACCAGTTTGAGGCGATTCACCCCTTTCGAGATGGCAACGGCCGAGTCGGTCGTCTGCTCGTGTCCGTGTTTCTCTGCGAGCGGGGCCTGCTACCCCAGCCACTGCTTTACCTCTCCGCCTACTTCGAGCGCACACGCACCGACTACTACGATCTCCTGATGCGCGTGAGCACCCATGACGACTGGGATTCGTGGATGCGCTACTTCCTTGAGGGCGTACGCACCCAGGCGGCCGAGGCAGTCGAGGACGCCCAACGTTTGCTCGCGCTGCGAGAGCGTTATCGAAACTCACTCATGGCCTCGAAAGCCAGGCCAACCGCCGTCCGGCTACTCGATCACTTGTTCGCGAATCCCTACATCACGGCGAAGGAGGCCTCGGGCCGACTTGGGGTGAGCGACCCGACGGCGCGTGCCGCGATCTCGGACCTTCTCAGCCAGAACATTCTCGTCGAGATCTCCGGACGCAGGTGGGGCAAGCTGTTCCTCGCCGCGGACCTCCTCACCGCCCTTCGAGGTCACGACAACGTCTGAGCGACCGAGCATATCCCGCAATCATGACGTGCGTAAATCCAGTGCGACCGGCGGCGTTGCTTGGTGTGGATGACCGAAATCCACGTATCGCGACCCGCCGCCGGCGAACTGCGCCGCCGTCAGGCAGTAAAGCCGGCGAGGAGGGCATCGGCGCCGGCGCCATGCTGAAAGCCAGGTCGCGGCTGGGGACGCTGCTCCAGCGCCCCCGGATCCTAAAGTACCGGGCGCTCTCCAGCTGCCGCCGCGTGAGCGGCTCGCCGCTCGCCGCCCAGCCGGTGCTGATGCTCGGCCCCGGCGCGATCGTCTTCGGCCGCGACGTCGAGCTCGGGTGGCAGCGGTCCAGCTCGTTCTACACGGGCTACTGCCACCTGGAGGCAGCCAGACAGGAGTCGCTGATCGAGATCGGCGACGGCGTGCAGATCAACAACAACGCGTTCATCAAGAGCGAGGGACCGGGCATCCGCATCGGCGCCGGCGCGCTGCTGGGCTCGGAAGTGACGATCTACGACAGCGACTTCCACGACCTGCGCGCCGGACGCCGGCGCGACGGACAGGCGCGCACGGGCGCGGTCGAGCTCGCGCAGGACGTG
Source organism: Solirubrobacteraceae bacterium (assembly GCA_035567335.1). GTDB lineage: Bacteria > Actinomycetota > Thermoleophilia > Solirubrobacterales > Solirubrobacteraceae > Palsa-744. The sequence goes on from DATMPZ010000039.1 coordinate 41,277, forward strand.
TTCGTCGGCGACCGCGTGCTGATCCTGAAGGGCGTGCGGATCGGCGCGCACTCGGTGATCGGCGCGGGCAGCGTCGTGAGCTCCTCGATACCCGGCGGCGTGATCGCCGCGGGCAATCCCGCGCGCGTGATCCGCGAGCTGCCGAAGGAGGACGCGGAGAGCTGATCGCCCGGGAGCGGGTTTTGGGGGACACATCCGCGCGGGCCGGGGAGATCCCGCGGCAGTGGCCGCGGGGCGTCCCGCCCCGCGGCTGGGCGGTGTACGGGGACACCGCGTCTCAGACAGGGACTCTCGTCATCTTTCAACAGCCGCGGCCCGGTTGGCTCGAACCGGGGGCCAGACAGGCGATCTGGAGATGCGGCGCGTGGTTTGCGCGCATGGTGAAGGTGAATGACTTTCCGATCCAGCCAGCCTTGGCGACGTTCACCGTGATGTGCGTCCCCACGCCCAGGTGGCGGCCTTTGAACAGTGGTGTCAGGTCGACTTCGGCTTGCGGGGATGGCGGCCGCGCCGTCTTGCAGCGGCGGTGGCAGCGCGCGCGGCTTCTGGTGTGGGCTGCGTGGCTGCGGGCGAAGGGGCAGCCACGGCCGTGACAGACGACTTCGACGGTGCCTTCGTAGGGTATGTCTTTGACGATGAGCGATTCCACGATCGTGTAGCGCGAGGATCGCCCGAAGGTCCATGTCGTCGTCGCTTCCACCAGCGATCCGACCAGTGGCGAGGCGGCCGAGGTCGCGGTGTTGGATCCTCCGGCGTTGGTGGCGGTGACGATCGCCAGCAGGCGCCGGCCCACGTCACCCTGTCGCAGGACGTAAGTCGGGCCGGTCGCGCCGGGCAGGGCCGTGCAGCCGTGTCCGGCGGCGTCGCAACTCTGCCACTCGTATGAGAACGATGTGGGAGCGTTCGCCCACGCTCCCTGGGACACCGACAGTGCCTGGCCGCGGATGGGCGTGCCCGAGATCGCCGGCGCGACCCTGCTCACCGGGGCGACGGGCGGCGGGATCACCGGCACCACCGGCGCGGTGGTGAACGCCTGGTCCGCCCCATCGCTGGGGCCCGCCGAGCTTTCAGCTACCACCCGGAAATGGTAGGTGGTCGCTGGCGCAAGCCCACTGACGTTGCTCACGAACGAGCTCGCGCCTTCCGCAGAGCCAGCGGAAAGCGCTGTGGTGGAATGGCCGTAGGCCGTCGTCGTGCCGTACTGAAAGAACGCCGAGGTCGCAAGGCCGTCGGGGTCGACTTCCGCGTTCAGCGTGGCCGTCCCGGTGCCCACATTCGAAGCCCCACTCGTAGTGGCACTCGGCGGTGCGCTTGTAAACGCCCATACGGCTCCTTCAGATCCGGGCGCCCCCATCAGCGGCACGTCGTTGGGCCCGCCGACCAGCGCCGAGTTGCCGTCGCCCGACAGCGCCACGCTGGCTCCGAATGCGGCGGCGCCGTTCTCTTCTTCGCCGCCTGTCAACTGCGGCGTCTTCTCGGTCCAGCTCGAGCCGTTGCGCCTGAACACCCATGCCGCGCCACGGCCGTTGTCGTCTTGCCCGCTGCCGACCAGTGCGGTGTCGCCGTCGCCGGACAGCGCCACACTCGAGCCGAACGCGGTCGTGCCAGACCCCACGCTGGTGAGTTCGTGACCGGTCGTCCAGGTCGAACCCACGCGCGTGAACACCCAGGCCGCGCCGAAGAAGAGTTCGAGCCCAGGAAAAGGGGGTTCGCTGACGAGCGCAGTGTCGCCGTCGGCCGACAGCGCCACGCTCGAGCCGAATGGGCCGTAGAACTGTCGTCCATCGGTGAGTATCGCGCTCTGGGTCCATGTCGAGCCTGAGCGTGGGCGTGCGAACACCCATGCCATGAGAGCGTTCGAGCTGCCGATAAGCGCCGTGTTGCCATCGGCGGACAGCGCTACGCTCGAGCCGCCGCTATAGGATTCTTTTCCCACGAGCTTCGCCTGCTGCACCCAACTCCCGCCCGAGCGTGCGAGCACCCAGGTCGCACCAGTTGCCTGGTCGCCGGGACCGCCGATCAGAGCGGTGTCGCCGTTCGCCGACAGCGCGACGCCGGCTCCGAATTCGGCGTGTTCGTCTTCTTCGTGGTCGACAAGGTGAGGTCCCTCGGTCCAAGTTTCATTCACACGGATGAACACCCACGCAGACCCGTTGCGTTCGTGTGCTCCCTGCGCCCCAGGAGCGCCGATCAGCGCGATGTTGCCATTGGCCGAGAGGGCGACGCTCGCGCCGAATCCGGCCGCGGGACTCAGAGCAGTGTCAGGCGTCAGCTCTGGGCTCTGCTGGCTCCAGCCGGCTCCCGAGCGTGTGAAGACCCAAACCGCGCCACCGGCGACACTATTGGGGGCACCGATCAGCGCTGTGCTGCCGTCCGCCGACAGCGCCACCGCGCCGCCGAAGTTGGGGCCTACCCAGTGTTCTTCGTGCTCGGTGAGCTTCGCGCCGAGCTGGATCAGCGGATCGATCCGCAGCGGGTAGCGCGCGCCGCGCACGTCGACGCGCATCCGTATGGTGTCGCCGTGCAGTTCGAGTCTGCACGGCAAGGACCGTCCCCGGGCGTCGAGCGCCAGCAGATCGCCGTAGCGAAGCGACTCTCCACCCAGACCCCCAAGTGTGAAGCCGCCGGCGGCGACGGCGGGGGTCGTGCCCGCATTGTCGGCGAGCGCCAGCGAGAGCGTCAACGGCCCCAACCCTCGCGTGCGCGGCGAGCGCGGGATCGTGAAGCCCTGCTCCAGGCCGATCGGACCGTTCCGGTACCACTCACGCAGCCCACTGCGCGCATATGTCGCTTCGTTCGCGCGCGCGCGCGGCCGCACCTCGCCGACCGGCTGCAGCGAGTCCCCGTAGCCGAACGCGAGCAGCCGCAGGCGCGCGTGCAACCGCCCGGCGTCGATCGACACTCCGCGCCCGTCGAACCGCATGCTCAGCCCCTGGGCGGGATTGCGGACCCGCAGGACGGTACCCGCCACGCCCACGCGGTAAGCCGGGTCGCTGGCGCCGAGCGTAGCCGAAACCACGCCCTGGGCTGCCAAGGGAAGAGCCGACAGCCCCTCGTGAGGTACGGGCTGGCGGCGCACAACAGGCGGCGACGAGGCGTGCTCGGCGGCAAAGCCCTCGACAAAGGCAACAGCGGCCGCCGCAACCGCAAGCGAAAGAACGCCATTCGCAACCAGCGCGCGCCGGGACGCAGGGGCTCTCGCCCAGAGCTGTGACCGATGGCCGAGCGGTGGCTCAGTCGTGACTCTGGGGAGTTCCATACTCATTCTACTGCCTGGCCTGATGGCGTTAGCCCGGGATTCCAGTCCTTGATTTTGGGGTGCCAGATTACACTCTTTGCCCTCGAGTGGGATTGTGAGCATGTGGTCCCTCCCACAAATCAGAACCCGGCTGATGCAATTATGGTCCCGAATCGTGCAGCGGGCACGACCAGGGCCTCGCTTCCGCCACAGTGATATGGACAAGCCAGATCGAACAACATCCAACACCACCGCGTCTGCCGCGGGTGCGGAGCGTGCCACGCCCCGCACCGTGGGGCGCTATGAGATCCTCCAGGAGATTGGCCGCGGCGGCATGGGCGTCGTCTACAAGGCCCGTCAGCCCGACCTTGATCGCCTGGTCGCACTCAAGGAACTGCGCAGTGTGGACGCGACCACCCCAGAGCTCGTCCAGCGCTTCGTCCGCGAGTCACGCCTGGCGGGCTCGCTGAACCACCCGAACATCGTCACCGTCCACGACTACGTCGAGGAACGCGGGACTTCCTATATCGCGATGGAGTACATGCCGCGCGGCTCGCTGAGGCCGTGGGTGGGCGGGCTCTCGCTGGCGCAGCTCGCGGGCGTGTTGGAGGGTCTGCTCGCCGGCCTGGCCGCCGTCGAGCCGTCGGGCATCGTGCATCGCGACCTCAAGCCGGAGAACCTCATGCTCACCGGCGAAGGTCGGGTGAAGATCACCGACTTCGGCATCGCCAAGACGACCCAGAGCGCGAGCGTCGCGAGCTTCGTGACAGCCACCGGCACCACCGTGGGCACGCCTGCGTATATGGCGCCCGAGCAGGCCCTTGCCCATACGATCGGCCCCTGGACCGACCTGTACTCGGTGGGGGTCATGACCTATGAGCAGCTCGTGGGCCGCCTCCCGTTCCACGACAGCCCGACGCCGGTTGCGATCCTGCTGCGCCATGTCAACGAGTCGATCCCGCCGGTGATCGACTCGAGGCCGGACGTCGATCCCTCCCTGTCGGAGTGGGTGGCCCGCCTGCTCGTCAAGGAGTTCACGGGGCGCACCCAGAGCGCTGCACAGGCGTGGGAGGAGCTAGAGGAGATCGTCCTCGATCTGCTGGGGCCACGTTGGCGACGCGACGCACGTCTGCCCGAGCGAGGCTCCTCGGCGAGCAGCCCCAAGCCGCTGACACCCGCACCGTTCGTGAGTCGCTCGCTGAAGACACCAGACTGGTCCCCGACTCCCGAGCCCTCGGAGTCGCCGCCGCCCCCACTCCCGTCTTCCGAGCCCGCGCGGGCACCGGCTCAGCCGGAAGCCGAGTCCGGATTTCTCTCCTACGGGCGCGCACCGACCGGCGTCGAGCAGCAGCAGCCACAACAGCGAAAGCCGGTGTCACTCGAGCCAACCCCCGAGAGCGCACCGATCTCGGTGCGCCTGGAGAGCTCGAGCGACCGGCCGCCGGATACCTCGCGTGGGCCGGCAGCGGCAAGCGCCGAACGCGCTCCGCCGCGCTTTCGCGCTCGCCGTGTGGGCGCCGTGGCGTTTCTCACAGCACTCACAGCGACGGCGGGCTTCGTGCTCGCTTCCGCCGGTGAAAGCGCCAGAACCACCGCGCACAGCGGAGGCGTCTCCGCCAACGCATCGTCGTACAAACCGAGCCGGGCCTATGCCACGGCGTTGAGCGAAGCGATCTCCACACTCAACGGCGTGCGTGCCGCCGCCGGAGCGCAGCTTGCCCATGCGAGGACCGCGCACGAGCAGGCCACGGCAGCGCAGCATCTGGCTCATGCTCAAGAACAGGCCGCCGCAGCGATACGGAAGGCCGGCCCCGGACCGCCCGAACGGGCAACCAACGCTGCGATCGCAACCGCACTCACCTACATGGGACGCGGCTATTCCACGATGGCTAGCGCCGCCAGCCGCAAAGACCGCCGCGGCTTCGACGACGGACGCAAAGCGGTGACTGCGGCAACGGCGTCGCTCGCCGCCACGTTCGTGCAGCTCCACAAGCTCGGCTACCGGCTTGGCGGCTGAGATCACCGCCGCCGGGCTACCCAACACCCCTCCGGAACTACGCTCCTCCTCCGCTTTCATGGTGAACTTCGCCGCCTCCGCCATGCGACGGGGCGGTCTGCGTCGGCGCCGGGCTCGTCGAGCTGGGCGAGGATACGGAGGGCGACGGCGAGGAGCTGGATGCGAGAGGGGACACAGAAGCGCCGGACGAGGCGGCCAGTGGGGAGCTTTCGGTGGCGACCGGCGAAGCCGCCGAGCGCGGTTTCGGTCTGCCGCGCAGCGAGGGCGGGGTGGCGATTGCGCGCACGGTGGGCACCACCGGAGCCGACGCGCTGGAAGCGGAGATACCCGGAGCGAGCGCCGACGGCGAGCGGCGATCATTCTTGCCGCCCTTGACCAGCGATCCAATCGCAAAGCCCGCGCCGAGGCCGGCTGCGATGACCACGGCTAGCAGCGCCAACGACCGCCAACGCTCACGCATCGACACGCCTGCGCTCCTCCGCGCGTGCCAAAGCGGGTTGGGTGCCGCTCTGATCATCACGTCCGGCAAGCAGCCGCGCGAGGTTGCTCGCGCCCTTGCGACTGCCGCGCTGATCGGCCCTGCGATAGGCCTCCTCCGCCCCGGCCAGCTCGCCGCGCCGCTCGAGCAGGACGCCGAGGTTGACCGCGCCCTGCGGGCTGCCGCGCTGATCGGCCCTGCGATAGGCCTCCTCCGCCCCGGCCAGGTCACCGCGCTTGCGGAGCAACTGTCCGAGGTTGAACGCGCCTCGCAGGCCACCGCGGTCGTCGGCCCGGCGATAGGCGTCCTCTGCCCCACGCAGATCGTCGGTACGCGCCAGCAGCACGCCGGTGTTGAAGGCGCTGGTGGCCGACAGCTGCCTATCGTCCGAGCGCTCGGCGAGCGCTAGCAGCTCCAACGCCGACGCCACTTTGCCGGCGTCGAAAGCGGTGCTCGCCATCTGAAAGCAGTCGTGTGGCTCGGCCAGGCTGACGATCTGCGTGAGCGCCCGCTCGTTCACCGCGGGCCACGCGCTGGAGGCCACCTCGACCGCCAGATCGTATGGTTCGTAGCCACCGTTGCCGTCGGCGGCTCTGCACAGCAGCGCGATCTGGGTGTTCGGCAGCGGTTCGCGCGCCCACTTCAGGCCCACACTGAAGAGCTCCTCACTCGGATCGAGATGGTCCGGGAGGTAGTGGCGATACAGCGCGTCCAGCTGATCGGCGCTCAGCGGCCGCTGGACCCCCGCTCGGCGCCAGTCGATCGCGGCCCTGACCACCGCGACTCCCTCGCGACAGCGCTCGCGCGGGCGTACGAGCCTGTCTTTGAGCTCGCTCATTGCGACCATGCGACGGCCCACGCCCAGCCGCTCGATCTCGCTCACGACGCTGCGCGCGTAGGCGCGCTCGGCGCGGGCGAGCTCCTTCGGGGTGAGCTTGACCGGAACCTCGATGCAGGCGGCCAGATCCCTGAGCTGTGCGATGGGGTCGATCAGCTCCTCCGTGCGGCTCCTGGTCCCTCGTCCTCCCACGGTGGCGAGCATCGCCAGGGGGCGATCGCATTCGAGATTGCGGAACATCCCCTCGTTCAGACCGCCGGCGTCAACTGACGCATACCGCTCGAGATCGTCGAGCCAGACGATCAGTGGCCGCCAATGCCTGGGGAGAGCACCGGGCCAGAGCAGGGTTTCCACGCGCGCCCCGTCTCTGGGCACCACGAGCCAGGCATCCTGCAACTCACCCCACCTCAGGGCCTGAAAGGCGGCGCGTGTCTTCCCCGACTTGGTCTCGCCTGAGAGCATCACCAAAGGCGGCCCTTCGCTTGACAATGCCGCTCTGATGGCCTCGCGCAGCTCACGCTCGAAGTCTCGGTGTACGTAATGCCACTCCTGGCCCTCGGGCAGCACGGCGACGTCCACGCCGTACTCCGTCGCACGCGCCTGCCCCGCCCGACACGCCTTACCGGAGAGCAGCGCCCGCAGTTCGCCGGCCTCCGCGGCCTTGGATCCCCTCCACGCCAGCAGTGCGTCTGCGACGGAGAAGCCGGCGGCGATGACCGCCGGGATGAACGCCCACACCCGCCCGGTGATCCCAACCACCGCAAAACCGACCGCGACGGCCAGTGCCACCAGTGCATAGCGCGATGCGCTCAAAACGTCGCGCAAGCGACCGTAATGCTCAGGACTCCCCCAGCGACCTGGCTCCATATCCAAAACAGTATCTAGATGCAGCACATAGTGCAGACCGGAGGCCAGGGAGGGAATGCGTACAAGTGGGTGGCGAAGGGCTGCTCGCCGAGGAATAACGAGAAGGAATCATTGTGCCCAAGGCAACGGTATTGAGCTACCCCGAGAACCGCACGCGCAACGCCGCCAGGCGCCGCTTCGCTCCGCGCAGCCGCTGATGCCCCGGCAGGATGCGCGCCAGGGCCGCGCGCTGGCTGCGCCATGCCGCCGGGAAGCCGAAGCGTAGGGCCAGCAGGTAGGGCGGCGGGGCGACGAGCCCGAGCGCGAGCAGCCATACGATCGCGGGGACGTGGGCGGCCGTCAGCGCGATGCTCGCCGGCAGGGCGACCGCGACGAGCCCCAGACAGGAGACGAAGGCCGGTGCGATGTCATCCCACAGGCGCTGCAGCGGGCGTTCCTCGCTCCCGTGCAGGATCAGGACGTAGGCGACGATCAGGAAGATCGTGTGCACGACCGCGGCGTCGATCGCGACCGCGACGATTCCGAGCCGCACGACCAGAAACACGGTGAGCCCGTACGTGACGAAGTGCGCCATCCCGTAGCCGAGCAGCGCGCGCGCGCGGCCGGTGGCCATCAGCACCGTTCCGGCGGCGTTGATGACGAGCGTCGAGGCGCCGCCCAGCGCGAGGATCTGCGTCGGCACGACCGCCCCGGTCCACCGGGGCCCGAACATGAAGGGAACGAGCACCGGCGCGCCGATCGCCAGCAGGACGAGCAGTGGAAACATCACTATGGTCAGCAGGCGCACCATCTTGCGGTGCATGAGGGCCAACTCGGCGGCCCCACTCGTGCGCGCGAGCACCGGAAATCCCACCTGGCCCATCACGATGCCGACCTTGCTCTGGTATTGGACCGCCAGCGTGTAGGAGCGGAAGTACAGGCCTGTCTTGAACGCCCCCAGGCGCGCGCCGATGATCGCGTAGTCGACGTTGCTGAAGCCCACCCAGCTGACCGCGGCCAGCGACGCGGGCAGACCGTACTCCAGCAGCTCGCGCGCGGCGGTGGGGTGCAGACGGGGCGCCGGCGGTGGCGCGCTGACCCATGTGGCGAGGGCCATCGTCAGGGCGCCGGCCAGCATGCCGAGCACCAAAGCCTCGCCACCAAGGCCGGCAAGCGCGAGGCTGATGCAGACGGCGACGCGGGCGACCGTGCTGAGCACTTCGATCACGCTCAGGCGCCCGAAGGCCAGCCGCCGGCGCAGGGTGGCCAGCGGCACGGTGCCCAGCGCGGAGACCAGGCACAGCGGCGCCAGGAGCCGAACGAACAACGCCGTTCGCGTACCGAAGATCGGCGTGACGACCAAGCCGGCGGCAACCAGCGTCAGCGCTGTCAGCACGAGACCCAAGATGAGCCCGAGAGCCATCCCGCTTTGCAGATGCTCGCGGCGCAGCGTCTTGCGCTGCACCAAGGCGGCGCTCAGGCCGCCGGCGACGATCAGGTATGCCACTTCCTGGGCGATGATGGCGACGGCGTAGCGACCGAATTCGGCGGGCACGATCAGACGCGCCAGGACGATTATCGAGCCCAGCTGGATGACCTCGATCACCGGGCGAGCGATCGTGGCCCAGCGAACGCCGTGGGCGGCCGCCTCGCGGAGCTCGTCGCCCATCGGCCCCGCCGCCTCGGGCGGCTCCTCGACGCGGGGTGGGTCGCCGCTCATGCCGGCGCTCCGAGGGAGCGAAGCACGCCTAGAGCGCCCATCCGCCCAGCCGGCAGCAGCATGGCTAGGGGCGCGCTCGTGCGCCTGTGCGCCGGTGGACGCTCGTCCCAGAGCCGCGAGGGTCCAGTGCACGCTTGAGGGAGATCGCTCGCCCGGCGAGCGCTCGGTGGTGGCGCTCGGGAACCGACAGCAGGAGCCGCCAGGCCAGCGCACGCGGCGTCGGCCTGTGGCGAAGCGAGGTCGCAAACTCTGCCCGCGCCTCGCGCGTGCGGCCCTTGTCCCTGAGTAGCCGCCCGAGGACGAAGTGATCGTGTGCCAGAGCCCTCCTGACGAGCGAGTGGCTGCCGGCGAGGTCGACGTAGCGGCGGTGCACGAGCAGATCCGCCTGCCTCATCGCGAGGTGGTCGCTCGAGGCGTTGGCGTCGTGACGGCGATAGCGGACGAGCACCTCGGGGTCGTAGTGGAAGACGGCTCCCGCGTGCAGCGCCCGCATCCAGTACTCGTAGTCTTCGGTCGCCATCTCCTCGCGCTCGGCGAAGGGCCCCAGCCGCTCGTACAGGCTGCGCCTGATGAGCAGGGTCGAGGGGCAGATACGGTTAGTCAGGTACATCGTTCGGCCGAAGGCGCGCGGCTCGAGGATCCCGCTGCTCGCGTCATCCGCGGGCATGCCCCAGCAGCCCTCGGCGCTGCCGAAGAGCCGGGCGAGGCCGAACGCGACGTCGATCTGCGGATGCCTCATGAGCGCCTGGATCTGCCGTTCGAGCTTGCGGGGCTCCCAGACGTCGTCGGCGCCGCACTCCGCCACGAAGTCGCAGCGGGCCTCTCGGAAGGCCGTGTTGAACGCCGCCGCACAGCCGCCGTTGGGCTGGCGGATGACGCGAATCCGCTCGCGGAAGCGTTCCAGCTCGCGCGCGGTGCCATCCGTCGAGCCGTCGTCGATGACGATCACTTCGTCGGGCGGATGCGTCTGCGCGAGGACGGACTCGAGCGTCTCGGCGATGAAGCGCTCCGCCTGGTAGACGGGTATGGCGACGGTGATCGAAGGTCTCGAGTCCTCTGTCATCTCGCTCCAAGCAACGAACGGCGGCAGGCGATTCTCGCAATGCCCGCGCGCGGGAGCCGCCATCCGTACCAGCGCCGCGCGAGTCATCCGGACCAGCGCCGCGGAAATTTCCGACGCCCGCGAGCGTTTACTGACCATGAGCGTTTCCAAGATCGAGGGCGAGCGCGCGCTCATAACAGGCGGGGCGGGCGCCGTCGGCTCCAACATCGCCGACCAGCTCGTGCGAGCCGGCGCGCGCGAGATCGTCGTGCTCGACAACTTTGTGCGCGGCCGGCGCGAGAACCTCGCATGGGCGCTCGCCAACGGGCCGGTGCGCGTCGTCGAGGGCGACATCTGCGATCGCGAGCTCGTCGCAGAGCTGACGCGCGGCGTCGACGTCGTCTTCCATCAGGCGGCGCTGCGGATCACGCAGTGCGCCGCGGAACCGCGCCTGGCGCTGCAGGTGATGATCGACGGGACGTACAACGTGATCGAGGCGGCTTTGAAGGAGGACGTGCGCAGGATCGTGGCGGCCTCCTCCGCCTCGGTCTATGGCCTGGCCGAGGAGTTCCCGACCGACGAGTCCCACCACCCATACGCCAACGACACGCTCTACGGCGCGGCGAAGACGTTCAACGAGGGACTGCTGCGCAGCTTCGTCGCGATGCGCGACCTCGACTACGTCGCGCTGCGCTACTTCAACGTGTACGGCCGGCGGATGGACATCCACGGGGTCTACACCGAGGTGCTCGTGCGCTGGATGGAGCGAATCGAGGCCGGGGAGGCTCCGCTGATCCTCGGCGACGGCTCGCAGACGATGGACTTCGTCTACATCGACGACGTCGCCCGCGCCAACCTGCTCGCCGCGACGATCGACTCCAGCGACGCGGTCTTCAACGTCGCCAGCGGCACCGAGACGAGCCTGCTGGGCCTCGCCCACCTGCTGATCGAGGTGATGGACGCCGATGTGACCGTCGAGTTCGGACCGGAGCGATCGGTCAACAAGGTCCCCCGACGACTCGCCGACACTACGCTCGCGCGCGAGCAGCTGGGCTTCGACGCCGAGATCGGCCTGGAGGAGGGTCTGCGGCGGCTGGTCGACTGGTGGCGCATCGAACGCGCGAACGGCACGGCGCCCGTCGCGCTCGCCGCGAGCACATGACTGAGATTCCGATCACGCGCCCGCACCTGACCGGCGATGAGGGCAAGTCGGTGGCGGAGACGATCGCCTCGGGCTGGATCTCGCAGGGACCGCGGGTGAGGGAGTTCGAGGAGGCCTTCGCGGCCCGCGTGGGGGCCGCCGACGCGGTGGCGACCACGAGCTGCACCACGGCTCTGGCGCTCGCGCTGCACGCATCGGGAGTGGGACCCGGAGACGAGGTGATCGTGCCCTCGCTGTCGTTCATCGCGACCGCCAACGCCGTCTGGCACTGCGGCGCCGAGCCCGTCTTCGCCGACATCGACCCCCGCACATACAACCTCGACGCGGCCGCCGCGGCGCGCGCGATCACCGCCCGCACGAAGGTGATCATGCCCGTCCATCAGGTCGGGCTGCCCGCCGACATGGACGCGTTCTTCGAGCTCGGCGAGCGCCACGGGATCGCGATCGTCGAGGACGCCGCCTGCGCCATCGGGGCGACCTACCGAGAGCGGCCGATCGGCTCGCTGCCCTCGCTCGCCTGCTTCTCGCTGCACCCGCGCAAGGTCATCACGACCGGCGAGGGCGGCATGATCGCCGTGCAGGACCCCGCGCTCGCCGAGCGTCTGCGGCGGTTGCGCGCGCACGGCATGGACACCTCCGATCTGGCCCGCCACACCGCTCGTGACGTGGTGATCGAGACCTATCCGGAACGCGGCTTCAACTTCCGCATGACCGACATGCAGGCCACGCTCGGGCTCTGCCAGCTGCAGGCGCTCGACTGGATCCTCGAGCGCCGGCGAGGGCTGGCCGAGCGCTACACCGCCGCGCTGGCGCGGATCCCATACATCGAAGCACCCTACGATCCGCCCTACGCGACGCGCACGTGGCAGTCCTACTGCGTCCGCATCGCGCCCGGCGCCCCGATCGGGCGCACCGAGCTGATGCGCAGCCTGCTGCAGGACGGCATCAGCACTCGCCGTGGCGTGATGGCGATGCACGAGGAAGGGGCATACGGCGATCGCCCGGATGGCGGCCGTCGCCTCGGTCTCGAGCACACCGAGGCAGCGACCCGCGAGACGCTGATGCTGCCGCTCTTTCCGGACCTCTCCGAGGACGACCAGGACTACGTGCTGGAGCGCCTGGAGGTCAACGTGCTCGCGTGCGCTGCCTGAGCTGCGACCTCATAGTCAAGCCGTGCCGACAGGACCTGTCAATGGGGCCGCAAGTTGACACGGGTGCGGCGCGTTCGTTCGTTGTGAGAGACAATGCACTCGATCGACGGGCGTCATGGATCGACGCCGGCCCATCGGCGGCTGCGATCGGCCGCGGCGGGCGCTTGGCTCGGCGACTGTTGCTGCTGATGTTGCCGGCCCTCGCGGCCGTCACGGCGCTCCCGACCTCGCCGGCGCAGGCCGAAGTCGAATGCGCCTCGGCGCCCAATCCGATCGTGTGCGAGAACGCCCTGCCGGGCGACCCCGCGAAAAACTGGCAGGTGGAAGGCGCCGGCGACCCTTCGATCCAGGGCTATGCGACCTCGATGAGCGTGAACGTCGGTCAGACGGAGTCGTTCAAGATCAATACGCCGGCGAGCTCCTACCGCATCGAAATCCTGCGGCTCGGCTATTACGGGGGCGCCGGCGCGCGCGTGATCGCCGCGAACGTCAACCCGACGGCGGAACTGCCCCAGAATCAGCCGGAATGCCTGAAGGAAGCCGCGACCGGCCTGATCGACTGCGGCAACTGGGGGGTGTCCGCGTCCTGGACGGCGCCGAGCAACGCCGTGTCGGGGATGTACATAGCGCTCCTGACGCGCAACGACACCGGCGGGAAAAGCCAGATCCCGTTCGTGGTGCGCAACGACTCGAGCCACTCCGAAATCATCATGCAGACCTCCGATGCCACCTGGGAGGCCTACAACGACTACGGCGGCAACAGCCTCTACACCTGCACGGTCTCCTGCCCACCCGGCAACCCGCAGGCCTACAAGGCCGCTTACGCGGTCTCCTACAACCGGCCTTTCGACGGCTCCCTCACGACCGACAGGGGCAACTCGTATCTGTACTACGCCGAATATCAGATGATGCGCTGGCTGGAAAAGAACGGCTACAACGTCAGCTACACCAGCCAGGCGGAAGTCGACAACAACGGCGCGCTGTTGAAGAACCACAAGCTGTTCGTCTCCAGCGGCCACGACGAGTACTGGTCGGCCGGCCAGCGAGCGAACGTGCTCGCGGCGCGGGAAGCGGGCGTGAACCTTGCCTTCTTCAGCGGCAACGAGATGTTCTGGAAGACGCGCTGGGCGCCCAGCAGCGAAGGGTCCAGCACGCCCTACCGGACGCTCATCACCTACAAGGAGACGCACTTCAACGCGCCCGTCGACCCGCAGGACCCGACCGTCTGGACGGGGTCCTGGCGCGACCCGCGCTTCAGCCCTCCCGCGGATGGCGGGCTGCCCGAAAACGCGCTGACAGGCCAGCAGTTCGAGGTCAACTCGGGCACCTCGGACATCACCGTGCCCGCACAGTACGGCAAGCTGCGCCTGTGGCGGAGCACGGCGGTGGGCGCCCTCGAACCAGGGCAGTCGCTGACCCTCTCGCCCGGCACCGGCACGCTCGGCTATGAGTGGGACGAAGACGTCGACAACGGCTTCCGTCCCGCCGGCCAGTTCGATCTCTCCTCCACCACCGTCAGCGGCGTGCAGGCGTTCACGGACTACGGCAGCATCCTCAGCAAAAACAGCACTGCCACCCACCACCTCACGCTCTACCGGGCTCCGAGCAAAGCCCTAGTCTTTGGCGCCGGCACGGTGCAGTGGTCGTGGGGCCTTGAAAACATCAACGCGTGGGGCGCGCTGTCCACCGACCCAACCGAAAATCCGCCCGACCCCAACATGGAGCAGTTCACCGTCAACCTCATGGCTGAAATGGGGGCGCAGCCGGCGACGCTGAGCTCCGGGCTTGTGGCCGCCTCGCAGTCGACCGACACCACCGCGCCGACGTCGACGATCACCTCGCCCGCCGCGGGGGAAACCTTCGAAGACGGCCACCAGGTGACGATCTCAGGGACCGCGAGCGACACGGGGGGAGGCGTCGTCGCGGGCGTCGAAGTCTCCACCGACGGCGGCTCGACGTGGCATCCGGCGACCCTCACCACCCCCACCGAAGCGTCTGTCAAATGGAGCTACACCTGGCTGGCCCACGGCAGCCCCTCGACCAGAATCAGATCGCGCGCGGTTGACGACAGCGCCAACCTGGAGACGCCATCCGGGGGCGTCACCGTCAACGTCTCGTGCCCGTGCTCGATCTGGGGCGCCAACGTCACACCGCCGGTCCCCGACTCGGGCGACCCCCAGTCCGCCGAGCTCGGTGTCAAGTTCACCTCGGAAACGTTCGGGGCGATCACCGGCATCCGCTTCTACAAGGCGACCACCAACGCCGGCACGCACATCGGCAGCCTGTGGAGCGCGAGCGGACAGCGACTCGCGACGGCGACGTTCACGGGCGAGACGGAATCGGGCTGGCAGCAGGTCAACTTCTCGAGTCCTGTCTACGTCTACCCGAACACCACCTACGTGGCCTCGTACTTCGATCCCTCAGGCCACTACGCCGCCTCGCAGTACTACTTCTACACTCCCCCGGCGACCGGGGGCAACGCCCTCAACAGCCCCCCGTTGCACGCCATTCCGGCGAGCGCCGCCTCCGGGAACGGGGTCTACACCTACAGCACCTCGAGCGCTTTTCCCACGAGCAGCTACCAGGGCACCAACTACTGGGTCGATCCGGTGTTCGCGCCCGTCCCGGCCCCGGGGCAGGTGACGGGCGTCAGCGGCACAGCAGGCCACGGCTCGGTCACGCTGAGCTGGAGCGCCCCCGCGACAGGCGGGCTGCCGACGACCTACACGATCACCCCCTACATCGGCTTCGCCCCCCAGCAGACGACCACCGTCACGGGCACCCCACCGGAACTCACCGCCAAGATCACTGGGCTGACGCCCGGCACGGGATACACGTTCACCGTGCAGGCCTCCAACCCGAACGGAGCGGGGGCGGTCTCCGAACCGTCGAGCGCGGTGGTCCCGACGGCACTGACCCCCCCGACGGCGCCCACCAACGTGCTCGCCAGCGCGGCGACCCGCCAGGTGCTCGTTAGCTGGAGCCCGCCGGGCAACAACGGCGGCGGCACGCTCACCGGCTACACGGTGACTCCCTACATCGGCGGGGCCGCCCAGACGCCCGTCGAAGTCTCGCCCAGCAGCACCTCCACGATCGTAACCGGGCTCGCCAACGGCACGACATACACGTTCACGGTCACCGCCGCCAATGCCTATGGCACGAGCCTCCCCTCCGGCTCCTCCAATGAAGCCACTCCGCAGAACACGATCTTCGACTTCGCCACGCCGGCGACGATCGACTCGAAAGACGGCGGCTCGGTCGAGCTCGGTGTGAAGTTCACCTCGGAAGCCTCGGGCACGATCACGGGCGTTCGCTTCTACAAGGCGACCACCAACACCGGCACACATGTCGGCAGCCTGTGGAGCGCGACGGGCACGCTGCTCGCATCGGCCACGTTCACCAGCGAGACGGCGTCAGGCTGGCAGCAGGTGAACTTCCCGGCGCCGGTCGCGATCAACGCCGGCACGACCTACGTCGCCGGCTACTTCGCGCCCAAAGGCCATTACTCCAACACCTCCTCGGGCTTCGCCTCCGCTGGTGTGAGCAACCCGCCGCTGCAGGCGCTCGCCAATGCGAGCAGCGTCAACGGCGTGTACAAGTATGCCGGCGCCAGCGCCTTCCCGGCCAGCACCTACAAAGCGACCAACTACTGGGTCGACGTCGACTTCGTCCCCACTCCGGCTCCAGGTCAGGTGAGCAACGTGAGCGCGACCGCCGGTCCGGGGTCCGCCACGCTCACGTGGAGCGCGCCGTCAAGCGGCGGTTCGATCGCGAAATACACCATCACTCCGTACGTCGGCTCCGAAGCGCAGCCCGTGACCATCGTCACCGGCTCGCCGCCGCGGACGACCGCGACGCTCCAGGGACTGACGAACGGCACCCAGTACACGTTCACCGTGCAGGCGTCCAACACGGGCGGCGCCGGACCGGTCTCCTCGGCATCCAATCCCGTGATTCCGACGGCGCCCACGGTCCCGGCTGCGCCCGGCAACGTGGTCGCCAGCGCGGCCAGCAGCCAGGCGCTCGTGAGCTGGAGCGTTCCGGCCAGCGAAGGCGGAACTCTGATCACTCGCTACACCGTGACCCCCTACGCCGGCGCCACCGCCCTGACGCCGATCGAAGTCCCCGAGAGCACGACCTCGACGATCGTGAAAGGGCTCACCGACGGCGCCGGCTACACATTCAAGGTCAGCGCCACCAACGCCGTCGGCACCGGTCCGTCATCGTCGGCATCGGGTGAAGTGGTGCCCAACGACACGATCTTCGACTTCAGCACGCCGACGATCGTCGACTCGGCGAACAGCTCCTCGACCGAGGTGGGCGTCCAGTTCAGCTCCGAAACGGCGGGGATGATCACCGGCATCCGCTTCTACAAGACCATCGCCAACACGGGCACGCACGTCGGCAGCCTGTGGAGCTCGGCGGGAGCGCTGCTCGCTCAGGCGACCTTCACGGGTGAAACGGGTTCGGGATGGCAGCAGGTCAACTTCGCAACGCCGGTCGCGATCAGCCCCAGCACGACATATGTCGCTGGTTATCTGGCGCCCAACGGGCACTACTCCGAAACCCCGTCGGCGTTCACCACGGCCGGGCTGAGCAATCCGCCCCTGCAGGCGCTGGCCAATCCGATCGCCCCGGATGGGGTGTTCACGCGCACCGCCACGAGCGCCTTCCCCACCAGCACATTCAACGCGACCAACTATTGGGTCGACGTGAGCTTCGTGCCCACGCCTGTCCCCGGCCAGGTGACGGGCGTCAGCGCGACCGCGGGCCCGCTGTCCGCGACGGTGAAGTGGAGCGCGCCCTCCAGCGGCGGGCCGGTCACCACATACAGGATCACCCCCTACATCGGCGCCGAAGCGCAGACCGCCACGACGATCACCGGCTCGCCGCCAGCCACCGAAACTACGATCAAAGGCCTGACGGCCGGCACCGGCTACACCTTCACGGTGCAGGCGTCCAACACCGCCGGCGCCGGTCCCGCCTCCGAACCCTCGGGCCCCGTGACTCCGACCGCGCCGACCGCTCCCTCATCGCCGACCGAAGTCACGGCGAGCGCCGCCACCAAGCAGGCGCTCGTGAGCTGGAACGCTCCGACCAACGAAGGGGGCAGCCCGCTGACCGGATACACCGTCACTCCGTTTATCGGCACAAGTGCACAGACGCCCGTGCACGTGGGCCCATCGGTCACGTCGACCACGCTGACGGGCCTGGCAAACGGCACGAGCTACACGTTCGAGGTCGCGGCAGGCAACGAAGTCGGGGAAAGCCCGCTCTCCTCGGCCTCGGGCGCGGTCACCCCGCAGGATACGATCTTCGACTTCGCCACGCCTGCGACGATCGACTCGGGCGACGGATCGTCGGTCGAGCTCGGTGTGAAGTTCAGCTCCGAACTCTACGGGATGGTCTCGGGCATCCGCTTCTACAAGGCGACCACCAACACCGGCACGCACGTCGGCAGCCTCTGGAACTCCACCGGGGCGCTGCTCGCCCAGGCGACCTTCACCAACGAAACCGCCTCCGGCTGGCAGCAGGTCAACTTCTCCACGCCGGTCGTCATCAACCCCAACACTACATACCTCGCCGGCTATCTGGCGCCCAAAGGCCACTACTCCGACACCTCCTCCGCGTTCACCTCGGTCGGCGTCAACAACCCGCCGCTGCAGGCGCTGGCCAACACGACCACCCTCAACGGCGTCTACGCCTACACCGCGACCAGCGCCTTCCCGACGAGCAGCGTGAAAGCCACCAATTACTGGGTGGACGTGGACTTCCTGCCCGCTCCGCCGCCGGGCCAGGTGACAAACGTCAACGCGACGGCGGGCATCGGATCGGCGAACGTGACCTGGAGCGCGCCAGCGAGCGGCGGACCGGTCACGGCATACACGATCACCCCCTACATCGGCGCCGAAGCGCAGCCGGCCACGACGATCAACGGATCGCCGCCGGCCACCGGCGCGACGATCAAAGGGCTCACCATCGGCACGTCCTACACCTTCACCGTGCAGGCATCCAACCCCAACGGCGCCGGGCCCAGCTCCGAACCGTCGAATGCGGTGACGCCCATATCCGGCATTGTGCCCCCGTCGGCCCCGACTCAGGTCATCGCGAGTCCGGCCACCCAGCAGGCACAGTTGAGCTGGACCGCTCCAAGCAGCAATGGCGGGGGCGCCATCACTGGCTACGTGGTGACGCCGTATATCGGTGCGAGCGCCCAGACTCCGGTCGAATTCCCCGCGAACAAAACCTCCGCCGTGGTGAAAGGGCTCACCAACGCCACCAGCTACACCTTCACCGTCGCGGCCGTCAACTCGGCCGGCGCCGGTACGGCATCGACGGCCTCGGGCGCGGTGACGCCGCTGGACACGATCTTCGACTTCGCCACCCCGGCGACGATCGACTCGAACGACGGCTCCTCGGTGGTGCTCGGCGTGAAGTTCACCTCCGAAGTGGCCGGCAACGTGACGGGGATCCGCTTCTACAAGGCCGCCACCAACACCGGAACCCATATCGGCAGCCTGTGGAGCGCGACCGGGACACTGCTGGCGTCGGCGAACTTCACGAGCGAAACGGCGTCGGGCTGGCAGCAGATATACTTCTCCACCCCAGTCGCGATCGCCGCCAGCACGACATATGTCGTCTCCTATCTGGCGCCCAAAGGCCACTATTCCGACACCTCCTCCGCATTCACCTCGGTGGGCGTCAACAACCCGCCGCTGCAGGCGCTGGCCAACACGACCAGCCTCAACGGGGTGTACAAGTACACCTCCACCAACGCCTTCCCGAGCAACAGCTACAAAGCCACTAACTACTGGGTCGACCTGGACTTCGAACCGAGTCACTGATGGACGTCCACCGCAGGCTTTTTGCTTGGCTATGTTGCACACTGCCGCCGGCGCTCGCCGCGCTGACGATCGCCGCCTGTGGCGGTTCCTCGCCAGCGTCGTCGTCGTCCTCCGCGACGTCCGCCGTCCACGGCGGGTCTGGCGATTCCGCATCCTCGCTGCCTGGGCATTCACACCGCTCGACGTCTCGAGACATCGTGAGCGCCGGGACGGTCACGCAGCGGCCGCTGCGCGGCACGGGGGGAAGCGAAGCCAACGACGAGAATGCCGGACGGACCGGCAGCGCCGATGGCACGGCCGGCGGGCCAAATCCCTGTAAGCTGGTCTCCAAGGCGCAGGCACAGGCGATTGTCGGTGTGCCGATCGCGACGCCCCAGGAGGCGCCGCTGGGGCCGACCTGCATCTATCAGGCGCGTGGCGGCAAGGAGACGATCACGGTCGCCGTCGAATCGCTCGAGTTCGCCAAGATCAGGTCGAAGATCCATGGTACGATGCGCGCGACCATGGGTGGTCACACCGCATACTGCGGCGACTATGGGCGCCCAACGACGTTCGTGCCGCTCACACAGGGCAAGGTCTTGAATGTCTCCGCACCGTGCGCGATCGGGACGCGCTTTGCAGAACAGGCATTGCGACGATTGGGCAATTCGTCGTAGCAGAAACAAGGAACGGCAGACCACGAACAGCAGCAACCGTTAGGCAGGGACCAGGCAACACAACGGGCTTGAAACGGCTTCGCAACGGAGCGGAGCACGACAAGGAGGGGTATAAGGTGTTAGGAGCAGACCGGCTGACGACGCGTACGCTCGTGCTTGCATGCGCGGTGCTTGTGATGTCGCTGTCGATGGCGCGCGCGGCCGCCGCGCAGCCCGACACGATTTTTGGCGCGGGTACGCCCGTGACGGTCGATTCGGGCGATGGGCGATCGGTGGAGCTCGGCGTGAAGTTCACCTCCGAAGCGCCCGGCAGTATCATGGGAATCCGCTTCTACAAGGCCAGCACGAACACCGGCACGCACATCGGCAGCCTCTGGAGCGCAACCGGAACGCTGCTCGCAGCGGCGACCTTCACGAGCGAGACGGCGTCGGGCTGGCAGCAGGTTAACTTCTCGACCCCCGTCGCGATCAGCGCGAACACCACCTATATCGCCGGATATCTCGCGCCCAAAGGACATTACTCCGACACCTCCTCGGCGTTTGCCTCCAGCGGCGTCAGCAACCCGCCGCTGAGCGCGCTCGCGAACTCCATAAGCCCCAACGGCGTATACACCTACAGCGCGACCAGCACCCTCCCCACTAGCAGCTACAAAGCGACGAACTACTGGGTGGACGTCAACTTCGAACCCGAACCCGTGACCGCCCCGGGCCAGCCCACGAACGTCAGCGCAACCGCGGGCCCCGGATCGGCGACCGTCACCTGGTCCGCGCCCACCAGCGGAGGCGCCGTCACGCAATAC
>DATMPZ010000040.1:0-84807 GCA_035567335.1 Solirubrobacteraceae bacterium
GCCGTAGATCACGGCGCAGGCGGCGCATAGGAGGGCGACGACGACCCCATGGTTCGTCAGAAAGCTGCTCAACGGTTAATCCTCCGCGGTCTGATTGGCGTGCCGCGCGAGGATCGCGCGCACATTTCTCGCCCGAACACGGGCCCGTCATAGGACGAGCACGCCGTCCGGCGTAAACGCGCGGGCAGTCTATCGTGCTCGCCCGCGGAACGGCCTGCCGTACAGCCATATAGCCGCAGGCGGAACCTGTCGAGCCCGGACCTCGTCCTCGCCCGTGCGCCCGACGCTCCCCATGCGCGCCGAGATGGCGGAAGATCGCCTCAGCGTCCCGGCACCCACAGCCTGCCGCTCGACTGTGCCGGCCCGGGCCCGTCCGCCGGCTTGTCCTGAGGAGCGGGCGGCGCGGGCTTGGCCGCGGGAGCGGGCTGGGCCTCGGTGCGATCGGCTTGGTCGGGGCGATCGGCCGGCGACGAGGCGCCTGCCCCTGCCTCGCGGGCGTAGGCCATCTGCAGCTGAGACAGCGCGTCGCGCAGGGGGCGCAGGCTCTCGGTCTCGCGGCGCTCGAGGATTCCCAGCAGCGCGCGCACGCCGTCGATCGCGTCGCGCACCTGCTCGAGGTCGCGCCCCTCACCCACCGGCCGATCGGGGCCGGGGGACAGCCCCAGCCGGTGGCCGCCGATGTTCAGCAGCGAGACGACCGCCTGCAGGATCATGTCCGTGCTCGTGACGCGGCTCATCTCCGCTTCGTAGGCGGCCCGCAGCTCCTCCTCGCTGGGCTGACCCGCGGCGGCGCCCGCCGTGGCCTCCTGGCCGGTCTGCGCGGCCGCGCCAGATGGATCCGTGCTCACACCTTCACCTCCGCTGCGTATGTTTCCCTGGTCTCCGCGACCGAGGCCGCGAACACCTCCTCGCGCGTGGCGCCCGCCTCGATCATGCGCCGCTGGCGCTGCGCCCCGTTGCGCTCTGAAAACGCGGGCTCGATGCCCAGCTCGGCGCGCACCGGCGCCGTCCAGTCCGCGAGCCGTTCGATCGCCGCGCGGGCAGGATACTCCTCGCCGCGTTCCAGGTCGATCAGCCGGCCGTCGAGCCCGTAGCGGATCGCCCGCCACATGTTCTCCTCGATCAGCCGCGGCGGAGGATCGACGAACGGAACGCCCTCGTCTGCGTCGCGCACCGCCTGGGCGATGCACGCGACCATCAGCGCCGCGAGCGCGTCGGACTCCTGCGCGGTGGCCTGCGCGTCGCAGATGCGGACCTCCACCGTGCCGAAGCTGAAGTGCGGCCTGACCGACCACCAGACCTGCGTGAACTCGACGATCGAGCTCGTGCGGCGCAGGAGCTCGATGTACTCGCGGTAGGCGCTCCAGCCGCCGAACGCGTCAGGTACGCCGCAACGCGGAAAGCTCTTGGTGAAGCTCTGGGTACGCGCCGAGTGCAGGCCCGTGTCACGGCCGTCCAGGTAGGGAGAGTTGGCGGAGATCGCCAGCAGCAGCGGCAACACCGGGCGCAGGCGGTCGCAGGCGCGCACCGCCCGGTCGATGTCGCGTACGCCCAGGTGCACGTGCAGGCTGAACGTGTTGTTGCGCCACGCCACGTATTTCAGCCCCTCCTCGACGCGGCGGTAGTGCTCGGTGTCGATGATCGGCTGCTCGCGATAGTCCGCCCAGGGGTGGGTTCCGGTCGCGCCGAGCGCCACGCCCTGCTCCTGTACGAGCGCGAACAGACGCTCGCGGCGGTCGCGCTGGCGCTCGAGCGCGTCGTGGAGGTTGCCGCCGACGCCGGAGATGATCTCGATCTCCGAGGAGATCAGCTCGCCGGTGATGTGCTCGTGCAGGATCGGGTCGCTCTTCGCGAGGGCCCGCAGCTGCTCGAAGCGGGGCACCAGGTCGAGCGTGTGCGGGTGCAGGATCGAGAACTCCTCCTCCACGCCGACGGTGAGATCGGGCGCCTGCGCAAACGTCTCGGCCACTCTGTCTAGGTCCAGGCTGATCATGGCGTGGGTCTTTGGTGCGGGTCTGCGGTCGAGCGTTCGATGTCCGGTTGACGATGATGGCGATGCCGATGCGCTGCGTCGGCCCGGGACCTCAGGTCAGATAGAAGTACAGCGCATAGAGCAGGTCGACTGCGGGGCTCGAAGTGTGTACGGTCACGTCGGGCGGGACGGCCAGCAGCGACTCGGAGTAGTTGAAGATGATCTTCACGCCGGCCTGCACGAGCTCGTCGGCGAGCTCCTGGGCGGCGCGCGTGGGCACCGCGAGGACGCCCACGACGATGTCCTCGTCCTCGACCACCTGGCGCAGCTCGTCGATGTGCCGCACAGGCTGGCTGCCGACCGTGCCGCCGACCTTCGCGGAGTCCACGTCGAAGATCGCGACCACGCGAAAGCCGTGGTCGGCGAAGATGTCCGAGGAGGCGATCGCCTTGCCCAGGTGTCCGGCGCCGAGCAGCGCGATGTTGTGCTGGCCGGCCGTGCGCAGGATCTTGCGGATCTGTGAGACGAGCGCCTCGACGTTGTAGCCGACGCCGCGCTTGCCGAACTTGCCGAACCCCGACAGGTCGCGGCGGATCTGGGTGGAGTTCACGTGCGTGTAGTCGGAGAGCTCCTGCGAGGAGATCGTCTCCTTGCCCATCTTCTTGGCCTGCGTCAGCACCTGCAGGTAGCGCGAGAGCCGCGCGGCGACCCCGAGCGACAGCCGCTCGGCGACGACGGCGCCGTTGCGCTCGGCGCCCGGCGTCGTCGTCGTGGACTCGCGGTAGCTCATCTTCGTGACTCTAGACGCTCGCGCAGGGCGTCGGCGCTCACAGCGGACGTTCGCCGGTCGCGTAGGCGTCGAGACCCAGATAGTCCGGGTAGGAGATCGGCTCGACGTGGCGCGCCGCGGCGGCGATCATCGCCGCGTTGTCCGTGCACAGCGCGCGCGCGGGCACGTGGACGCTCGCCCCGAGCGAGTCCAGTCGCCGGCGCAGCTCGCCGTTGGCGGCCACGCCGCCGCCGAGCGCGAGGCGCTCCAGTCCCGTCTCCCGCAGCCCCTGCCGGGCACGCTCGATCAGGCTGTCGACGATCGCCGCTTGGTAGGAGGCCGCGAGGTCGGGGGCGCGCGCGGCGATCTCGGATGCGGACATGCCGCGCAGCCGGTAGCGCAGCGCGGTCTTCAGTCCTGCGAAGGAGAAGTCCAGACTCTGCTCGAACGCCCGCCTGCTTGTCCCCTTGCCTCCGCGCGCACGCTCGGCGCAGGAGCCGGGAAACGCGAACGCGCCGGGATCGCCGTCCGCGGCCAGCCGCTCGAGCGCCGCTCCGCCCGGATAGCCCAGGCCGAGCATGCGCGCCCCCTTGTCGAACGCCTCGCCGGCGGCGTCGTCCAGCGTGCGGCCGAGCACTCGATAGCCGTCGTGATCGGTCACGTGTGTCAGCAGCGTGTGCCCGCCGCTGGCGATCAGACACACGAAGGGCGGCTCGAATGTCTCCGGTTCAGGCTTGGGAGACTCGCCGTGGAGCTGCGTCGCGGAGGGGACTATGAAGTTCGCCGCGACGTGGCCCTGCAGGTGATCGACGGGCGCGAACGCCAGCTCCCGTGCGGCCGCGAGCGCCTTGGCCGTGGAGAAGCCCACCAGCAGCGCCCCCACCAGCCCCGGCCCCTGCGTGGCGGCGACCAGCCCGATGTCCGCGAGCGTCACGCCCGCCTCGGCGAGCGCCTGCGCGACGACGAGGTTCACGAGCTCCAGGTGGTGGCGGGAGGCGATCTCGGGCACGACTCCGCCGTAGCGGTCGTGCACGCCCTGGGAGGAGATCACGTTCGAGAGCGCGCGCTGTCCGTGCGCGTCGAGCACCGCCGCGCAGGTGTCGTCACAGCTCGTCTCCAGAGCCAGGACGTGGCCGGGGATGGCGGCGGTCACACTCACACCCGGCCCGGGTTGGGCACGTCGTCGAGGTGCCCTGCCAGGGTCGCCGGAGTGCGCCACATCACGAGCGCGTCCTCGCCGTTGTCCTGGTAGTAGCGACGGCGCAGGCCGGCCGCGCGAAAGCCCTCCCGTTCGTACAGCCCGATCGCCAGGCGATTGGAGCGGCGAACCTCCAGCGTGTAGCGAGCGGTCTCGTCGGCGACGCGCTCGTACAGCTCGGCGAGCAGCGCCGAGGCCACCCCCTGGCGCTGGTGCGCGGTGTCTACGGCGATGTTCATGACGTGCCAGACGGTCTCATAGCGCGAGCAGATCAGGTAGCCGATCAGCCGCCGCCCGCCGCCGCCGCCGAGCGTCGTCGCGGCCAGGCAGATGCCTGACTGCTTGGAGAGCTCGAGCACGAACATCGCCAGCGACCACGGCGTCGGGAACACGCGGCGCTCGATCGCGATCACCTGCGGCAGGTCGGGATACAGCAGCCGCCTGATCTCGACGTAACGCGGAGAGTCGATCCCCGGCTCGGCCACCCAGGAGGAGCTCATGGGCTCGCTCCCCCCGGCGCGGCGGCGTGTTCGAGCGCCAGCTCGGCGTCGGGCCGGCGGCGGTAGTCGGGCAGAACCGTGTCGATCGCCCGCGGCGCGGCGCTCGCCGCCAGCGCGCAGATCGCCTCGCCGCTGATACGGTGAAGCGGCGAGTCGTCTGCGGGGACGCGGGCCCCGAGCGTGTGGAGCGCGTCGCGATAGAGCGCCGCGCCGTTGCCCACCGCGACCCAACCCATGACGTCATCCCCGTTCGCCGTCACCTCGTCGAGCATCTCACCAAACTGGGCGGGCGCGAGCGCTCGTGGCGGCGCGAGCTCGCGCGGCACAGGCGACTCGCGGTCGGCGACCGGCCCCTCGCCGGGAGCGTAGGCGGCCGCGAACGCCTCGCCGCGGCGGGCGTCGATCACCGCCAGCACGCCATGACCCTCGGTTGTCTCGTCGTTCGCCGCAGCTCGTGCGAGCGCCAGCGTGCTGGAGACACTGACCAGTTGGGCGTCCAGCGCCTGCGCCAGCCCGCGAGCGGTGGCGACGCCGATGCGCAGTCCGGTGAACGTCCCGGGGCCCACGCCCACCGCGATTCTGTCCACGTCCGCAAAGCGCAGGCCGGCCTGCGCGAGCAGGCCCGCCGCGAGGGGCAGCAGTCGGGTGGCGTGCCCGGGACGCTCGCCGCGAGCAGGATCGTCGCGCGCCTGCACGGTCGCGCCGTCGGGCAGGCGCAGCGCGATGGCGCTCGCCGGCGTGGAGGTGTCGATACCGAGCACGATCATCTCGACGCCCCGTTCGTCTCGGATGGCGCAGGCGCGGGCGCTGCCGGCGTCTGCACCTCGATGCGCCTGCGATCGCCGCCCGCGTGGGCGAGGGTGACGCGCAGGCGGGCATCCGGCAGCTCCCCGGCGCCGGCCTCGGGCCACTCCACGAACGCGATGCGCTCCGCGCCGAGGTAGTCCTCCAGCAGCTCCGGGTCCTCGCCGCGCAGGCCCTCCAGACGGTACAGATCCAGATGCGACACGGTCACGTCAGCGCCTCGGTAGCGGTGACCGATGCTGAACGTGGGGCTCGTGACTGGGCCGCAGACGCCGAGCGCCCGCGCGGCGCCGCGCACGAATGTCGTCTTGCCCGCGCCGAGCTCGCCGATGACGAGCACCACGTCACCCGCGCGCAGACCGGCGGCCAGCTCGGCGCCGAGAGCCTCTGTCTCGATTGGATCCGAGGTCTCGACGATGCGGGCGGCCACGACGAAACTCTGACAGGAAACGTCGCGGAGCCTGGGTCCTGTTTTTGTGGGTGACCCAGAGCCAGTCCAACCTCCAGCCCAGCCGGCGCCGGTCACCGCACCGGTCGGCGCCGCGGAAGCGCTTAAAGGGGACCGACCCGCGGGAGAGGGATCGCGGGCCGGTCGATACTGCTAGGGAGGATGGAGACAGGACCCTTATCGGCAGGTTGACGGGTCGGCTTTAGGGTCCTGGCACAACTTTTCGACGTGAGCGTCCACAATTTCCTGCCCACGGCTCGGATTCCCAGTTCTCATGCCGAATTCGCGGCCCTTTGAGCTCTGCGCAAGAGCCCGTGTCGAGGACCACATAAATGCGCAATTTGCGAGAATTTGCGCGGCACGCCGCTCAGCTCCAATCACGCGCAGCACCGCCTGGAGGTGGAGGCTGAGATCAGAACAGACCCAGCTGATCGGCCTCGGGGGGCGCGCTCGCACCCGCTGCGCCCGGCTCGGCGCCCTCGGCGTCGGCCGTCATGTCGGCGAGCTCGCGCGGGTCGATTTCCGGCGCCTCGGTCCAATCCGGCTGCTCGGGCGCTCCCTGTGCCAGCAGCTCGGGCAGCCGCGCGAAGTCCTCGCGCAGGGTCTCGAGCATCCGCGGCGTGTACAGCGCGGCGGCGGGATGGAAGATCGGGTACAGCCGCACCGCGCGCCGGCCCAGCGTCAGCACCTGCGGCTGTCCGTGCAGGCGCGTGATCCCCGTGGGATCGTCGCGCAGGAGCTTGGTGGAGAAGTTGCCGAGCGAGCAGATCACCGTCGGCTGGATCAGCTCGACCTGGCGATACAGGTACTCGTGGCAGTTCTCGATCTCGATCGGTTGGGGATCGCGGTTGCCCGGAGGCCTGCACTTGAGCACGTTCGCGATGAACACCTCCGAGCGCGCCATCCCGATCTCCCCCAGCAGCGTCTCCAGCAGCTTGCCGGCTCGACCGACGAACGGGATGCCCTGCTCGTCCTCGCTGGCGCCGGGGGCCTCGCCGACGAACATCAGCTCCGCATCGGCGTTGCCGGCGCCGAACACGACCGTCTTGCGCGTCGCCGCCAGCTCGGCGCAGCGCACGCAGGCCTGCGTCTGCGCGTACACCTCCTTGAGGGCCTCGCGCCGCTCGGAGGCCGGGGTTATCTCGCGCTCCTGGGCCGACACCGCCTGAATGCTATGAGCGATGATCCCCCGATGACTTCACCCTCCGAGCCGGCCGCCGAGACGAGCGGCGGCGAGCGCCCGGATGTGCGGGCGGTGCGCGAACGGCACGAGCTCGGGCTGGACGCCGCTCGGCCGGACGCGGTCGCCCGACGCCGTGAGCGGGGGCGGCGCACGACCCGCGAGAACCTCGACGAACTGCTGGATCCGAACACGTTCGTCGAGTACCGCCCGCTGGTGTTCGCCGCCCAGGAGCGTCGCCGGCCGCGCGAGGAGCTGATCGAGCGCACGCCCGCCGACGGGCTGGTGGCGGGCATCGGGGACGTCGATGGCATGCGGTGTGTTGCGATGTCCTACGACTACACCGTGCTGGCGGGCACTCAGGGCATGCGCGGCCACGCGAAGAAGGACCGGCTGTTCGAGCTCGCCGAGCGCCGGCGGCTGCCGGTGGTGCTGTTCGCCGAGGGCGGCGGCGGGCGTCCCGGCGACGTGGACTGGCCGATGGTGGCGGGGCTGGACTGCCGCGCGTTTCACCTGTTCGCCCGCCTGAGCGGGCTGGTGCCGCTCGTGGGGATCGCCGCGGGCAACTGCTTCGCCGGCAACGCCGCGCTGCTCGGGTGCTGTGACGTGGTGATCGCCACGGAGGACTCGAGCATCGGCATGGGCGGGCCGGCGATGATCGAGGGCGGCGGGCTGGGCACGTTCGAGCCGAGCGAGGTCGGCCCGATCGACGTGCAGGACGCCAACGGCGTGGTTGACCTGCGTGTCGCGGACGATCGCGGCGCGGTCGCCGCGGCCAGGCGCTACCTCTCTTACTTCGGCCCCCCTGCGGAGGACGTGCGCGTGCCGGACCAGGAGTTGCTGCGGGACATCGTTCCCGAGCAACGCAGGCAGATATACGACGTGCGCCGGGTGCTCGAGGCGCTCTGCGATAAGGACTCGGTGCTGGAGTTGCGTCGTGGGTGGGGCGCGGGCATCGTCACCGCGCTCGCCCGCGTAGATGGTCGCGCCCTGGGCGTGATCGCCAACAGCCCACCCCACCTCGGCGGGGCGATCGACGCCGACGGCGCCGACAAGGCGGCGCGGTTCATGCAGCTGTGCGACGCGTTTGAGCTGCCGATCCTGTTCCTGTGCGACACGCCCGGCTTCATGGTCGGGCCCGCGGCCGAGCGCACGGCGAGCGTCCGCCACTTCGCGCGCATGTTCGTGATCGGCGCCAACCTCACCGTACCGACCGGCACGATCGTGCTGCGCAAGGGCTACGGCCTCGGCGCGCAGGCGATGGCCGGCGGCGGATTCACCGCGCCGCTGTTCACGATCGGCTGGCCCACCTCGGAGTTCGGCGGCATGGGCCTCGAGGGAGCGGTGCGCCTGGGCATGCGCCGCGAGCTCGAGGCGATCGAGGACCCCGAGGAGCGCGAGCGCGTGTTCCAGGCGACGGTCGCCGCCGCCTACGAGCACGGCCGCGGCCTGAACATGGCCGCCTACGGCGAGATCGACGACGTCATCGACCCCGCCGACTCCCGGCGCTGGGTCGCGACCCTGTTCGCCGCGACCGACGCGTCCTGGCAGCAGCGCCCGGGCAGGAAGCGCCCGTGCGTCGACGCGTGGTGAGGTGGTGCTCGTACAGAGAATGCCCATGTGTGGCGCATATCACACATAGATTCTCGCGCTGCGGGCAACATGGTGAGCGACCCGAAGTACAGCAGCATCCCTCCTCCCCGAAACGGCCCGCCTCCCCAGCGGGTCGTTTCATTTAACAGGCTCCTCCGCGCGATGTCCTGCCGGCGACACGCCGGATCGCCGCGCCGCGACGTACGCCGCCGTAAGCGCTCCCAACCGTGCCACCGCTGCGGTGACCGGCGCCGACCGCGTCGTTCGCGCGGGACTGGCTATGGGTCACCCGTCCATACCCCCACGCCGATCAAACGATCGGCGGTGGACTCACGCGCCGATCGTCGCGGAGTCGCGCTCCAGGATCGCGTGCCTCACCCGCTCGGCGATGCGCGCTCCCGTGTAGCCGACCTCCTCGTGCAGTAACGCCGGCTTGCCGTGCGTGACGTAGCGGTCGGGCAGCCCCACCCGCAGGATGCGCGGGCTCGCGCCGGTCTCGTTCAGGGTCTCCCACACCGCGCTGCCGAACCCGCCCGCGAGCACGCCCTCCTCGACCGTCACGAGCAGATCGTGCTCGGCCGCCAGCTGCGCCATCAACCCCGCGTCGATCGGCTTGGCGAAGCGCGCGTCGGCGACCGTCGCCTCGATCGCGCCCGCGCTCAGCTCCTCGGCGGCTGCAAGCGCCTTGCCCACGCCGCTGCCATACCCGATCAGCGCCACCCGGCGGCCGGCGATCGCGCTCGCCCCGCCCTCGCGCAGGATCTCGCCGGTGCCGATCCTGATCGCGCGCGGCTGCTCGGGCAGTTGCGCACCCGTCCCCTCCCCGCGCGGATAGCGCAGCGCGATCGGCCCGTCGTCGTAGCTCAGCGCCGTGCGCAACATGTGCACGAGCATCGCCTCGTCGCGCGGGGCCATCAGCACGATGTTCGGCAGGCAGCGCATGTAGGCGATGTCGAACGCCCCGTGATGCGTCGGCCCGTCGTCGCCCACCAGCCCGGCGCGATCCATCGCGAACACGACGTTCAGCCGCTGCAGGCACACGTCGTGCACGATCTGGTCATACGCGCGCTGCAGAAACGTCGAGTAGATCGCCGCCACCGGCTTGACGCCCGCAAGCGCCAGCCCCGCGGCGAACAGGATCGCCTGCTGCTCGGCGATGCCCACGTCGAAGTAGCGCTCCGGCAGCGCCTTCTGCAGGATGCTCAGCCCCGTCCCCGAGTTCATCGCCGCGGTGATTCCCACGACGCGCTCGTCGCGCTCGCACTCGCGCACGAGCGCCTCGCCGAACACCTGCGTGTACTGGAGCGCCCCACCCGGGCTCGCCTTGACCTGCCTTCCCGTCGCGACCGGCGCGCTCGGCGCGGGGGCGGTCTGCGTGGGCGATCCGTTCAAGATCGACTTCGGCTTGGCCGCGTGCCACTTCTCCATCCCCTCCAGCCCGCCGTCCTCGGCGGGCGCGAACCCCTTGCCCTTGACGGTCGCGATGTGCACCACCACCGGGCGCTGCGCCGCCAGCGCCTCCCGCAGCGCCTCTCGCAGCGCGCGCACGTCGTGTCCGTCGATGACCCCCATATAGGCCCAGTCGAGCTCCTCCCACCACAGGCCCGGCGCCCAGAACGCCTTGATCGACTCCTTCAGCTGCGGCCCCAACCGCTCGAACTTCGAGCCGATCCCCCCCGGCAGCTTCGTCAGCCCGCCCTCCACGCCCGAGCGCGCGTGCCACAGCTTCGGGTTCAGCCTGACCCGGTTGAAGTACCGCGACAGCGCCCCCACGTTCGGCGCGATCGACATGCCGTTGTCGTTGAGCACCACCACCATCGGCGTCCCCAGCCCCCCGGCCTGCCCGATCGCCTCGAACGCCACGCCGCCGGTCATCGCGCCGTCGCCGATCACCGCCACGACCCTGCCGTCGGACCTCTCGCCGCCGAGATGGCGCATCCCCTCCTTGATGCCCACGGCATACCCGATCGAGGTCGAGGCGTGTCCGGCGCCCATGATGTCGTGCGCAGACTCCTCGATCGAGCAGAACGGCGCGAGGCCTCCGTACTGGCGGATCGTGGCCAGGCGCTCGCTGCGCCCCGTGAGGATCTTGTGCGGATATGCCTGATGCCCGACGTCCCACAGGATCTTGTCCCGCGGCGACTGCAGCAGCGAATGCAGCGCCACCGCCAGCTCGCACGTGCCGAGGTTCGCGCCGAAATGGCCGCCGATCTCGCCGACCGTGTCGATGATGTGCTCGCGCACCTCCTGCGCGAGCCGGGTCAGGTCCGCGTCGGACAGCTCTTTCAGGTCCTCCGGCCCGGCGATCGTGTCGAGCAGCGCGGTGCGCTCGGCGTGCTCGCCGGCGCCCCGCGGCGCGGCGCCGTCACCGTCGCTGGGTGGCTGCTTGCGGCTCATGAGGTGCGTGTGTAGATGAAGTCCGCGATCTGCTCGAGCTCCGCCCCGGCGTTCGGCGCCTCCGAGCCGGCGGTCGCGGCTTGCGCGAGCGCTTCCCTCGCCGTCCTGTGCGACTCCGCCGCCAGCTTTCTTGCCCGTTCCATGCCGAACTCGCTCACGTATGTCCGCTTGCCATGCCGCTCGTCGCTGCCCCGCGGCTTGCCGAGCGCATCGTCTGTGCCGGTCACGTCGAGGATGTCGTCGACGATCTGGAACAGCACGCCCAACTCGGCCGCGAACCGCCGATACCACATTGTCGCACGTCCGTCGATTCCACCCAGCAACAGCACGCACACGACCGACGCGTCGATCAGCCTGCCCGTCTTCAGCTCGTGCACTCGGCGCAGCGGGGCACACAGCCCGGACGGCTGGGTCGGCCCGTCAGGAGTGTCGAGACTCACATCCGCGTACTGACCTCCGACCATCCCGCTCACGCCCGTCGCCCCCGCCAGCTCCGCCGCCGCCCGCAGCACCCGCTCCGCCGGCGAGCGCAACTCTGTGAGCAGGTGCCTGAACGCCTCCGCATACAGCCCATCCCCGGCGAGGATCGCGACGTCCTCACCGTACTTCACGTGACACGTCGGCATGCCCCGGCGCAGCGCGTCGTCGTCCATCGCCGGCAGGTCGTCGTGAATCAGCGAGTACGTGTGGATCAGCTCGATCGCGCCCGCCAGCGGCATCGCCTCGCGCTGCTCCAACCCCACCGCGCGCGCCGTCGCCAGCGCGAGCACGGGCCTGATGCGCTTGCCGCCCGCCAGCAGCGAGTAGCGCATCGCCTCCTCCAGCCCGGCCGTCAGCGGCTCATGCGAGAACCGCAGCCCCTCCAGATACCGCTCCACCTCGATGCGCAGATGCTCCGGATAGCCGCCGGCGCGATCGGCGTCCACGACGCGATCGGGATTTGCGGCCCGCTCCGGGGGCCCGGCGCGATCGGGGTCCTCGGCCCGCTCCGGGCGCTCCGCCCCCGGGTCATCGGCCTGCTCCGGACGGTCTGCCGTCACGTCGGCCGTCACACCGCTACAGCAGCGAATCCTGGCCGGGCGCGACCGTCGAGACCTCCATGCGCGCGCGCCGCTCCAGCTCCGCCGCGGCCTCCCCCGCCAGCCCCGCGCAGTCCTCGACCAGCGTCGCCGCCGCATCCGGGGTCAGCTCGCCCGAGCGCAGCTGCTCGGCGGCGCACTCGAGCTTTGCGATCAGATCGTCTAGGCGCTCGTCCACCATCTGCTCGGTGTCGTTCATCTACTACTACCGCTCTCCTCGGCGTTTTGCTCGGGCATGTCAGGCGCATTCTCGCGCACTTCGCGCAACGCCGCCGCCAGCACCCCGTTCACGAACGCGGGCGCATCCGCGCCGCAGAACACCTTCGCGCTCTCCACCGCCTCGTCGATCGCCCCCTCCGCCGGGATCGGCGCCTGCGCCGGCGCCACGTCCGGGTGCAGAATCTCGATCAGCGCGATCCGCATGATCGAGCGCTCCAGCGGCTGGATCCGCTGCACCGACCACCCGTGCGCGTGGCGGTCGAGCACCGCGTCCAGCTCCTCGGAGCGATCGGCCGCGGCGTGCGCCAGCGCCATCGTCATCGGCGAAGCGTCCCGCGCCAACGCCTCCCCCAGCGGCTTGCCGGTCAGGTCGTGCTGGTACAGCGCCACCACCGCCGCCCGGCGCTGCTCGGTGCGACGCATCTAGTGGCCCTCCTCGGCGGCGAGCGCCCGTCGGGTGACGCAAGCGCTCCGCACCGACGCTCGGCGCCTCACGCGCGTGAGACGTATTCGCCCGAGCGCGTATCCACCCTGATGCGCTCGCCCACATCCACGAACAGCGGCACCTGAATGCTCGCGCCCGTCTCCAGCGTCGCCGGCTTGGACCCCCCGCCCGAGGCCGTATCGCCGCGCAACCCCGGGTCGGTCTGGGTCACCTCCAGATCGACGGCGCTCGGCAGCTGCACGTCGGCGGGCTCGTCGTCGATGAACAGCACGTCCACCTCGCTGCTCGGCTTGGTCCAGCGCAGCGCGTCTGCAAGCGCCGTCTCCGCCACCGCGATCTGCTCGAAGGACTCCGTGTCCATGAAGTGCGCATCCGTGCCGTCTGAGTACAGAAACTGCATCCGCCGCGCCTCCGTCCTCACCGACCTGAACTTCTCCCCCGCCCTGAACGTCTTGTCGATCACGTTCCCATCCGCGGCCCGCCGCAGCTTCGTGCGCACGAACGCCCCGCCCTTCCCCGGCTTGACGTGCTGGAACTCGACAATCTTGTAGATCGTCCCGTCCACCTCTATGTGGTTGCCGTTCTTGAATTGGTTGGTTGTGATCACGGCTCCGCAGGGTAGCGGGCGCATCGCCGAACCGGCTGCACAGGCCCGGCGCTCAGCCGACGACGGTCAGCTCGGTCGGCAGGCCGGTCAGCAGCTCGTGACCGTCCTCGCGCACGACCACGAGATCCTCGATGCGCACGCCGCACTCCGCGGGCAGGTAGACGCCGGGCTCGACCGTGACGACGTTGCCGGCCAGCAGCGGATCGTCGCCGGCCGTGCGCGACAGGCGCGGGGCCTCGTGGATCTCCATGCCGACGCCGTGACCGAGGCCGTGGCCGAAGTGCTCGCCGTGCCCGGCGCGTTCGATGACCTCGCGCGCGACGGCGTCGAGCTCGCGACCGTTCGGACCGGCGGTGACGGCGGCCAGCGCCCGGGCCTGGGCGGTTTGCACGAGCTCGTAGACCTCGCGCGAGCGCGCGGAGATGCCCGCGCCGGTGGCGTACGTGCGGGTGCAGTCCGAGCAGTAGCCCTCGTGCCGGGCGCCCCAGTCGATCGTGACGAGCACATCGCGCGCGATCGGCTCCGCGCGCGGCTCGGCGTGGGGCAGCGCGCCGTGGGCGCCGGAGGCGACGATCGCGGGGAAGCTGGGTCCGTCGGCGCCCAACCGATGCAGCTCGAGCTCCAGGTCGAGCGCGACCTCCCGCTCGGTGCGCCCCGTAAGGCCGCGCTCCAGCACGGCGCGCCGCAGCGCCTCGTCCGCCAGCCGGCTCGCGGCGCGAATGCGCTCGATCTCCCGGGCGTCCTTGACCGCCCGCAGGCGCTCGACCGCGCCCGCGCACGGGACGAGCTGCCAGCCGGCGCTGAGCAGCTCGCGCAGGCGCGCGTGCTGGGCGACCGTGAGGCTCGCGTCGTCGAATCCCAAACGTCCGGCCGCCCCGGCCGCCGCGCTCAGCGTGGCGACGGCGGCGTCGAGCAGCTCTCCGGAGACGATCTCGCGCGCGAACAGCTCGGGAACCTGTTCGGCCGACTGCGTCTGATAGCGAAAGTCGGTGAGGAAGCGCTGGCCGCCCGAGCGCGCCGCGGCGAGGATCAGCACGAGCGCGTTGCTGCCGGTGAAGCCGGTGAGGTAGCGCACGTTGACGGCGCTCCACACGAGCAGCGCGTCGAGCTTGCGCTCGCGCAGCTCGCCGGCGAGGCGCTCCACGCGCTCGCGCTCGGCCGCGCCATCCGGTGCGGTCATCCCCGAGGACGATGACGATGACGATGACGACCCACCCCCACCGTGGCGCGTCGTCACGGACCGGCCTCCTCGAGCGCCTCGCGGATGCGCCGCAGCGCCAGCCGGTAGCCGTCGGGGCCCATGCCGGAGTAGGTCGCGAGGCAGAGATCGCCGATCACCGACACCCGTCGCCACGGCTCGCGCGCGTTGACGTCGGAGAGGTGCACCTCGACCGCGACGAGTCCGGTCAACTCCAACGCGTCGTGGAGCGCGTAGGCGTAGTGCGTCCACGACCCGGGGTTGAGGATCACCGCCGCGACCCGGCCGCGCAGCGCGTGCAGGCGCTCGACGTACTCCGACTCCGCGTTGGTCTGAAAGAAGCTCGCGCTCAGACCGTCCTGCTCCGCCCAGGCGGCGATCCGGCCCTCCAGGTCCGCGAGCGTGAGCGTGCCGTAGTGCAGCGGATCGCGCTCGCCGAGCAGGTTGAGGTTGACCCCGTGCAGCACCTCCACACGTTGGGTCATGCGGCCTCATTCTGTGGATAACGCCGACATGGGCTCGCAGGGCAAGCTGGGCAAGGACGCAGGGAACGTGGCGTACTACGTACGCGTGCTGGCCGATTGAAGGTCCCATGACCTTCAATCGGTAAGGACGCAGATCCAGCGCCGCCATGCGGGCTCATGCGATCAACTCTGTCACGGCCGCGCGCAGCCCATCGTCGGGGACCTCACAGCCGACGCGGGGCTCGCCGGGCGTGGAGAGCAGCACGAACGGCACGCCGCCCGCGCCCAGGCGCTTCTTGTCGCGCGCGGTCGCGGCGAGGATCTCATCGACGTCGATGCTCGCGCCGTCGAGCGTGACGGGGAGATCGCGCGCTCGCAGCAGCTCGCGCACCTGCGCATGCAGCTCCTTGGCGCCGGAGAGGCGCAGCGCGGCCAGCAGCCCGAGACCGACGGCCTCGCCGTGGCGGTAGCGCGCGTAGCCGGTGGCGGTCTCGATCGCGTGGCCGACGGTGTGGCCGAGGTTCAGCGCCTGGCGGGCGCCGGCGTCGCGCTCGTCCGCGGCGACGACCGCGAGCTTCGTGGCCGCGCAGTCAAGGATCGTGCGCTCGTCCACCTCACAGCCGGTCGTCCGCGAGACGCGCTCCCACAATGCGCCGCCCGCGATCAGCGCGGTCTTCAGCGCCTCCACCCAACCCGCGGCGAGCTCGGCGGGCGCCAGCGTGGCGAGCGTGTCGGGATCGACGAGCACACCCGCCGGCTGGTGGTAGGCGCCGACGTAGTTCTTGGCGTCAGGCAGATCGACGCCGGTCTTGCCGCCGTAGGCGGAGTCGACCTGGGCGACGAGCGTCGTGGGGACGTGCACGACGGGCACGCCGCGCTGGTAGGTGGCGGCGCAGAACCCGGCGAGGTCGCCGACGACGCCGCCGCCGAGCGCGACGAGGTGGTCGGCGCGGGTCATGCCGCACTGCGCCAGCTCGGTCCAGACTCGCTCGGCGCTGGCAAGGGTCTTGTGCCGCTCCCCCGGCGGGATGGTCACGAGCGCCTCGATCGCATCCGGCGGCGGAGCGTGCAGGGCGGCGACGGTCTCGTCGCTCACGCACCAGCCGCGTGACAGCGAGCGGTCGAGCGGCCACACCGCGTCAGACCAGCCGCCGCGGGCGAGCAGCCCCGAGCCGATCAGCACCGGGTACTCGCCGGACTGCGCCGTGGCCCACAGCAGGCGCGTGCCTCGCGGAGCGGCGGCCAGGGCACGCAGCCCGGGCAGCGCCCGCACCGCCAAGATGGGCTCGCCGGGATCGCGCAGCGGTCGATGTCCGGCGGGAAGGACGGCGTCGGCCAGTTGCCCGTAGAGATTCCGGCGCTCGGCATGGAGCGCCGCGAAGTCATCCCAGGTCCGGGCCAGGGGCCGCTCGGCGCCCTCGTGTGCGCCGGCGATCCTCGTGCGATCCCAGGCCACATCCGCGTCAACCTCCAGCAGGACGGTCAGATGCGCCCGCAGCGCCTCGCGCACGCGCGCGGAGAGCACGCTGCCGCCCCCTAGCGCGAGCACCGAGCCCGGTCCGGCATCGGCGAGCACCTCGCACACCAGCTGCTCCTCGACCTCCCGGAACGCCCCCTCGCCGGCCCGCTCGAACTCCTCGGCGATCGAGCGTCCGAGACGCTGCTCCAGCAGTCGGTCGGTGTCGAGCGCGTCCACGCCGAGCGCTTTCGCCACCTCCGCCGCCGCGGTCGACTTTCCGGCTCCCATGAAGCCGATGAAGACGAGCGCCCTGTCTATCCCCGCCACCCGATCCTTTCGCTGTAGGCGCGCACCGCTCCCACGACGTCGTCGATGTGATCGCCGCCGAACTTCCGTGAGTAGGCGTCGGCGAGCACGAGCGCGACCATCGCCTCGCCGACGACGCCGGCGGCGGGCACGGTGCAGGAGTCGGTGCGCTCGCGCAGCGCCTCGGCGGGGGTGTGCGTGGCGGTGTCGACCGAGCGCAGCGGCTTGGTGAGCGTCGGCAGCGGCTTCATCGCGCCGCGGACGATCAGCGGCTGGCCGTTGGTCATGCCGCCCTCCAGGCCGCCGGCGCGGTTGGTCTCGCGGTAATAGCCTCCGCGCGCGTCGTCGTAGAAGATCTCGTCATGCGCCTGCGATCCGGGCAGCCCGGCGACGTGAAAGCCGTCGCCGATCGAGACGCCCTTGAGCGCCTGGATCGAGCAGATCGCCATCGCCAGGCGGCCGTCCAGGCGCCGCTCCCAGGAGACGTGCGAGCCGAGGCCGGGGTGCAGGCCGAACGCCTGCACCTCGAACACGCCGCCGAGCGACTCGTTGGCCTTGCGCAGCCGGTCGATCTCGGCGACCATCGCGCTGCTCGCCTCGACATCCAGGCAGCGCACGGGCGAGGCGTCGACCTCGGCGAAGTCCTCCAGTCGCAGCTGCGCGGTCGGCGCGGGGGCGTGGACGGAGGCGATCTGCACGACGTGCGAGCGCACCTGCACGCCGAGCGCCGCGAGATACGCCTTGCACAGCGCGCCGCCGGCGACGCGCGCGGCGGTCTCGCGCGCGGAGGCCCGCTCGAGGATGTTGCGAATATCGGTGTGACCGTACTTCTGCGCGCCCACGAGATCGGCGTGGCCGGGGCGCGGCAGGTGGACCTCCTCGACGGGCCCCGAGACCGGCCAGGGGTTCATGCGCTCCTCCCAGTTGGCGTAGTCGCGGTTGGCGACCGCCAGCGCCACGGGACCGCCGAGCGTGACGCCGTGACGCACGCCGGCGGTGAGGACGGCGCGGTCGCGCTCGATCTTCATGCGCCCGCCGCGGCCGTGCCCGAGCTGGCGACGGGCGAGATCGGCGCTGAGCTGCTCGCGGTCCAGGCGCAGGCCCGCGGGCAGACCCTCGACGATGCACGTCAATCCGGGGCCGTGCGACTCCCCGGCGGTGATCAGGCGCAGGCTCATTCCCAGCAGCTTATTTGCCGCTGCGCACGAAGCCCCTCTCGATCGCGTAGCCCCACCCGGGCAGCAGCGAGAGACCCGCGCGGCGCAGGAGCGCGCGCCCGGTCTTCGCGGAGGCGCGGGCGTGCGCGCTCGCGCTGGACGCGGAGCTCAGGCTCACGCTCCTGTCGATGCTCACGAGCTTCAGCTCGTACATGACGGACTGGCCGGTCGCATCGACGACTTCGAGCGTCTCGGTCTGCCCGATCCCCAGCACGATCGCCTGGCACTGCGTCGGGCTCGGCTTGCACGTGGCGCTCCCGTGCAGGATCGCCGCGCCCGTCAGCGCGAACGCCGCGTCCTTGCCCGTCCTCAGCACGACGCCGAGGTACACGAGCTGCGGATTGTCCTTGCCGGGCAGCGGTTCGTCGAGGGCCATGTCCTTGTATGTCCGCAGCTGCACGGGCTGCGGCGGCGTCCCCGCGACCGGCGCCGGCACGACGCCGAACTGCGCGGTCGTGTGGAAGTGGATGAAGACCCGTCTCGCCGGCGCGATCGGTTTGAGGGGCGTGGCGGGAGTCGTGCCGCCGGAGCTTGACGTGGATTTCCCAGACCCCGAGGTGCTCGAGGAGGAGGTGGTGGAGGAGGACTTCGTCGAGGACGACGCGGTCGCAGCGGACTTGGCCTTGGTCGACGGCAGCGGCTTGAACGGGTCGCGCGGCGCGCCCGCCTGCCGGTGGGCGCCGCTGGTCGTCTCGGACACCGCCTTGTTGGCGGCGGACGCCTGGCTGATGGCTACGACGCCGGTCGCTCCCCTCGCGCCGGAGGAAGCGCTCGTGACCGGCGTCGCCGGCGTCGGGGTCGAGCTCGAGGAGCCGCCGCCGAGGACGGCGTAGGCCAGCGCCGCGAGCAGCGCGACGCCGAGCAGCGCGAGCACGGGCAGAAAGCGCCTGTCGAGCAGGTCCGACTTCAGTGAGGCGAGGAACTCGCTCATGGGGTCACCCGTGCCACGGCCGTGGGATTGGGAGAGCTCGAGGCGCCCGTGGAGGCGGTCTGCGTAGCCGTGCCGGCGGGACCGGCGGCGCTCGCGCCGCCGGTGAGGGTCTGCCCGGCGGGGAGCACGTAGGCGGTCGCAGCGATCGTGCCCGAGAGCTGTTCGGAGCCCTGCTTGGAGCCGGCGCCCTGGGCGGAGCCGCCCGCGCCAGAGCCGGAGCTGGTGGCGGGGGCGAGCTTGACGCTCTGGATCGTCAGCAGCCGCCCGCTGACCCGCACGCCCTTGCTCGTGCGCAGCGCGAAGGCGTCGAGTTGCTGGAAGAGGTTGTAGAGGCCATCGAAGCCGCCGTTGAACACGAACGTGAACGGCATCTGCGTGAAGCCCGCGCCGGCCGCGGCCGAGGCGCTCGCCGCCGTGCCGCTCGCCGCCGTGCTGCTCGCCGCCGAGCTCGACCCCGGGGCGCCGGGGACGGTGGCCGTGATCGACGCGAATTCGACGTTCTTCTCGTTCGTCGCCTGCGCGAGCTGGTAGATCAGCGAGGGCACTTCCTGGCTGGCGGGGACGGCTTTGCCGAGGCTCACGATCGACGCGTAGGCGGTCTCGTACCGCGCCCGCGCGGCGCTCGCGCCGGACAGCTGGCTTTCGGCGCTCGCGAGCTGGGACTGCGCGGCGCTCACTTCCGTGGCGAGCTTGGCGGCCTGTTCGCGCTTGGGCGCGACCGCGAGGAACCACACGGCGGCGAGCACGCCGAGCGTGGCCACGACCATCACGACGATCCGATCGCGGCCGGTCATCGGACCGCTCCCGTGGACGGCGCGCTCGCCGAGCCGCCGGCCGAGGCTGCTACGGTCGCGGTCGAGCCCGCGGAGCTGGGCGCGGGGACGGTGGGTAGCGCGTCGAACACGACCTGCGCGTTGAACGCGGGATTGCCGCTCGCACAGCCGCCGCCGCCGCCACCGCCACCGCCGCTGGACGAGCTGGACTGGGTCGAGCTCTGCAGCGTGACTTCCTTGACGCCGACGATCAGGCGCAGATGCTCGAGCATCAGCGCGACCTCGGCCTGGCTGGTCGCGCAGCCCGCGAGCGTGAACGTGGGGACGCTGCCGGGCGGGGTGGCGGACTTCACCGACGACGCGCTGGCCGCGGACGACGACGATGCGCCTGCACCGGAGCTAGCGGTGGCGCTGGAGCCCACGGCGGCGCCGGACGTCGCGCCTGGGCCCGTGCTCGAGCCGACGGTTCCGTCCACCGAGGTGAGCGAGACCTTGCCCGGCGGCAGCACGCGCCCGAGCTCGCGGAAGGTCTGCGCCCAGTCAAAGCGCGAGTTCACGAGCGCGGCGACGGCCTGTTCGCGCTGTTCGCGCATCTGCACGAAGCTGGTGTAGGGGGCGAGCGCCGTGGCGCGCGCCTGCGCCTGCTGGGCGCGGGCGGTCAGCACGGCGACTTCCGCGCGGCGGCTGGAGATCTGATGGTCGGCGCGGCCGTAGAGCAGCGCCATGACCGCCAGCCCGCCGAGCAGGCCGAGCACGGCGTAGACGGCTCCCCCGGAGCGCCCGGCGCCGACGCTCGCGCCGGGGCGCTCGTCGGCGGGGATCAGGTTGACGGCCCTCATCGCGGAGCCTCCTGGATCGCGAGGCCCGTGGCGACCGCCAGGCGCTGCGGTGAGACGCGGTGGCCGTCGGCGCCGCCGAGGGCGCCGTCGGTCATGGAGACGGTCTCGCGGGTGACCGGGACGCCGAGCTCCGCCTGCAGCGAGTCGGCGAAGCCGGGAACGTCGAGCGCGGCGCCGCTGAGCACGACCAACG
Organism: Solirubrobacteraceae bacterium; assembly: GCA_035567335.1. GTDB lineage: Bacteria > Actinomycetota > Thermoleophilia > Solirubrobacterales > Solirubrobacteraceae > Palsa-744. The sequence continues at coordinate 20,592 of DATMPZ010000040.1, forward strand.
TCACCTCGCCCCCGCCCTCCTGGGAGCGGTGGAAGTCCAGGGAGTTGCGCACCTCGCCGGCGATCTCGCGGATGCCGTTCTCGAGCACCGCGCGCACGTCCGCGTCCCGCTCCTGCTCGCCGGACGACGGCGTCTGCTCGGCGAGGGCCGCGAACGACTCGGAGGCGGTGAGCGCGTCCTCCGGGGATTCCGAGTAGACCGCCGCGGACGCCTCCTCCTCGGCCACCGCGGACAACGACTCCTCCCCGGCGCCCGCCTCGGGGATCTCCAGCTCGGGCTCGGCGGGCGCGCCCGGGGGCGCGACGGGGGCGGTCAGGTCGGCGGCGGCCAGCGCGGCGCGCGCGTCGGTGACCGGAGCGTTGCGCCGCTCGGCCAGCTCGCTCGCCATCGCCTCCAGGCCCCCGCCGGCGACGCGCGTGAAGCGGCAGGCCGCCCCCTCGGCGATTGCCATGTTCGTCAGCCCATCGACGTTCAGGTACAGCACGCGGCCGTCGTGCTCGGGGTCGGGACGGTAGAGCGAGCGGATCAGCGCGAACGCCGACAGGTCGACGCCCTCCGGGCGCAGCCCCGCGCCGCGGACGGCGGCGAGCAGGCGCGCGACCATGTTGCGCTGGGCGGCGACGAGCACGACCTGCTGGCGGGGCCCTGAGGGCGTGTCGTGGACGCCGAGCGCGTGGAAGTCCAGAACGGCGCCCGCGAGCGGCATCGGCACCTGCTCCTGCGCCTGGAAGCGCACCGCCGCGTCGAGCTCCTTGCGGTCGGTGATCGGCGGCAGCTCGAGCGTGCGCAGCACCGTGCGCTGGTTGGCGACGCCGACGCGCACGCGCTTGCTCAGCCGGCTGTCGCGGAACAGCTCGCGCAGCGTCTCGCCGAGCACGCCCTCGTCGAGCACCTCGCCCTCGCGCACGGTGTCGGCCGGCAGCGCCAGGGCCGCCGCGCGCTCGGCCACGACCGAGCCGTTGATGCGCGCCTGCACGGCGGCGACGTGGCCGGGCTGGATGTCCAGGCCGACGACGTCCGCACCGGAGCGGCGTCCGAAGCTCAGTTTGAGAGTGGGATTCGGTAGGGAGGGCATGTTTGTGTCCGCGGCCGGCGGGAGGGCGCCGGCGATACGGGTCTATCGGCGCAGAGGCGACTGCGCTTTAGTGGAGAAAGTGATTGGTGTACAGGTCGATCAGCGGTTGCCCGGCGTAGACCGCGACGATCGCCCCCAGCGCGAGGAACGGGCCGAAGGGAACCGCCGTCTTGCGTCCGGCCTTGGCCCCCTTGCGAGCCATCACGAGCGCGCCGTAGAGCACGCCGGCGAGCAGCGCGATCAGGATCGCCGGCGCGACGGCCCTGCCGAGAAACAGGCCCATCACGCCCGCGAGCTTGACGTCGCCCATGCCCATGCCGCCGGGATACGCGAGCGCGGCGAGCAGCAGGAAGCCGCCGGCGGCGGCCCCTGCGATCAGGCGTTCGGGCTCGCCGGAGGGATCGAGCGCGGTGCCGATCACGAGCGCGAGAACCGCGCCCAACAGCGTCAGGCGGTTGGGGATGATGCGGTGCTCGAAGTCGATCAGGGCCGCGGGAATCACGATCAGGATCAGCGCGACACTCAACGCGATCCCAGCGGCCGTGTCGTAGGCCAGCACCGCGCCGACGCAGAGCGCGGCTGTCAGCGCCTCGACGAGCGGGTAGCGCGGGGAGATCGGCTCCGAGCAGGTGCGGCAGCGGCCTTTGAGCAGCAGCCAGGAGAGGATCGGGACGTTGTCGTAGGGCTTGACCGGCGTGCCGCAGTTGGGGCAGCGCGAGGCGGGCTTGACTAGCGACTCGTGGCGGGGCAGGCGGTAGGCGACCACGTTCAGGAACGAGCCGACGATCGCGCCCAGGACTCCTGCGAAGGTGATGGCCTCCATGGGCAAGTGATCGGCGGTCGCCGGGCGGCACTTGAGCGCCGCTCCCGAACGACGTTGCCTACCATTCTTTGGAGGCCGGACAGCCGCCCGCCGTGCCCACCGTAACGCACGTGCGGGTCACGACTCCTTCCACGTTCTTGATCGTGAACGTGTCTTTGGTGGTCACGGCGGTCGCGGTGACTTCAAATTCTTTCGCCGCGCCTTTCGCGGCGCTGATCCAGGCGTTGTTGCCTTCGGCGATCGGAATCGTCGGCTCGGCTTCCTGCAGCTGTTTCGGTTCTTTGATGCTCGCGTAACTACCGCCGTTGTCGACCGCGATCGACTCCGCCGTCGTCTGAGCCGTGCGTGCGAGCTCCTTCGCCGCGGCGTCGGTGGCCTTGCTCTTCTGATTCAGGAACGCAGGAATCGCGATCGCGGCCAGGATGCCGATGATCAGGATCACGACCAGGAGCTCGATGAGCGTGAAACCCTGCTCGTCTGTCGTGCGTTGTTGTCGATACGACATCAAGGCCGCATCGGCACGACAGCGCGTTTCCTTTACAGCCACAGTGCCTGATACTGCCAATTCGGTCTCCATGCAAAAGGGAGGCGGCCCGTGGGCCGCCTCCCAGATGCTGCGGTGCTCCTAGAACGGCGTGTCGTAGAGAACTGGTGCTACCAGACCCCGCCCGCTTGACAGCCGCCTTTCTTTTCAGTTTCGCAACCGCGTTTGATTTCACCCGCTGCGTTACGTTCGATCCAGAACTTGTTGCCGCTGGCCGCTCCAGCTTTTGCGATCACCTTGTAGGTGGTGGCAGTGCCTTCTGCTTCGCTGATGTAGGCACCACCGTTGACTTCGGCGGTCGGGATCGTGCTCTCAACTCCATGGAGCACTGCCGGGCCTGCTTTGGGTTCTCCGATGGTCGCGTAGCTGCCGTTGTTATCGGTAGCTATCGTCTCCGCCGTGGTCTGGGCGGTACGAGCAAGCTCCTTCGCCGAGGCGTCGTTGGCCTTGCTCTTCTGGTTCAAGAACGACGGAATGGCGATCGCGGCGAGAATGCCGATGATCAGGATAACCACCAGAAGCTCGATAAGGGTAAAACCACCCTCATCCTTTGAGCGCTGGCGCAGTCGATACAACATGTGTTACTCCTTATGTCGTCAGGGCGCCAGCCCTTGGCCCACCGCCTCAAATACAGCGATGCGTCCCCCTTGCGAGAGCCGCCGGCTTTGCAACACGCCCTTCTTGAGGGCACTCTGCCTTGACGCCTCGGCACTGGCTATTGTCAGCGCCTGCATCGGTCCCCCCGCGGGCGAGCTTTAGCGGTGAATGCGTTCTGGACGCATGGTTTAGCGGGATCGCGCGCCCGCCTTGGCGCCCTCGAGCCATCTCGCCTGGGCGTCGACGTGCGCCTGGCGCACGCCGCGGCCCTCACACCACGGGCACGGGAGCTTGCTCTCGGAGCCCCCGAGATTCGAGATCACGCGACCCGTGCCGCGGCAGGGCATACACTCCCGCGGCCCGTGAGACGCCTCGGTCCGATCGCCGTCCTGTTTGCCGTCATCGCTCGCCACGCAGGCGATGAGACTAGCGTGTCCGTCGATCCATGAGACGGCGAGCGCAACATCGGGGGCCTGCATGGGCGTGGGCGGCGATCGCCCTGATCACGCTCGGGGCGGCCGTGCTGCGACTCGTGCACATCGGCAAGGTCTCGCCCGATCCCTACTACGACGCGGCGGTCAGGAGCATGGGGCTGTCGTGGCACAACTTCTTCCTTGGCGCGTTCGAGCCGGGCGGGAGCGTGTCGATCGACAAGCCGCCCGTGGACCTGTGGCTGCAGGTGGCGAGCGTGAAGCTGCTCGGGTTCTCCTCGACGACGCTGAAGCTGCCGGAGGCGCTCGCCGGGATCGCCGCGGTGCCGCTGCTGTTCGCGGCCGTCAGACGGATGTGGAGCACGGCCGCGGGGCTCGCCGCGGCCGTGGCGCTGGCGGTGCTGCCGGTGGAGGTGATCACCTCGCGCAGCGACACGATGGACGGGGTGATGATGGCGCTGATCGTGCTCGCGCTGTGGCTGATCGTGCGCGCGTGCGAGACGGGACGCTACGCCTGGCTGCTGGCGGGCGCGGCGGCGCTCGGGGTCGCGTTCGACGTGAAGCTGCTGGAGTCGCTCGTCGCCGTGCCGGGGCTCGCGCTGCTCGCGTATCTGGGGCTGCCGGGATCCCGGAGTCGACGGCTGCTGCAGCTGGCGGCCGCCGGGGCGGTGTACGTGGCGGTCGCGCTGGCGTGGCTGACGGCGACGCTGCTCGTGCCTGCCCACGAGCGGCCATATGCGATCGGCTCGACGAACGGGAGCGCGTGGAACGCCGCGTTCGTGTTCAACGGCACCGACCGGCTGGGCGGGAAATCGCCCGAACCGCAGTTCACCATCTACGAACCCGGCCATCGCTACCCCGAAGCGACGCAGTCCGAGCGCGACCACATTCCGATCGTGCCCCCCTCCCCCACGCGGCTGCTGGCGCGCGTCGGACCGCTGTCGGGCGAGCGGCTCGGACTGGAGCTGCTCGTCGCGCTGCTGCTGGGCGCGCCCGCGCTGATCTTCACCCTGCTGGCGGACCGGCGAGCCGCCCCGCAGCGCGACGGGCAGGAGTCCTCAGAGAAGGAGGCCGCGTTGGCTCGCGAGGCGGCGACGGGACGGCGAATGAGGCGCGCCACGGCGGCCGGGCTGTCGCTGTGGATGCTGACGGGGATCGCTCTGTTCAGCCACATGTCCCGGCTGCACCCGCGCTACGTCGAGAGCCTCGTCCCCGCGGTCGCGGCGCTGCTCGGCATCGGCGCGGCGTGGGCCTGCGCCACCGATCGGGAAACGCCGGACAGCCGAGCGCGCCTGGTCGCGCTGGCGGTCGCGCTCGGCGCGACGGTGTATTACGTCGAGCGGCTGCTGTACGGGCGCACGGGCGTGTGGTGGGTCGTGCTCGCGGGCGCGTTCGGCGCGATCGCGTTCGCGGCGCTCGCCCGCGTCGGGCCGCGCGCCGACGGCCTGCGTGCACGCTGGCTGGCGGGCGCGACGATCGCACTGGCGCTCGTGGCGGTCGGCGCGCTGCCGTTGAGCGCGGACGTCACGGCAATCAACAACGCCGTGACCGACGCGGGGTATGTGGGCGCCCTGCCAAGCGAAGAGCAAAGCCATCTGAGCTCCTACCTGCGCGCGCATCAGGGCGGCGCCCGCTACGAGCTCGCGGCGGAGTCCGCCACGCAGATCGGCTCGCTGATCGTCCAGGACGCGCGGCCCGTGCTGGTCTTGACGACGTACGGCGCGCGCGTGTTCACGAACGTCGCCGAGCTGCGACAGCGGATCGCGAAGGGCGAAGTCAGGTACGCGTTCCTGAACTCGTTCTGCGGCAAACGCATCTCCCCGCTCAACGCCGCCTGCTCGGAACCCGCCAGGTGGATTCGAGCGCACGGAACAGACGTGTCGCGACGGGCCGGGTTGAGCCGGGGCGGGGTCCTTTGGCTGCTCCCCGGAGCAAAGCCGTGAACCGGACCGAAGCCGACGCTGGGAGCACGCCCAACCTGGCGGAGATCGCGCGCGCCGCACGTGCGAGTGGGCAGATCGCGCTCGACACCGAGTTCATGGGCGAGGGCCGCTACCGGACGCTGCTGTGCCTGATCCAGCTCGCGGTCCCCGACGGGGCCGCGGGCGAACGGATCGAGCTCGTCGACCCGCTCGTCGGGGACCTCGACGCCACGCCGCTGGCCGACGTGCTCGCGGACCCACACGTCCAGGTGGTCGTCCACGCCGGGCGCCAGGACGTAGCGCTCGTGCGCCGGCGGCTCGGCACCGAGCTGACGAACGTGTTCGACACCCAGGTCGCCGCCGGCTTCGCCGGGATGGCGGCGCAGGCCTCATACGACACGCTGCTCGCGGAGCTGCTCGGCGTCAAGGTCAGCAAGAGCGCGAGCTTCACGCGCTGGGACGCGCGCCCGCTCTCCCCCGAGCAACTCGCCTACGCGCGCGAGGACGTCCTGCACCTGCTCGAGCTCGCGGGCGCCCTGGAACGCCGGCTGGCCGAGATCGGGCGCCTGGATTGGGCGCGCGAGGAGTGCGAGCCCCTGCAGGACTCGAGCGACGCACGCGACCCCGAGACGATCTTCGCGCGGCTGCCGCGCATACGCGGGCTGAGCCCTCCCGCGCAGACGATCGCGCGCGAGCTGGTGCGCTGGCGCGAGGATCTCGCGGCCACTCAGAACCGCCCGGTGCAGAGCGTCCTCACCGACGCCGCGCTCGTGGAGATCGCCAAGCGCAAGCCCACCTCCTCCGCCAAGCTCGAGCAGATCCGTGGCGTCAACCAGGGCAGCCTGCGCCGGCGGGGCGCGAGCCTGCTCGACGCGGTCAGGCGCGGGAGCGAACTGCCGCCGCAGGCCCAGACGCAGGACGCCCGCCCACCCACGCCGGCTCCCGACGACGCGCCCCTGATCGCGCTCGCCGAGGCGCTCGTGCGCGCCCGGGCGCGCGAGGCGGGACTCGCATACGAGCTGCTCGCCGCGAAGGCCGACCTGCAGGCGATCGTCATCGCCCGGCGCGCCGACGGCGCCGAGGCCGGCGTGCGTACCCTGCGCGGCTGGCGCCGCGAGCTCGTCGGCAGAGAGCTGCTGGAGCTGCTCGACGGCCGGGTGTTGCTGTCGGTACGCGAGGGACGGCTTCACATTTTGCAGTGAGGCAGAGGCGGCTCGATGAGCGTCGGTGGCTCGTCACGCGGTCAGCGCACATCGGTCATACAAAGCTCAGAATAACGGTTCAGCAAGCTCCCGTGGGTGCTGCACCGTGCTACACTTACCGGATGCCGACGACTCGCCCGCGTCATACGATCACGGAGACCCCACCCGTGCGGGAGGCGCTCGATGAGCTGCGCGCCAAGCTGAACGGCGAGCGAATCGACTACGCCGAGCTGGTGATCCTGGGCGCCCGCGCGAAGGCGCGCCGGCTGCCAGCGGCCGACGCCGAGGCCCAGGCTGCTGCGAAGGAGCTGGCCGACATGGTCCGCAATCGATCATTCCCATTCCAGATGGACATCGCCGCGGCGGACGAGGTCAAGCACCTCGGGCTGATCGCCAACTACGACGAGTAGCGTGCTGCTGCTCGACAACTCAGCGTGGGCGCGCATCGTCGAGGGCGTTCTGGATGACGAGCGGGCCGAGACAGTCGCGCACTGGTTCGAACAGCGAAAGCTTGGCACCTGCCTGCCGTTCCTGCTGGAGGCCGGATACTCAGCCCGTTCGGCGGCGGATCGCAAAGCGTTGATGGCCCGCTTCGACAAACTGCCCCGCGTCACGATCGACATCGAGGTCGAGCGCATGGCGTTGCAGGCACAGCGGGAGCTCGCGGAGATCGGTCACCACCGCCTCGCGCCGATCGACGTAATGGTCGCCGCGTGCGCGCACAGGGCCGAAGCGGGCGTGCTGCACTACGACGGCGACTACGATCTGCTCGCCGAGCATACGACCCTCATGTTCGAGAGCGAGTGGCTCGCTCCGCCGGGCGCGCTGTGATCGACGCCTATTTGATCTGGTTGTAGACCGTGAACAGCGGCAGGTACATCGAGACCACGATGAAGCCGACGATGCCGCCGATGACGATGATCATGACGGGCTCCATGATCGAGGTGAGGGCTTTGACGGACGCCTCGACCTGGTCCTCGTAGAACTCGGCGATCTTGTCGAGCATCGAGTCCAGGGCGCCGGTCTCCTCGCCGACGCCGACCATGTGCGTGACCATCGTGGGGAAGATCGGCTCCTGGGCGAGCGGGGCGGCGATCGTGCCGCCGCGCTTGACGGAGGCGATCACGCCCTCCATCGCCTCTTCCACGACGACGTTGCCGCCCGTGCGCCCGGTGATCTCCAGGGCCTGCAGCAGGGGCACGCCGGCGCTCGTCAGCGAAGCGAGCGTGCGCGACCAGCGCGCGACCGCGACCTGCTGGACGATCGCGCCGATCTTCATCGGCACGCGCAAGCGGAAGCGGTCCCACTGCGGGCGCCCCCACGAGGACTTCTTCCACTTCAGGAACGCGACGACGACGGCCGCGGTCCCGCCGAATATCAGCCACCAGTAGCCGGTGACGGCGTGGGACATCATGACGGAGACCTGCGTGATCGCGGGGAGCTGGCCGCCGAACTGCTTGAAGACGCCCTCAAACACGGGCACGAGGAAGGCGACGAGCGCCATCATCACGCCGACGGCGAAGACGATCACGAGCGTCGGGTAGACCATCGCCGAGCGGATCTGGCGGCGCAGCGAGGCGTCCTTCTCCAGCTGATTGGCGACGCGCTGGAGCGCGCTCTCGAGCACGCCCCCGGCCTCCCCCGCCTGGGTCATCGCGACGAACAGGGGGTTGAAGACCTTCGGGTGGCGCGCCATCGCGTCGCTCAGCGACAGGCCCGCCTCGACGTCCTTGCGCACGGCCACGATCGTTTCCTTCAGGAACTTGCTCTCGGTCTGCTCCTCGAGCACGTACAGGGCGCGCAGGATGCTCATGCCCGAGGTGATCATCGTCGCGAGCTGGCGCGAGAAGATGGCCAGCTCGGAGGCCTTGACGCTCTTCAGGAACTCGAGCTCGATCTCGCGCGAGCCGCGCTTGTCGGCGACGTCGAGGACGATCAGCCCGCGCGCGCGCAGCTGGTCGGAGACCGCCTGCTTGGAGTCGGCCTCGACTTCGCCCTGGGCTTTGACCCCGGCGAGATCCATGGCCTTGAAGACGTAAGTGCTCACCCTTCCCCCCTGCTACGCCGCCGCCAACGATCCCGCGCCGAGCAGGCGCCGCAGCTCCTCGGACGTCGTGGAGCGGGCCTCGGCGAGCTTCTGGGTGATCTTGCCTGCGCGCACGAGCGTGGCCAGCGAGGCGTCCATCGTCTGCATGCCCGACGCCGAGCTGGTCTGCAGGACGGAGTAGATCTGGTGGGTCTTGCCCTCACGGATGAGGTTGCGCACGGCCGGGTTGGGGACGAGCACCTCGGTCGCGACGACGCGTCCCGCGCCGTCGGCGGTCGGCAGCAGCTGCTGGGTCATGATGCCCTGCAGCGCGACCGACAGCTGCACCCGCACCTGGCCCTGCTGGTGGGCGGGGAACACGTCGATCACGCGGTCGATCGTCTGGGCGGTGTCCTGGGTGTGCAGCGTCGCGAACACGAGATGTCCCGTCTCCGCCGCGGTCAGGGCGGTGGAGATCGTCTCCAGGTCGCGCATCTCCCCGACGAGGATCACGTCGGGGTCCTGGCGCAGGGCCGCCTTCAGCGAGTCGGCGAAGCTGTGCGCGTCGGAGCCCAGCTCGCGCTGGTTGACGAGGCACTTCTTGTGCGCGTGCAGGAACTCGATCGGGTCCTCGATCGTCATGATGTGCTCCTCGCGGGTGCGGTTGATCTCATCGATCATCGCCGCCAGCGACGTGGACTTGCCCGAGCCGGTCGGGCCGGTCACGAGCACGAAGCCGCGCGGGCGGCGCGTGAACTCGTGCACCGCGACGGGCAGGCCGAGCTCGTCGATCGAGGTCAGCTCGGCCGGGATCAGGCGGAAGGCCGCGCCGATCGCGCCGCGCTGGTAGTAGGCGTTGACGCGGAAGCGCGCGTGGCCGGGGACCGAGTAGGCGAAGTCCAGCTGCCAGTCGGTCTCCAGGCGCTGGCGCTGGTCGCCGTTGAGGATCGAGTAGACGATCTCGCGCGTGTCCGAGGGCGAGAGCTCCGGATAGTCCTCCAGCTGCGTCAGGCGCCCGCGAACGCGCACGGTCGGGTGCGTACCGGCGCTCAGGTGCAGGTCCGAGGCGCGGCGGGAGACGACCTCCAGCAGCAGGTCCGCGAAATCGATGTCCATGCCCCGTCCATCGACATTTGCGGGCTCGGCCATTAGCGACCGGGGTTCGCGGATTGGGGATTGGACGAAGATATGACCCCGCCAGAGCGCACGACCGCACCCCACCGCCAGGCGTACGCCGGCCTCCAAGCCGAGTCTCGCGATCGCGCGAGCGCTCTCGCCCGGGTTCGCACGCGCCTCAGCTGCTGCCGATGACCCGCGCGATCTCCGCGATCGCAGTGCGCCCCTGGCGGACCTTGTCGAGCCCGTCGTCGCGCAGGCGGCGCATGCCCTGGCGCACGGCGACGTCGCGGATCTCCTCCGCGGGGCGGCGTTCGAGCGCCAGCTTCTGGATCTCGGGCGAGACGTCCATCACCTCGTACAGCCCGACGCGGCCGCGGTAGCCCGAGCCGCCGCAGCGCCGGCAGCCGACGGGCTCATACGCCTCGAGGTCGACGAGCGCCTTGTAGCCGCTGTCGCGCAGGACCTGGGCTGCGACGATCGTGCGGCGCTTGCAGTGCGAGCAGAGCTTGCGCGCCAGGCGCTGGGCGACGACGCAGTCGAGCGCGGAGGCGACGAGGAACGGCTCGATGCCCATCTCGACCAGGCGCGAGATCGCGGAGGGCGCGTCGTTGGTGTGCAGCGTGGAGAGGACCAGGTGTCCGGTCAGCGCGGACTCGACCGCGATCTGGGCGGTCTCGCGGTCGCGGATCTCCCCGACCATGATCACGTCGGGGTCGGCGCGGACCATCGAGCGCAGGCCGGCGGCGAACGTGAGGCCGACCTTGGGCGAGACCTGCACCTGGGTGAGGCCTGCGATTTCGTACTCGACGGGATCCTCGACCGTGATGATGTTCTTCTCGACGGTGTTGAGCTGCTGCAACGCCGCATACAGCGTCGTGGACTTGCCCGAGCCGGTCGGGCCGGTCACGAGCACGGCGCCGTGGGTCTCGTGGAAGGCGCGCTCGAAGCGCTCGCGCTCGGGCGCGGCCATGCCGAGCTTGTCGAGCTCGACGACGACCGAGTCCTTGTCGAGCACGCGCAGCACGACCGCCTCGCCGTGGACGCTCGGCAGCGTCACGACGCGCAGGTCGACGTGGCGACCTTCGACCGCGAGGCCGACGCGGCCGTCCTGAGGCAGGCGGCGCTCGGCGATGTTCAGCTCGGCCATGATCTTCACGCGCGAGACCACGCCCGCGGCCATGCGACGTGGAACGGTGGTGACGTCCTGCAGGACGCCGTCGATGCGAAAGCGCACGCGCAGCTCGCGGCCGTCGGGGGCGAGGTGCACGTCCGAGGCGCCGCGCTCGACCGCCTGGGCGACGATCTGGTTGACGAGCTTGATGACCGGGGCGTCGTCGGCGGTCTCGTGCAGGTCGACGACCTCCGCTGCGCCACCCTCCTCCTCGAGCTGCTCGTGGGAGTCCGAGACGACGTCCTCGAGGCGATCCAGGCGCGAGATCAGGCCGGCGATGTCGTCGGGCGGGGCGACCGCGACGCGCACCTCGTAGCCGGTCATGATCGCGATGTCGTCGACGGCGAGGACGTTCGCGGGGTCGGCCATCGCCACCAGCAGCGTGCGCTTGTCGGCGAACGCGACGGGCACGGCCTGGTAGCGCTTGGCGGAGTTCGTGGTCACGAGGTTGGCGGCGGACATGTCTACGGAGAAGGCGCCGAGGTCGAGGTGGTCCAGGCCGTAGCGCTCGGCCAGCGCGCGCGAGAGGCCGTCGCGGGTCAGCGCGCCGGCGTCGAGCAGCACGCGCTCGGGGGTCGTGCCGAGACCGCGCGAGCTCTCGATCGCCTCCTCGACCTGGCCGCGCGAGGTGAGGCCCATGTCGACGATCACGTCGGTCAGAAAGCGCGAGGAGGAGCCGCGGCGGCTCGGTCGCGTGATGCCGGTCCATTCGCCGGGCTGCGGCGCGGCCAAGTCGGCCTGGGCCTCGACGTCGCGCTCGGGCTGTGAGTCTTCCGGCTCGACCTCGCCGTCGTCCGCCGCGATGGTGTGCTCGATCTCGACGACGGGCTCCTGCGCCGCCTCGCCGGCGTCGTCCATGCCGAAGATCGCGTGCAGGTCGGGGCCGGCCGGTTGCGTAGCGTCACTCATAGCAAGAGGGCGTTCGTGTTCGGGGAGAGGTCGGGAGGGGGGCCTGGCCCCCCTCCCGTCATAGAGGCGTGCAGGTCGGGGCCGGCCGGTTGGGGGGCGTCGCTCATCGCGAGCGCGTCCCGGCAGGACTAGTCCAGTGCGCGGCGCATGACCTCGAGCGGCGCCGGCCGGCCCGTCCACAGCTCGAAGCTGAGCGCGCCCTGGGCGAGCAGGACCTCGAGCCCCGCGACGGTGCGGGCCCCATGAGACCGCGCGGCGGCGAGCAGCGGTGTGGGTGAGGAGCGGTAGACGAGATCGACGACATGCGAGTAGTCACCGACTTGATCGAACGTAAGCGCGAGGAGGTTGAGCCCCTGATCCTCAGTGGCCGACTGTTTTAGGCTCGCGGGCTCTGACTCGAGGCCGACGGAGGTGCAGTTGACGAGCAGGTCGGCGGCCTCGGGGGCGGCGGCCGGGCGTACGCCGAGATCGCGCGCGAGCGCGGCGGCGCGCGCGGGCGTGCGGTTGTAGACCGACACCTCGCGCGCGCCGGCCTCGCGCAGCGCCCAGACGACCGCGCGCGCGGAGCCGCCCGCGCCGAGCACGAGCGCGCTCATGCCCCGCGGTGAGACGCCGAGCGCCGCGAGGAAGCCGGGAGCGTCTGTGTTCGCGGCCGCGATCGCGCCGCCGGGCGCGAAGCTGAGCGTGTTCGCGGCGCCGATCGCCTGCGCGGCCTCACTCGCGTCGTCGGCGAGGACGAGCGCCGAGTGCTTGTGCGGGATCGTGACGTTCGCCCCGGCGAAGCCGGCGCGCGGGAGCGCGCGGACCGTCTCGGCGAAGCGCTCGGGTGGCACCGGCAGCAGCTGATAGCGCCAGTCGTCCATGCCGAGCGCCGCCAGCGCGGCGTTGTGCATCGCCGGCGAGCGGCTGTGCGCGACGGGCCAGCCGAGGACTCCCAGCCTTGGCATCGGAGGGCCTTGTTCTCCCTATCGCTTCCGGCAGGTGGGAACGCGCCCGCCGCCCGAGGCGAGCGCTTCGCGGTAGGCCGCCGCGTCGTGTTCGAACTGGGCTTCGCCGTTGGAGAACACGAGCCCGCCGCAGCCGTCGGCGGCGGCGACGTAGTACAGGTAGCCGGCGTGCGCCGGGTGGGCGGCGGCGGCGATCGCGGCGAGGCCGGGGTTGCTGATCGGGGTCGGGGGCAGGCCGCGGCGCCGGCGCGTGTTGTAGGGGGAGTCGAGCGCGAGCTGAGCAGCGGTGAGCGGCTTGGTGTAGTCGTTCAGCGCATAGCGAAGGGTCGCGTCGATCCCGAGCGCCATGTTCAGGCGCAGGCGGTTGTAGACGACGGCCGCGACCTTCGCGCGATCGCCCGGCAGCTGCGCCTCGCGTTCGATCATCGAGGCGACGATCAGCAGCTGATAGGGGGTGACGTGCAGTTCGCGCGCGCGGCGGATCTCCGCGTCGCCGAAGCGTTCGGTGAACGCGAGCAGCTGTTCGTGCACGAGCCTGCCGGCCGGGTCGCCGCGGTAGAGGTCGTAGGTGGCCGGGAACAGGAAGCCTTCGAGGTCGGGGGTGCTCGCCGGCGCGCCGTAGTGGGCGGGGTTCAAGAGGGACGAGCGCTTGGACGCCGTCAGGTAGCTGCCGGTCAGACCGGCGGCGTGGGCGCGAGCCGCGATCTGCCGGCGGGTTTCGCCCTCGGGGATCAGCACCCGCACGACGACCGGGGCGGCGAGCGGCTTGGGTGCAGTGGTATGCGTGGTGAGCCGGTCGACCGCCAGCCAGACCGCGCCCGCGACGAGCAGGAGCGCCAGTACAGCCAGGACCCGCACCGGCCACGAGCGGCCGCGCCGGAGCGGTGGCGGCGGCTGCGCCTGTGGCGGCGCAGGCGCGACCGTCTGTGCGGGGATCGCGGGTGGCGGGATCTCCTGCGTTTCGGACGCGGTCGGCGGCACGGCGGGGGGCGCTACGGCGGGGGGCGGCAGCGGCGCCTCGACCGCCTCGGAGACCGGCTGCGAGGCGGCGCGCCGCCGTTCGCGCTCGGCGCGATCGCGCTCGCGTTCCTCGTCGGTGCGGACAGAGGGCTGTGAACGGTCGGACACGTCGTCCGTGAACCTAGCTCAACCGGGGTCCGCGGGAGCGCAGCTCGTCTCCGTCCGGCGGACTCCGGTGTGCGCGCCCGCGCCTACGCGCCCTGGCGCAGGCGGGCGTGCAGCCAGCTCTCGAGCATGTGGGCGGCGGCGCGCGAGTCCTCGCCGGCGCGGTGCGAGCCCTGGTCGTGGCGGGCGATGTGGGTGGTGTAGCGCTCGTCGTGGAGCTCGACGGGGATGCCCTCCCCCAGGCGCAGGGACAGGCGCCGCGCGAACTCGCGGGTCTCACGGGTCTGGTCGGAGTCGCCGCCGCGTAGCGACACGGGCAGCCCGATGACGACCCGCTCGACCTCGCGATCGCGGATCAGATCTTCGATTTCGTGCAGCCCATTGCGGGTGGCGGGACGGGGAATGGCTGCGATCGGGGTGACGATCGTGCCCGTGGGGTCGCTGAGCGCGCAGCCACAGCGGGCGCTGCCGTAGTCGAGGGCGAGCACGCGACTCACGATTCGAGCTCCTGTACGATCGCGGCGCGCGCCGCCGATACCGCCTCATCGACCTTCTCCGGGTAACGACCACCGGCACGGGCCATCGTGTCTCGACCCCCTCCACCTCCACCGGCAACCTCAGCCGCGACTTTGACAATCGCACCCGCCTTGACGCCTCGTTCGACCAGCACGGGGGGAACGCTGGCTACGAACAGCGCGCGTTCGCCACTCGCGGAGCCCAGCACAATTGCGGCTCCATCGAGCTTTGCCTTGATCCCGTCGAGAAGCGCCAATAGCGCCTTCTCGTCTATTGCCGATACAGACTGGGTAATCACCGTCGCCCCCGCGATCTCAAACGCCTGGTCGATGACATCCTCGACGTCGCGTTTGCCATGCGTGGCGTCTCCTGGCCGTCCAGCTCGCTTCCATTCCTTCATCTCACGCTCGAGCGCCCTCACCTTCTCGAGCGCATCCTCGGGCCGGGCGCGCAGCTCGGCCACGATCTCGCCGAGCAGGCGGTCGTGCTCGCGCAGCAGCGCGCCGGCGCCAGCGCCGGTGAGCGCCTCGATGCGGCGCACGTTGGCGGCGGAGGAGGTCTCGCCGAGGATGTGAAACACGCCGATCTCGGCGGTGGTGCGCACGTGGGTGCCGCCGCACAGCTCGCGCGAGTAGGAGCCATCGCCGATCTGGATCATGCGCACGACCTCGCCGTACTTCTCTCCGAAGAGGGCCATCGCGCCGAGGCGCCGAGCCTCCTGGAGGGTGGTGGAAATGGCGCGCACGGGGTCGCCCGCGGCGATCCAGGCGTTGACGGCCTCCTGCACGTCGCGCAGCTCCTGCGCGGTGAGCGCGCCGGTGTGGGTGAAGTCGAAGCGCAGCTTGTCCGGTCCCACGTAGGAGCCGGCCTGGCGGACGTGGGCGCCGAGGCGCTCGCGCAGGGCGGCGTGCAGCAGGTGGGTGGCCGTGTGGTTGCGCTCGGTGGCGCGCCGCGCGGCGTGGTCCACGCGCGCGAGCACCGGTTCGTCGGGCGCGAGCGAGCCCTGCTCGAGGGAGACCTCCAGCGCCTGGTCCTCGCCGAGGCGATAGACGTTCGTCACGCGCCCGATACAGTCGCCCGTGGCGCATTCGATCGTGCCGGTGTCGGAGACCTGACCGCCGCCGGCCGGATAGAACGGCGACTCGGCGAGCTTGACGAGCAGGCTCGTGCCGGCGCCGGCGCCGTTCGTCGCCGAGCCGTTGGCGCGCGCCCCACCATCGATCGGCCTCGAGCTCTCCTCGCGCGCGCCTTCACCGTTAGCGGGGGGACCGTCCGAATCGCGCTCGGCAAGGGACGCGAGCGCTCCGACGGTCGTCGATTGAAGCTCGGTCTCATAGCCGGTGAAGCGAGTGGAGAAGCCGGCGGACTCCGCGAGCTCGCGGGCGAGCTCGCGCGGATCGGCCCCGCCTGCCCCCTGCGCAGCGCCCTGCCGGTCTCCATATATGAGCTTCGCCGGGAGTTTGCGCCCGAAGCTCAACTGGCCGCTTATGCCGGCGCGGCTGCGGGCACGCTGGGCGTCCATCAGCCGCTCGAACCCCTGCTCGTCGACGCCCAGGCCGCGCTCGCCCGCGAGCTCGCGGGTCAGGTCGAAGGGGAATCCGTACGTGTCGTGCAGGGCGAACGCGTCGGTCGCGGCGATCGTTCGCTCGCCGGCGTCCAGCGCGCGGGTGATCAGCTCGTCCAGCAGCCCGGTGCCCTGCTCGAGCGTGCGCCCGAACGCGTCCTCCTCGGATGCGAGCCAGCGCTCGATCGCCTCGCGCTGGTCGAGCAGTTCGGGGTAGGCGCCGGCCATCAGCTCGCGCACGACGGCGGCGTAGCGGAGCAGGAACCCGGGCGCCATGTGCAGGCGGCGCGCCTGCAGGATCGCGCGGCGGGTGAGGCGGCGCAGGACGTAGCCGCGGTCTTCGTTGGAGGGGACGACGCCGTCGGCGATCAGAAACGACATGCCGCGGGCGTGGTCTGAGAGGATGCGCAGCGCGCGGTCGGCGGCGGGGTCCTCGCCGTAGCGGCGAGCGGCGAGCTCCTGGCCGAGGTCGATCAGCGGCTGGAACTGGTCGGTGTCGAACACCGAGTCGCGGTCCTGCAGGATCGCGGCCAGGCGGTTGAGGCCGAGGCCGGTGTCGATGTTGTTGCTCGGGAGCGCCTGCAGCCGGTCGTGGGGATTCTGGTCGTACTGCATGAACACGAGGTTCCAGTACTCCAGGAACCGCTCGTTCTCGCCGCCGGGGAGATCGTCGGCGGCGCCGAAGGAGAGGCCGCGGTCGATGTACAGCTCCGAGCAGGGCCCGCTGGGGCCGACGGGGCCGGCTTCCCAGAAGTTCTCCGAGCGCGGGCAGCCGACGATCCGCTCGCGCGGCACGCCGACGGCGCGCCACAGCTCGATCGCCTCCTCGTCGGGGCCGAGCCCGAGTTGCTCGTCGCCGGAGAAGACGGTCACCCAGATGTCGTCGGGGTCAAACGAGAACACTTCCCGGGAGAGGTCCCACGCGAACTGGATCGCCTCGGGCTTGAAGTAGGCGCCGATCGAGAAGTTGCCGAGCATCTCGAAGAACGTGAGGTGGCGCAGGGTGCTGCCGACATGGTCGATGTCGGGCGTGCGAAAGCACTTCTGGCAACTCGTCAGCATCGGCGCGGGCGGGTCGGCGCGGCCGAGGAAGCAGGGCTTCAGCGGCTGCATGCCCGCGGTCGTGAGCAGGACCGTGCGGTCCTCGGCGGGCGGCACCAGCGACGCGGAGGGAATGCGCAGGTGATCGCGCTCAGCAAAGAAGCCGAGAAACCGCTCGCGGATCTCATCCGAGGTCATCGCCGAATGATGTTAAGGGAGGCGTCAGGCGATGGTGCCGTGGCCGACGATCCGATGCTCGCCGTCATACAGGCACGCGATCTGCCCGGGCGCGGTGCGCTCGGCCGGCTGGAGCAACTCGACCTCGATCGCGCGGTGCTCGCCGGCCGCGGCGGGAGCGGCGAGACGGCAATCCAGGCGCGCGCCTCGGTAGCGGACCTTGACCGTGTCGATGCGCTCGCCGTCGCGGTGGAGCGTCGCGTCGCGGACGCGCACGGTGCGCGTGAGCAGCTCATCGCGCGCGCCGACCGTGACGGTGTTCGACACGGGGTCGGTCGCGAGCACGTACAGCGGCTCGCCGGCACGGTGCAGGCCGGGCCCTGAGCCCAGCCCGCGGCGCTGGCCGACGGTGACGGTGTGGACGCCTGAGTGCTCACCCAGCAGGCGACCGTCGCGATCGACGATCGGACCGGGGTGCGCGCCCAGCCGGCCGTGGCGGGCCAGGAACTCCGTGCGGCGGGTGCCGGCGAGAAAGCACAGATCCTGGGAGTCGCGCCGGCGCGCGACCGGCAGGCCGGCGCGCTGCGCGAGCGCGCGAACCTCGGGCTTGGTCAGCTCGCCGAGAGGGAAGCGCAGACGCCGCAGCGAGTCCCGCGAGAGCCCGCTGAGCGCGTAGCTCTGGTCCTTGGCGGGATCGACGGCCGTCTGCAGCAGCGGGCCGAGCGCGAGCTCGTCACGGTCGATGCGCGCATAGTGACCGGTCGCGAGCGTGCAAGCTCCGAGCCGGGTGGCGAGATCGAGCATCGCATCGAGGCGCACCGAGCCGTTGCAGCGCACGCACGGGTTGGGCGTGAGACCGGTCGCGTGGTCGCTCAGCCACGGGTCCACGACGCCGGCGCGAAACTCGGCGCGCAGGTCGATCGAGAAGTGGGGCACGCCGATTTCGTGCGCGAGCGAGCGTGCGGAGCGGACGGCCTGGGCGGAGCAGCAGCTCGCCTCGCCGTCGCCCGCCGGGTCCGACCACAGCTCGAGCGTGACCGCTGCCGTCTCCTCTCCACTGCCGGCGACGAGCAGCGCGGCGACGGCGGAGTCGACTCCGCCGCTCATCGCCACGAGCGTGCGCTCGGGCGCCGGGGCGAGGTCGGCCTGGCGCAGGGCGAAGCCGAGCGCGCGATGCAGCGCGTCGGCGGCGAGCTCGGCGGCGTGGCGCTTGGCCGGGGTCAGCCCGCCGAGCTCCTGCGCGATCGTGTCGGCGCCGATCAGGGCGGCCTCCAGCAGTGGAGTGCCGCGTAGCAGCAGATCCACCACAACGCTGCCGGCTGCGATCGTGGCGCCGCAGCCGCTCGCGTCAAAGCCGGCGTCGAGGATGCGACCGTCGGGGCTGCCGGGGTGCAGCGCGAGCGAGACGCGGATCAGATCGCCGCACGCCGCCCCGCCCGCGGCGCCGGTGTGCGCGCCCGCGGGAACGTGCCCGCGAGCGAGCGGTCGTTCGAGATGCGCAATCAGGCCCGTGGCGAGTGTCACCCGGTCGAGTGTAAGGACCTATCGGGCTTTGGGGGAAGGCGCCGGAGGCGCGGACCCACGGGTGTGCGATACGCGCGGTGGGCTGCGTCAGACCGGGCGCCGCGCCGAATGCGGTATCACGCGGCGCGCCGGTTCGCTCGGAGGTCTCAGGAGTGATGCGCTTCGGAGACGGCCTGCTGGATCGCGAACGCGTCGCTGAGGCCCGTGAGCACGGTCGTGTGGCCGTGCGGGTTGACGATCAGCAGGGTCGGGGTCTGGGTGACCTGGACGGCGTGGGTGATCGTGCCGAACGCGCCGACCTGGCCCGCGGAGGCGTAGTGGACGGCGATCCTGCCGCCGAGCGCGCGCTGGACCGCGGGGAGCGCGTTGTGGACGGCGACGTCGTCGGAGCCGTGGCGATTCCAGAACAGGATCAGCACGGTCTTGCCATGTTGCAGCTCGTGTTCGACGGGGGCCTGCATGCTCGGCGCTGCGGCGGCGTGCTTGGCCGCCGAGGGCGAGCCGTGGACGTGGACGGGGGCAGCAACCGGATGCGCGGCCGTGCGGGCGGCGGCGTGGCTCGTGGCGGAGGGAGTCGAGGCGGTGGTCGAGGACGAGGTGGTGGTCGAGGACGAAGCGGTGGTCGAGGACGAGGCAGAGGGTTCTGAAGTCTCCGCGCGCTGGGCTTCGCGCTGAGATTGGGCGACGGCGCCATGGGCTTTGTCGATCGCGCGGGTCAGGCCTTCGACCCCGGGGGCGGAGCCGTGGTAGACGGGTGTCGGCGCGGCGGGCGCTTTGGCCGCGACCGCGGGGGCGGCGGGCGCGCTGGAGGCGGCGGGGCTCGATCCCGAGCCGCCGCCGGAGCTGGGCGTGCGGCCGCGCAGCGCGGCGAACCACACGAGCACGAGCAGCGCGAGCGTCACGAGCGCGATCTGGTAGGGACGGGACAGCTGGGTCATGGATCTAGATCCTGTTTCGGCACATACCGCGTTGGAGTTGAACGGCGCACGCCGCGATGGACCGCCGACGCCGTCCGATCGGGCGCTCGCAAGGTGCGGTGAGACGCGTCAAGCACGTATGGACCGCCCGGTCCGGTGGCGGACTGCGAGCCGCCGCGCCGGCTCCGCCGTCCAAATGAGCCCGATCCGTGAGCCCGGCCGACCGCGGGACGATTTACAACGAGCGCAGGCCACGCAGGACGGCGTGCACCACCGCGTCTGACGCCACGGTCTCCTGGGAGGCGCCGAGCATGTCTTTGAGCACCGTCTCACCGGCGCCGAGGATCGCGACGTAGCGCGCGTCGAGCGCGTTGGCGTAGCCGAGCTGTCCCTTGAGCGAGCGCCCCGCGAGCTCCATCTGCGCCGTCAGCCCGGCGGTGCGAGCCTCGCTCAGCAGCGCGAACGCCTCGGCCGGGGCGTGACGGCGTGCGGGCTCCCGACCGTCGTCGCGGGCGGGCTCATACGCCACGAACAGGTCCACGGGCGCGGGCGCCGGGTGCGGCGGGGCGCCCGCGAGCAGGATCCGCTCGATCCCGGCGGCCCAGCCGATGCCGGGCGTCGGCGGACCGCCGAGCTGCTCCACCAGGCCGTCATAGCGTCCGCCGCCGCCGACACCCGACTGCGCGCCGAGGCGATCGGAGGTGAACTCGAAAACGGTGCGCGTGTAGTAGTCCAGGCCGCGCACGAGCGTGGGGTCGATCGCATACGCGACACCCGCGGCGTCCAGGCGGGCGCGGACCTCGGCGAAGTGCTCGGCATCCTCGGCGCTGAGGAAGTCGAGCAGGCGCGGCGCGGTCTGCAGCGCGGCGCGCGTGCCGGGGTGCTCGGAGTCGAACGCGCGCAGCGGGTTCAGCTCGATGCGCTCGCGCACCTCCGCGGACAGGTGTTCTGAGTGCGCGCGCAGGTGCGCCTGCAGCCGCTCGCGGTACTCCTGGCGCGCGGCGAGGCTCCCGAGGCTCGACAGACGCAGGCGCACCGAGGCGACGCTCAGCTCGTCGAGCAGCGCGGCGAGCAGGCAGATCGACTCGGCGTCCACGGCCGGGTCCTCGGCGCCGAGCGCCTCCGCGCCGAGCTGGGAGAACTGGCGGTAGCGCCCGGCCTGGGCGCGCTCGTGGCGGAAGAAGCTCGACAGGTACCACAGCCGCACGGGCTGGCGCTGCTTGTGCATGCCGTGCTCGACGTAGGCGCGGCAGACGGGCGCGGTGCCCTCCGGGCGCAGCGTCAGCGAGCGTCCGGAGGCGTCCGCGAACGTGTACATCTCCTTGCGGACGATGTCGGTGGACTCGCCCACGCCGCGCGCGAACAGCTCGGTCGCCTCAAACGCGGGCGTCTCGATGCGCTCGTAGCCGGCGCCCTCGAGGATCGTGCGCGCGCGGTCCTCGAGGATCGCGCGCGCGGCGGACTGCTCGCCGAGCACGTCGAACGTGCCGCGGGGGGCTTTGATGCGGTCGGGCTTGCTCAACTGGCGCCCGCGCCGTTCGCCGGCGCGGCCTGCTCCACCGGGGAGGGCCGGCTGGGGCGGAGCTCGACGAGAAACGGGTTGGTGGCGAGCTCGCGCCCGAGCGTCGTGATGCCCATGTGACCGGGATACACGGTCGTCTCGGGCGGGAGCGTCGCGATCAGGGTCGCGAGCGTGCGCTCCAGCGTCGGGTGATCGGCGAACGGCAGGTCGGTGCGCCCGATCGAGCCCTGAAACAGCACGTCGCCGGACAGCATCGCCACGTGCGCGGGCAGCGAGAACGTGAGATGGCCGGGGCTGTGACCGGGCGTGAGCAGCACCTCGATGTCCAGGTCCGCAAGGCTCAGGGACTCGCCGCCGGCGAGCGTGTGCTCGGGGACATGGCTCTCGAACGGTCCGAACCCGGGCGGGGTGCCGAGGCGGATGTCCTCCAGCACGGGCCGCTCGAGCGCGGGGCAGTACACCGGAGCGCCGGTGGCGCGGGCGAGCGGCGCGACCGCGCCGATGTGGTCGAAGTGGCAGTGGGTGATCAGAATCGCCTCGATCTGGACGCCGAGATCGTCGATCGCGCGCGACAGCCGGTCGGGCTCGTCGCCCGGGTCGATCAGCACCGCGCGGGCGGCGCCGACCAGACGGACGATGTAGGCGTTCTCCTGGACCGGGCCGACCGTGAAGGAGCGGACGTCGAGCCGGCTCATCGCCAGCTTGCTCCGCGCCGGCGGGGCGGCTGTGCGTGCAGGCGTCGCGCGCTCATCGTGCGGGCGCCTTGCCACCGCCCTGTCTGGCTTTGTTGCGCATACGCCGGTTGTAGAGCCACATGTCGGTGTAGTAGCTGATGGGGATGTAGAAGATCAGCACGACCGGGAACAGCGCGATCGCCTGGTTGGACTTCTTGAGCAGGAGCAGGCTGACGAGCAGCATCAGCACCGCCGCGGCCATCGCCCGGTAGAACGCGCCGAGCCAGGTGGGCGGACGGTCGCGCTTGGGGATGCGCTCGCCACCACCACGCTCCCCCCGCGGCTTTTGGCCTTCCTTCTCGGCCTTGGTCGGCTTGCGCCCGGTGCGGCCGCGCGACTCCACGACGCCCGCGGCGTTGCCGCGATGCTTGGTCTGGCGCCTGCGCTTGGTCTGAGCCATCTGACGTACAAGCCTACAGCCCGCGCGTACCCGACCGCTGCCGAGGCCCCAAGGTCGGGGAGTGCCATCATCATCATGCAGCGGCGGCGCTCAGCCGGCGATCGGACCATCCCGGGAGTCCAGGTCCAGCACCTGCTCGATCAGGCGCGTGGCGGGATCGAACCCCGGCAGGGGAACGTCGTCGGGGAAGCCGGCGAATGCGCACCGCGGCGCGAGCCCGACCAGCTCGCCGCCGGCGACGGGGGCGTGCGCGCGGACGCGCTCGACCACGAGCGCGAGCGGCGTCTCGCACGGGCGCTCGACGTTCATCGACACCTGCGCGACCTCGCCGCCGAGCCGGACCCCGATCGCGCGTACGCCGGGCAGGCCCTCAGAGCCGCCCTCGCGGATCAGCGCGGCGATCCGACGCGCATCGGCGACGGTCGCGGGCGGGGCGAGCTTCAGGTTGAACGCGACCAGCGGCGCGCGCGCGGCGACGAGCGTCGCTCCAGCTGTGGGATGCGGCCGCGGCGGTCCGAAGTCGGGGCGCAGCTCGCCCGCGGCGATCCGCTGGGCGAGGCGGGCGATGCCCCCGGAGCGCAGCTGCGCACGGGTGCCGGCCGGTCTCCGATCGATATCGGCGAGCTCGCCGTAGAGGAACACCGGGACCGACAGCTCATGTCCGATGCGGTCGGCCACGACGAGCGCCTCCGCGCAGGCCGCGCCGCGCGAGGACTCGTCGAGGTAGACGACGGGCGCGACGTCGAGCGCTCCGACGTGAGGATGCTCGCCGCGGGGTGTCGGCGCGTGCGAGTCGCTCACCACGTCGATGCGCGCGATCGCCTCCGCGGCACCCGCCAGCAGCGCGCCGGACAGCGCACCGGGAGGCCCGGCGAGGGTGTAGACCGAGCGGTGGTGGTCCCCGTCGCGGTGGACGTCCAGGAGCCGCACATGGCCGTCGGCGGCGAGCGCGCGGGAGATCGCCTGGACGGTCGCGGCGTCGCGTCCCTCCGAGACGTTGGGGACGGCCATCAGAAGGACGTTCGGCGGATGTCGGGCGGAAGAGGCCTCGGTCACGGGCCAAACGGTAGGGCACGCCATGAGCCGGACGGCATTCGTGCGATGGCGCCCAGAACACGCTGACCGGAGATTGCCCACAAGGATCCATGCCATGCCTGCTCGCGTGGGCGGCTGCAGTCCGGCGCCGTTTGACAGACGCCCTAAACTGCGCGCTCCCGGCCAGAGTAGCTCAGCTGGTTAGAGCAGCGGAATCATAATCCGCGTGTCGGGGGTTCGAGTCCCTCCTCTGGCATCAAAAAAGCCCTGCAAATGCCGGTCTTTGGAGAGTATCACTGGGAGGGCGTATTTCCCCAGGGATTTCCCTGTGAGGCGTGCGTAGGGCGCCGGCCAGCTGCCCGACCGCGCGGGCACGCTTGATCCCGTGAAGATCGATGCGCAGAACGGGCGCCTGCGGACACAAGGTCTGCTCTGCTCGGTGGCCCCTGGCGCCCTGACGAGAACGGCTTAGCCCCGGCGACATGACCGGAGTCAGCGGTCCACCGGGGCTTCCGTCACAAATTATTACTCGATGCCTATGCCGGCGCGTGGGCTGGAGCGCTTGCCCGGCGGACGGTTGCGAGTGCTCGGCGGGCTCCACCTCCACTTGAGCATCCGTCACGACCGGGGCGCGAAGCCATGCCTGATCCACGCCCGGTACGCGTCGTAGAACGTCGCGAAATTGCCAGACACGAGGAGCGCAGACTCGTGCACCTGTTCAGCCGTGGCCGTCGCATATTCGTGGACAAGCATGCGCCGCAACTCGCGGAGACGTTGCAGTCGGCGAGTCAGCTCGGCCGAGATCACACCGGCACCCCTCAGCGCATCGAGATCGCGCCGCGCGTTTGTCTCATCGCGACGACCACGAAGCTCGGCTAGCTCCAGCCCGAAGGCGGTGAGCTCAGCAATGTAGTTGTAGAGCTGATCGACACCTCGCTCGACCGCCTTCACGCGGTTGAGCTCGACGGGATCCTCGGACGAGTAGGCCACACGAAAGGCATCCAGCTCGAAGTCATCGCCAAACTCCGCCATCGCCGCGCGCAGCGCAAGTAGATGGCGGCGCACGTCGCTGATCCGATCGCCGATCTTCGCCTTCAGCGCCCTCGCACGTTGGGGGTCGCTCGATTCAAGCGGGGCGGGAACCGGAGAGGCGGACGTCATACAGCCTTGTCGAGATCGGGCCCGTCGATCACGGCAGCTGCGGACCGTTCGACGGTTTGCGCACGACGCCGCCAGCTCGGAGCGCGCTCCTTCAAGGCAGACCACAGATCGTCTCGATCCACGAGGACACGGCCGCGATCGATGACGTCAGACATGAGGACGGGTGAGGTCTCCGCCTCCGAAAGCCGTATCAGCTGCATCTCGCGCCCGGTACGACGGGAAAGCCGCTCCGTGAGCTCGGCCAAGCGGCTCACGGCCGGATCGTGCAACACAACCAACACATCGACATCTGAGCGCTCGTCGTCGGCTCCGATCGCTGTCGAGCCGAACAGCACAGCAAGCCTGACGTTGGGCTCCGTACGAAACGATGCGCGCAGCGCCCGCAACAACTCCCAATGGCTGCGCAGATACGCCTCCTCGCGAAACGTGATCCGAAACCGGCGAGGGCTCAGACGCTCCCCGTGCACCAGGCCCTCGGACGCTGCCCGACGCAGCGTCCGTGCGGGAATCTCGAGTTCGGATGCGGCACGCCCTAGAGAGTCCACGCTGCGACCATATCGCCGTATGGCCGATACATCAAGCTCGTGCGGCCGCTAAGGTACAATCGTATGGCCGATCCACGGGATCACGGAGCTTGCAGCGGCAACAAGGTTCTCGGAGCGGGAGCTTCTGAGAGCGGTTGCAACGCATGGCACGGCCAACAATGACCAGGCGACCTATCCGGGCCGAGCGGCAGACTAGAAGGCCGATGGCCACGGCGACGCTTCCCCGAAAGTCTGTGCATGCGTTCCCGGCTCGGATGGCGCCCGAGATTGCGCTCGAGAAGATCGAGCTCTTGACCGAGCCGGGTGGGACGGTTTTGGACCCCATGTGCGGATCCGGGACGGTGGTGCGTCTCGCCGGCGAGGCAGACCGACACGCGATCGGCGTGGACGTGGACCCGCTCGCGGTGATCATCACGCGAACCGCCTGCCAACCCTCGTGGACGAAGAACCTCGTCGCCAGGGCGGAGGCGGTGCTCGACCGGGCGTCTCGTCTGGGTCCGGGCGTTCCACAATGGATTCGCCGGGACCAGGAGACTCACGAGTTCATTAACTACTGGTTTGCGCCGCCGCAAATAGAGGATCTGTCACGCATTTCTCGCATCCTCATCGACGGTCCGCGACGCGATGATCCCCTACGGGTCGCGCTAAGTCGCATGATTGTGACGAAGGAGATGGCGGCTTCGCTAGCGCGAGACACTTCTCACAGTAGGCCGCATCGCGTCGCTGACGCGAACGACTATGACGTTTTCGACGGATTCCTCAAGTCGGCGGAAAAGCTCGAGGGACTGATGGACAATGCCCGTGGGCAACACCGGCCCAGCATTCGTCGCGCCGACGCCCGGACGCTGGGCTTCGTACGTGCGGCTTCGGTCGACCTCTGCGTCACGTCCCCTCCATATCTGAACGCGATCGACTACCTGCGCGGGCACAAGATGAGCCTCGTGTGGTTGGGTTGGACAGTGGGTGCGCTCCGTGAGATTCGAGGAGGCTCAGTTGGCGTAGAGCGCGGTCTTCAGGGGGTCACGCCCGAGGTGAGCGAGATCGCCAAGGCGGCCGTCCCCCGAATGCACGACCTGCCCCCTGCGCGCCAGGGGATGGTGCTGCACTTTACGCACGACATGGACAGGCTCGCTCGCGCGCTCGCGCGCGTCACGAAGCAGGGCGGGCATCTCGTGATGGTCGTCGCTGACTCCCAGCTCAAGGGAGTGGCGATTTCCAACGCGACTATCTGTAGACGGACCGCCGATCGACATGGCTTCGAGCTCCTAGAGAAGAAGCCGCGTCCGCTACCGGCGCAACATCGATACCTGCCGCCGCCGACGAACACGAGTGGAACGCTCGCGGCACGCATGAAGGAAGAGATCGTGTTCACGTTCAAGCGTACTTAACGAGTCGAGGGCCGGAACTATCCGGCCCTCGAGCACTACGTTCGTAGAGTATTCGCTCAGTCAGCCTTGAGCTTCGGCGTGTACTTACGGTTGTGGTTTTTCACGATCAGGTCCGCGAGCACGTTCCCGCGTGATGACGAGCCGCCGTGGTTTTTTGTCACGCGCATGAGCTCGACCTTCCAGTGCGATGGCTCCATCCGCGACCGATGTTTGAACAGTTTCTGCAGGGTCGGGGTGTTGCCGAGCCACGTATTGATGCTGTTGGTGAGATTTTTCTCGCGTTCGCTGTCGCCAATGACGAGCGGATTCGCCATCCCGATCTTCGCGATGGCCTGGATGGTGTCAGCGTCATGACCGTAGGCCGCTCCGGGCTGACCATTCTGAGGGTAGGCCTGCCGGCCCATCCGGATCGACCATGCAAGCAGGTCGGTGGCTTTGTCCCAGTCTGCGTCCTGACCGTACGCCCGCTGAACAATCCGATCGGCGGCCGCGAACGCTGCGAAATCGCCCTGTTTATCCTGGTCGCCGAACGAGGAGACACTCGGGCTCGGAGTCAGTGGGATCGAGTCCAGTGCCTTCTTCACCGCGAGGGCGGCGTGCTCTCCTGCGCGGACGCCGACGGCGTACTTCGCAAACGCGCTCGGCTTCATCGAGTCCTTGTTGTACGCGAGAAACGCCTTCGCTGCCGCCTCAAAGGACATTTCGCGGACGTAGCACGGGAACATGTACTGCACGTCGCCGTCCTCGATCTTCGCCTTCCAGCGCGTGCCACCGTCGACGATGTGAAGCCGGCCCTTGTACTCTCCGTCAGCGATGCGTGCGACCTGCAAGATGCCGGTCTTCTCCTCGTTCCACCTGTCTCCCTGGAATTGCCGAACGCGCGCGGGGCTCGGATCCCTTTGGATCGCCTTGAGAACCGTGAGGTCCTTCGCCGGCAGGTGAAGCAGCTGGCCCCGGTCCGGGGCCGTAACGTTGGTGCCCCGGCTCGGGGTCGCAACGGTGGCGCTCATAATTGCTCCTCTCGGGCCTAGTTGACCGGCGTTGCTCTTGCCAGTGGCAGAGGTGCTCCGGTCGCCGAGACCTTCGGGTAGTGGGTTTCCCGCGCGAAACGCGGGTTGTGCGGAATACTACCAGGCGGGTTCCTCGCCGGAGGTGCCGCCCAGCAGTCCGCGACGATCAAAAAATCCGCTGTTTGCAGAAAGCTCCAAGTCGGGCTCGGTTCGTGCGCGTCGGGACCGGTTCAGCTGCAGGCTGTGCCGGGATAGTCCATAGCCGACTACAACCCATTTGAATACCGCCCGAGATCCCCGATGACATCGCCGGCACGATCGAGATGCCGGAAGAGGAGCTTGATGTCGATATCGAAGCCGCGGCCTACGTAGCCCGCTTCAAGCGAGGAGAAAAGGAGGGGTTCTACTTCGGCAGATCCTCATATCGGTTGCCGTACTTGTCGGATGACCCGCCTGGCAGAGGCACAGGCGATTAGATTAGGCCGTAGGGACCAGTCCACAGCGCACGCTCAGCCAGGACTGTTCGGAAGAACCGCAGAGCTACGCCTCGCTGCGGCAACGCTCGTCAAGCAGCGACAGGCTTATATCTGCCTGACCCCGTGTACGCGGAGACCGGCGAGTCAGTCTCAGCGCGTAGCCGCTGCACCTCACGTTGCCGGGATTGCCTTCTCTAGGCGCTCAAGAAGCCTCGTGTCAGAACTACCAGCCCGTGCCTGACTTGGCAGACTAGTAGTCGTCGACAAGCTGTGTGGATCGAGCGCTCGAGCGATCTGCGCCGCTAGGTCCGGCCGCGGCGAGTAGGCCGTGTACTGTTCGGTCGTGCTCAGCCGGTCGTGACGCATGAGCGCCTGAATCGTCCTCATGTCGACGCCGTTTCGCGCCAGCGTCGTCCCGAACGAATGGCGCAGGTTGTACATCTTGATCGGCTTCAGGCCAGCCTCTTCGACGGCGACCCTGAAGGCCGCACGCATTGGCCGTTCTGACACGGGCGAGTCGAGAGTCAGTTCGCTCACGAAGACGAAGTCCCGATCCCCTGTCGCGTATCCCCTCCTCCTGAGACATGACAGGGAGGTCGCCAACCGAGGCGTCATCGGGATCGCCTCAGAGTCCGACGTCTTGGTCGTGTCCATCTCGTTGCGGACCCAGTTGTCGTAGGGCCGCATCACCCTCGTCTGGAAATCGACGGCGCCCCAGCGCAGACCCAACGCCTCGCCAGGAAGTCGGAGGCCGGCGTGAGCGCCGCACAGCCAGAACGCTTCCTCGAAGACGCTAGGAGCACGTCTCAGGAGGCGGTCCACCTCCTCCAGATCGTAGAAGTCGTCCCTGCGGAGAATGCGCTCGCGCTCGTGACGTTTGCTCGCGCGCTTAACCGAGGCCAGCGGATTCGAGTCGAGCCATCCCTCGCGCACGGCGTAATCGAGCGATGCGGCGAGGATGTCCCGATACGTGTTGCGCGTCCGCGCGGCGGCCGGCGTCACGAGCATCCAGGCTTCGTCGTTCGACGCTTGACGATCCAGCCTTCCTCCTGCAGCGTCATCGCCGTTGCTCGTGAGACACGCCGTGGTCGCTGGGCGTCGAGCGGGACGACGCGATAGCAACCACGCCGCCGATGCTTCCACGTCCCGGACAGCTCGTCGGCGAGCCGTACCGCCTCGTCCTTCGTCGCCACCTCGATCGCCTGGCTCTCGGCCGGCTGCGCGGTCCAACGCTCGATCGTCAGCTGCTGGACAGTCTTCCCCTCAGCGAGCGCCTCCCGTGCCTTTGCCTCGCTCAGCACGCGATAGGACTTGAAGTCGGCGAAGTACGCGCGCAGGCGCCCGTCCGCGAGCGACCGCACCGGCGTGTCGGCGCCAAGGTCTCGGAACATGCGCTCGAACATGTCCTCGTAGCCGGCGACCGTCGATCGCTTCAGCCCCCTCTCCCCTTTGCGCTCGGCCAACCAGCCTTCGACCGCCTGCTGGAGCGTGCGCTCGGCGACCTGCTCGACCTCCGTCGCGGCGCGGAGGTCTTCGATGATCGTCTCGAGGCGAATCTGGGCCTCCTTCGGCGTCAGATACGCCGGGCCGGGCTTTGGACCGTGCCCGGCACGCCAGATGACGGCTCCGCGGGCGGTCCGTCGGCCAGAGTCGCGCACGTGCGCGGGGCCGAGGCACCGTCCTCCCTTCCGCCCCTGGCGGTCGCGCCAGAACACTCAGAAGGAGCGCGTGCGACCGTTCTTGTCGAGCTTGACCTGCAGGTGGCCTGTGGGCCGTTTTGTTTGGCTCATGCCGGTATAGACCTCCAACGTCTCGAAGCGGCCAACGAGTTGCGTGGAGGGCACCGGGATTTCCCCAGGATTTCCCTAGAGGGCCAGACCCGCTCGCAAATAGGCCGCTTTTCTTGGTCTTAGATCCGCTTAGCAGAGCCAATTCCGGGGAGCCGAGAAGGGATCATAATCCGCGTGTCGGGGGTTCGAGTCCCTCCTCTGGCATCTCTTCATCCCGCATCGCAGCGATTGAATCGCCGGTGATCAGTGAGAAACATCTCGGCCACCCTGCAAGTCGGCGAGCGAGCGAGGCCCGCAGGTGCTCATGTTCTGTGCACGGCCTCGCGCGGCGCTGGACGCGGGCGCATCCGTTCCGCCGCAGAGTCCCCAAGGACAGTTGGACGGCGCTTCGGCGCCAGTTCGAACTGTCCGCCGTGATCCGCATCTTCTCGTCACGCATGCTTATCATCCGGGGCCGTGCCTACCAGCGTCTCCGCTCAGGGCGAGCCACGTGACCGAGCCGATGGGAGCCGGGCGCATGGCCGCCGCAGGTGGCGAGCGGTGGAGGGCTCGGCGAGCCGCACCCCTGCGGGCGAGGAGCTGCACGCTCGGTTCAGCGTGGATTACAGCTACGCGGTGCACTTCACACGGGACGTCCTGGACCCCGAGAATCCGCTCCTTGCCCGGACCGTGACGGCCGACCATGGGGCCGTGGTTCTACCCGTCCTCGACGCGGGCATGCTGAGCTGCCATCCGACGCTCCCGCAGCGCCTGGAGACCTACGCTCGAGGACACCCCGACCGCCTGCGACTCGCCGGGCCGCCCGTAGTGCTGCCGGGCGGGGAGCTCGTCAAGGAGGACACTCGCCACGTGGAGGCCATCCTGGCGGCGATCGACGAGCGCGGCATCGACCGGCACTCCTACGTGCTGGCCATCGGCGGCGGCGCGTTCCTCGACGTCGCGGGCTATGCCACGGCCGTCGCCCATCGCGGTGTCCGACTCGTCCGCATGCCCACGACGGTGCTTGCACAGAACGATGCCGGGATCGGGGTCAAGAACGGTCTGAACGCCTACGGAAAGAAGAACTTCCTGGGCACGTTCGCGCCGCCGTCCGCGGTCATCGACGACGAGCTCTTCCTGACGACGCTATGCGACCGCGACTGGCGGGCGGGAACCAGCGAGGCGATCAAGGTGGCCCTCCTGAAGGACGCCGCCTTCTTCGCCGCGCTCGAAGGGCTCGCGCCGGCCGTGGGAGCGCGTGACCTCGACGCGATGAGCACGCTGATACGGCGCTGCACCGAGCTTCATCTCGCGCACATCGCCGGCGCGGGCGACCCGTTCGAGATGGGTTCCGCACGGCCGCTTGACTTCGGGCACTGGTCGGCGCATAAGCTCGAGCGGCTCAGCGGGCTGCGGCTGCGTCACGGCGAGGCGGTGGCGATCGGCATCGCGCTCGACGCCACCTACGCCCACCTCGCCGGCATGCTGGCAGCCGCCGAATGGAGGCGCGTGCTCGCGTTGCTGCAGGCCTTCGGCCTCGCCCTGCTCGCGCCGGAGCTCGACGATCCCCGCCTGCTCGACGGCCTCGCCGAGTTTCGAGAGCACCTCGGGGGTCGGCTCACGGTGGTGCTGGTGCAGGCCATCGGCGCGAGCGTGGAGGTGCACGAGATCGACCAGGCGCTGATGCGGCGCGCCGTTCGCGAGCTGCGCAAATGAGCCGTCTCTCGGCACTCGTCCGGCTGGTCAGGCTGCCCGCGGCGCTCACCGTCCCGGGTGACGTGCTGCTCGGCGCCGCCTGGGGAGGCGAGGAGGATGCGCCCGCCACCGAGGCGGCGCTCGCGCTCGGCTCCTCGCTGTTGTACCTCGGCGGTATGGCGCTCAACGACTGGGCCGATCGGGAGCTCGACGCCCGCGAGCGTCCGTGGCGTCCAATACCCGCCGGGGAGGTCGCTCCCGCGATGGCCCTGGGGAGCGCGATCGCCCTCACAGGGGGTGCGATCGCCGTGGCGGGCGCCGCGGGCGGTGCGCGCAGGCTGCGCGCCGTACTTGCGCTCGCCGCCACCGTGTGGCTCTATGACCTGAAGATGAAGAACACCTCTGCCGGGCCCTGGACGATGGCGCTCGCCAGAGCCCTGGACGTGCTGGTGGGCGCCGATCGGAGATTGCCTGCGGCCGGGCCGCCCGCGGCGGTCGTGGGTGCGCACACGCTGCTCGTCACGCTCGTGAGCGCGCGTGAGGTGGGCGGCGCCGACGAGGTGCTGGCCGGGCGGGCGCTCCTCGGCGTCGGCGCGAGCACGACGGTCGCCGCAACGCTGATCCTCGCGGGTCCTCGGAGCGCCGAGGCAGCCGCGCTCGCGCTCGCCTGCCTCGCGCTGTACGGGTGGGCGATGGGCAGGGCCGGCGTCGGGGCGCTGCGGCGAGGAGACTCCGCAAGCCTGCAGCGCATGGTCGGTGCCGGGGTGCTCGCCAACATGCCCCTGCAGGCCGCATTGCTCGCAAGTCGCGGGCGCCGCGCCCCCGCCGCTGCGCTGCTGGCGGCATGGCCCGCTGCGCGGTGGGCTGGGCGCAGGGCGTCGGTCACGTGATCCCGCTAGATCACCATTCGCTCGAGCGGGCGCTCGCAGCTCGCATGGATACGTCCTCCCGCCGGTGGCTGGAGCAGGCGCGCAGCGAGGTGGAACGCGACCCCGGGGCGATCGCCGCCATCTTCCCCGCCGTCGGACGCGCCGTCGGACGGGCGCCCCTGCACCCCGGCGCTCGCGCAGGGGACGTCCACGCCTGGACCCTGGACGCCGCCGCCCGTACGCTGCTGCTGGTGGCGCTCGGTCCGGCCGTCGGCGGGGAGATCGCCCTGCTCTACCGGCACGGCGACGCCGCCGAGCGTTGCGGGGTCCTGCGGGCCCTGGCCTTCCTGTCCGTCGAGGACGCCGTGGGAGTCCCGCTCGTCGAGGACGCCCTGCGCACGAACGACCTGCATCTGATCGCGGCGTCGCTCGGTGCGTACGCCTTCGCCCGGTGCGATGACGCCACGCTGGCACAGGCCGTCCTGAAGTGCGTGTTCGTCGGAGTGCCGCTGGCGGGATTGGCCGGTCTGCAGGAGCGCGCCACGCCCGAGTTGGCAGCCATGCTCGCCCGCTATGCGCACGAGCGCGTGGCGGCGGGTCGAGACGTCCCCGGCGAAGTCTGGCCGCTCGTCGACCGCTTCGGGCCGTCTGCAGAGCTCGCCGCGATCGAGTCCGAGCTGACCCGCCCCGAGCCTGACCGCCGGCGAGCGGCGCAGGACGCGCTTGCCGGCCGGGCGGCGCAGGGCGCGCTCGCGAACCACGCGATGGGAGGCGCGCTCGGCGGCGGGACCGCGCAGGGCGCGCATGCCGACCGCGCGCCGGCCAGAGCGAGACGGGAAAGCTGAGGAGCCCGGCCGTGCGCATCTTCGATCCCCACATCCACATGACCTCGCGCACGACCGACGACTACGAGGCGATGGCGCTCGCCGGGATCGAGGCGATCGTCGAGCCCGCCTTCTGGCTGGGGCAGCCGCGCTCGTCGCTGGGCTCGTTCGTCGACTACTTCGACGGGCTGATCGGATGGGAGCGGTTCCGGGCCGGCCAGTTCGGCATCTCCCACCACTGCGCCATGGGCTTGAACCCGAAGGAGGCCAACGACGAGCAGCTCGCGCGCGAGGTTCTGGACGTGCTGCCGCGCTACCTGGCCAAGGACCGCGTGGTGGCCGTCGGCGAGATCGGCTTCGACGCGATGACCGGCGCGGAGGAGCGTGCGTTTGCGGCGCAGCTCGAGCTGGCCGCCGGGCACGATCTGCCCGTGCTCGTCCATACGCCCCACCGTGACAAGCTGGTTGGCACCGTGCGCAGCCTCGAGCTGGTGGCCGCCTCCCCGGTGGCGCCCGAGCGGGTGCTGATCGACCACAACAACGAGCTGACCTTTGAGCGCGTGCTGGCGTCGGGCTGCTGGTGCGGGTTCACGATCTACCCGGACACCAAGATGGACGAGGAGCGACTCGTGCGCATCGCCGCAGCGGAGGGGCTCGCGCGGATGATCGTCAACTCCGCCGCCGACTGGGGCCGCAGCGATCCGCTGAAGGTGCCGAAGACCGCTGCCGCGATGCGGGCGGCCGGCTTTCACGAGCAGGAGATCGAACGCCTGGTGTGGCACAACCCGGTCGCCTTTTTCGGACAGAGCGGTCGGCTGGAGCTCGGTGAGATCGCGCTCGACCGCCGCGCCACGTTCGCCGGAAACTCCATCCTGCGCGGCGCCCGGCCGCAGTGACGCGCTTGCGACACCGCGACGGGTCGACGGTGCACGTCGCCTACTGCACGAACGTCCATCCCGCCGAGGACCTCGAGGGCGTGCTCGCCCAGCTGGAACGCTTCGCCGGTCCCCTCCGGCGGAGCCTTCAGAGCGATCGCCTCGGCGTCGGCCTGTGGCTCGCGGCGCCCGTCGCCCGGCTGCTGCGCCGCGCGCCGGACGCGGTGGCGCGCCTGCGCGACACCCTGGATCGACTGGGGCTCGAGGTTGTGACGCTCAACGGCTTCCCCTACCGGGCCTTCCATGCGCCGGTGGTCAAGCGAGCGGTGTACCGCCCGGACTGGACGAGGCCGGAGCGCGGCGAGTACACGCTCGATCTCGCATGGCTGCTGGCGCGGCTCCTCCCCGAGGACGTCACGCAGGGAAGCATCTCCACGCTGCCCTTCGGCTGGCGCGTGGGCTGGACCGAGCAGCACACGGCCGCGGCGCGCGCGGCGCTCGCGGCGGTGGCGGTCGCGCTGGAGCGGCTCGGGCAGGAGAGCGGCCGTCGTGTGCGGCTGGCCATCGAGCCTGAGCCCGGCTGCGCGATCGAGACGATCGCGCAGGCGATCGCGGCGCTCGACGGTCTCGATCCGGCGTGGGTGGGGGTCTGCCTGGACGCCTGCCATATGGCCGTGCAGTTCGAGGAGCCGGAGGTCGTCAGGCGCTCCCTGCGGGCGGCCGGCGTGCCCGTCGTCAAGGTCCAGGCAGCGGCGGCGCTGCGGGCCGCGCGAGGAGGCTCCACGGATCTTGAGAGCTTCGTGGAGCCCCGCTTCCTGCATCAGACGCGGGCGCGCACGGCGACCGGCGTGCTCGGCGTGGACGACCTGGAGGAGGCGCTGGCCGGAGGGCTCCCGGCCGAGCGCGAGTGGCGGGTGCACTTCCACGTGCCCGTCCACATGGACGGCGGACGCACCACCCAGCGAGATCTGCGCGAGCTGCTGGCCTGCCTGCTCGGCGGTCCACGGGCGCTCACCGGGCACGTGGAGCTCGAGACCTACACCTGGTCGGTCATGCCAGGCTCCCTGCGCCCCGTGGACGATGCGGCGCTCGTCGACGGCCTCACGCGGGAGCTCAGCTGGCTCGCCGGCGAGCTCGAGAGCCTCGGACTGCGACAGGCAGCCTGATGCCCGCACCGCTCCTCGTGCTCGACGTCGTCGGCCTCACGCCCAGGCTGCTCGAGCACATGCCCCGCCTGCGGCGCATCGGGGGCGAGGGCTTTGTCGCGACGCTCGACCCGGTCCTGCCGGCGCTCACGTGCAGCGCGCAGGCCACCATGCTGACCGGCGTCGGTCCGTCGCGGCACGGGATCGTCGGCAACGGCTGGTACTTCCGCGACCTCGGCGAGATCCTCCTCTGGCGCCAGCACCATCGCCTCATCCAGGCCGAGCCGGTGTGGGAGACCGCCCGTCGCGCGCGTCCGGGCCTGCGAGCAGCCAACGTCTGCTGGTGGTATGCGATGGGCGCCACGACCGACTTCACCGTGACACCGCGTCCGATCTACTACAGCGATGGGCGCAAGGAGCCCGACTGCTACGCCGACCCGCCCACCCTGCATGACGATCTGACCGCAGAGCTGGGGACCTTTCCGCTATTTCACTACTGGGGTCCGGCCGCCGGCATCCGGTCCTCCCGCTGGATCGCCCGAGCGGCTCGCTCGATCCTCGAGCGCGAGCGACCGGATCTCACGCTCGTCTATCTGCCACACCTCGACTACGACCTGCAGCGGTTTGGTCCCGACGCGCCGCGGGCGGTGGCGGCCGCCCGCGAGATCGACGAGCTGGCCGGGGGCCTGGCCGAGCACGCACGCGAACGCGCAGGCGCCGTCGTGGTCGTGTCCGAGTACGGGATCACGCCGGTCTCCCGCCCGGTGGACATCAACCGCGCGCTGCGACGCGCGGGCCTGCTGCGCGTGTACGTCCAGGATGGGATGGAGTACCTGGACCCCTGGACGTCCCGGGCGTTCGCCGTGGCCGACCACCAGGTGGCCCACGTGTACGTACGCGACCCGGGCGACATCCGCGTGGTCGAAGAGCTGCTGGCGCAGCTGCCGGGGCTGGACCTGCTGCTCGACGCAGAAGGCCAGGCGGAGGCTGGTCTGGCGCACGAGCGGGCAGGCGAGCTCGTGGCGATCGCCGAGGCGGACGCCTGGTTCACCTACTACTACTGGCTCGAGGATGGCCGGGCTCCGGACTTCGCGCGGCTCGTCGAGATTCACCGCAAGCCCGGCTACGATCCCGCCGAGCTGTTCATGGATCCCACTGACCGGGCCGTCAAGTTGCGCGCGGCGCTGGCGCTCGCGCGTAAGAAGTCGGGGATGCGCTATACGATGAACGTCGTAGCGCTGGATCCGCAGTGGGTGCGCGGCAGCCACGGCCGCCTGCCGGCCGATCCGGTCGATGGGCCACTGCTGTTGTGCTCGGACGCCGCCGAGCGTCGCGAGCGGATGGGCGCCCACGAGGTCAGGAATCTGCTGCTGCGCCTGCTCGCCGCGGGCGGCTGACGGGGTCCGCGGCGATGTTCGCTGCGGGGCGGCCGACGGTCCCGCGGCGATCATTCGCTTGCGGGCGACCGGACGGTTGCGACGATCGCCGCTGGCCCATCTTTCGATGGGGGAGTCGATCGGCAAGGGCGCAGCCGAGAGTGCCGATCTCAGGCTCGCGGCGGCCAATCGCTTCGCTGGATCGAGCCGCTGCCGGGCGTCGCTCTCAGCGACCCTCGAGCGGGCTCGAAGTGCCCGAAGTCGAGCACGTACAGGCGCCCGTCGGGCCCGAACTTCACGTCCAGCGGGCGATGGAGAGCGGGGGTGGAGATGAATGTCGCCGCCCAGCTCACCGGATCGACGACCGCCAGATTGCGTCCGACGCGGGGGCCGGAGGGCGCGGTCATCGGCGCCTCGTCGCCGAACATGGCGATCACGATGCGCCCGTCGGGGGCCTCGTCGAGCTTCGTGGCGGCGACATGCGCGGTGAACGCGGCGAGCGGGCGCTCCGGCTCGGGAAGCTCGTCGTGGTTGGCCAGGATGAACCGGGGCGCCTCGCCATTCTCGGGAGCGAAGCGAGGATCGCAGATGGGAACACCGCCGACGAAGTCGGGCCAGCCGTACCAACAGCCCTTCCGTACCTCATAGAGCAGCTCGGGGGTGTTGCCGACCGGTCGACTGCCACGGTCATCAGCGCCCTGGTCCGTCGCCAGCAGACGGCCGTCACGCAGGAAGAGCAACCCGAAGGCGTTGCGCAGGCCCCAGGCTACGAGCTCGAGGTTCTGCCCGTCGGGGTCGCAGCGCATCACCGCTGAGCTGCACGGAAGCTGGGCGGGGATACGGGTGCCCTCCGGGTGGACGGTCCCGAAATCGGCGAATGGGCCGGTTACGGCGTGGCCGGTGCCGCCCGCGCGGGGGTCGTCGGTCGCGAACTCGGCGTGAGCGACCGCGATCTCCAGTCCCGGGACGTCGTGCGCGTGCGGAAGCAGCTGCAACCAGCCGAGGTCGTAGGCGTCGAGGCCGATGACGCCGGTATTGGTCATGGCTCCCTGGCTGAAGTACAGCTTCCCGTCTGCCCCGAAGGCGACCATGTTCGTCTGGTAGTTGCCCGGACCGGGAAATCCCTCCAGCACCGTCTCCCGCCGACCGCCGTCCAGATCCAGGCGCAGGATGCGGCTGGGGTGGCCGGCCTCGGTGATGTAGAGCGCGCCCTGGTGAAATGTGACGCCATTGACGGGTGGACGGAGATCGCCGACCAGCAGCTCCCGGCGGCCATCCTCGATCCGCCACACCCGTCCCCCACCAGGCGCCCCTGCGAACGGCAGCCCGGATTCAGAAACATACAGAGCTCCGTCATCGCCGAATGTCAGGCCGGTCGGGAAGTTCAGGTCGGCGGCCAGTACCTCGAACGTCAAGCGCTGACCGGGGCTCTGCTCGTCGGGTGCCGCCATGTCCGCCTCGCTGGAGAAAGGTCAATCGGGTTGCGCAGCGAGCCTACAGAACCCGCCCATTTATTGGTTTACCATCTCGATGCGATGTGAGGTAGCCCGGCTAGGCGCTTCGGGCTAGGCGCTCCGAGGCTACGCACACATCTCATGATGGGCTCATGGCGGTTGATCGATTCCCGGCAGAAGGAGGTAGAGCGGTATGAGCGCCACGTCAGCCATAGGTGCGAGCACGCCGATCGAGGAGATGATCGGCTGCTATCAGGAAAAGCAGATCCCGCGCAAGCGCCTCGTTGCAGCTCTGACAGCGGCCGGAGCGTCGGCGTCAGCCGTCGCGATGCTCGTCAATGCGGCTGACAACGCGATGCCACCCAGCCAGCCGCTGGCGACGTCGGCGTCCCATCGCCAGGCGGCCGGCGCCACGGCTATGGACCCGGTTCAGGCGCACGCTCAGCACGTGTCCAACCAGGTCGCCGGCACCGCGGCGGCGACTCGGACGGCCCGTGCGGCGGCGGTCGGCAAGATCGTGGGCGACTATAGCTCCGACGCCGTCGTCAACGATCCTCTCTTCGGAGCCCCCCTGGTGGGCGCGGCGGCGATCGCGGTCCACAAGACCGCGGAGATGGCCGCGATCAGCAACGTCTCATTCGACGTCCTCTCCCGCTCCATCATCGGAGATCAACTCCTCTCCACGTGGGAGATGACCGGCACGCACGACGGCCCGTTCTACAACTATGCGCCGACCGGGGCTCAGATCAAGCTGAGTGGAGCCACGGTTCAGACCCGTGGTCGGGATGGCAAGATCACCAACGAGACGCTGTACTACGATGCTGCCGACATGCAGAGGCAGCTGTCGGGCGGGTAGCGCTCGGCCGACGGGTTCCACGCTCGGCCGACGATTTCCAGCCTCCGGGCGCCCGAGAAGACTGAAATCACCACGGGAAAGCTCCTCCGGCACGAGATCACCCAGGTTGCCCGATCTCCCTTAGTGCTCGCCGCTTGATCACGACCATAGTTGCGGCGGAGAGCACTAAGCGTGACGAGAACCCAGCGACTCGATCCATAGAAAAACCCCGCCGGAGCGGGGCTTTTCCTTAGCAGGTCTGTAAGCCGGATTCTGTCGTTGAGCAGCCATCCATCTGCGCGGCCTACCTGGACCTCGGCGGGCTACCTGCAGTCAGTCCGCTTTGACCTTGCACCGGGTGGGGTTTGCCTAGCCGTCGCGTCACCGCGACGCTGGTGCGCTCTTGCCGCACCATTTCACCCTTGCCGGTCCGCCGTTCACGTGGGACGGCGGACGTAGGCGGTTTGTTTCTGTGGCACTTTCCCGCGGGTTTCCCCGGGTCGATCGCTCGACCACCCTGCCCTTTGGTGTCCGGACTTTCCTCGGGGGCTTCTCAGCCCCCGCGGCTGCTCGACCTGCCCTTCTACGGTAGCGCTTAGCGGGTGTGGTGTAAAGCGCCGCATCCGATGGGGCGGGACGACGCGCCCGGCTACGATCGCGCCCGGCTGCAGCGATTATCGTGGCCACTCAGCGCGCTCGCAGCGTCGCGCGCATCGGTGGATTGCCTCGGCGGAGTTGCGACTCGGCGTTTCAGACGCTCCTGAGCAGCCCAACGACGCGCCCGAGCACCTTGACGTCGGTGCTGCGGATCGGCTCCATCGTCTCGTTCTCCGGCTGCAGCCTGATGTGGTCGGGCTCGCGGAAGAAGCGCTTGACCGTCGCCTCCTCGCCGAGCAGGGCGACGACGATGTCCCCGTCGCGCGCGGTGTTCTGCGAGCGCACCACCACATAATCGCCCTCGAGGATGCCCGCGTCCTTCATCGAGTCGCCGCGGATGCGGAGCAGATACTGGCCGTCGCCGCCGCCGGCCTGCTCGGGCACTGACACGTACTCCTCGACGTTCTCCTCCGCGAGCACCGGTGCTCCCGCGGCGACCGAGCCCAGCAGCGGGAGGCTGTCGGGGCGCACGATCCCGCGCACGCTCTCCACTGCGGCGCCGGCCGCGCGGTCGAGCAACTCGATCGCGCGCGGCTTGGTCGGGTCGCGACGCAGCAGCCCGATCTTCTCCAGGTTGGCGAGATGGGCGTGCACGGTCGAGGACGAGGCCAGTCCGACGGCTTTGCCGATGTCGCGCACCGTAGGCGGATAGCCGTACTTGGCCGAATGCTTGCGGATGAAGTCGAATATCTCCTGCTGGCGCTTGGTCAGATCCATGATTTGCCTGTTCCGCTCCCTGGGTGGTTCGGTGGACGGGGGACTTCGACGAACATGTGTTCGCACATTAGCGCGCCCTGTGGACGGATGCAAGGAAGGAACGCTTTTCCGAGACTCTCAGCGCTCGGCAATGGGCTCGAGGTCGCAGGCCTCGCGCCGCCGGGCCTTACGCCGCCGCAGGGGCCGTCGGAACGCCTGTTCGACTCATCGCCACGATCGGCGCGGCTATACTCGCCCCCTCTGCGCCTGTGGCGGAATTGGTAGACGCGCAAGGTTGAGGGCCTTGTCATGTGTAAACATGGTGGTGGTTCGAGTCCACTCGGGCGCATAGAAAATCCCTGCAAATCGGCTGGTATATTGGTTGACATCAAGCTTCGGCCACCCCGAAGGTTGGGCGCGTGGCAGCGCCGTGGAAATACTCGCTGCGACGATGGACGACCTCACCGATCGGCCGATTGTGAAGGGGACGTCTGCGCCGGCAGCGCCCTCCCGATCGGCGAAGGCTCGACGTTTTCCGGGTTGAACAGCGGAGAAAGTGATCGAGGAACGCTTCGATCAGCTCCATGTCGTAGCTGACACCGCCCAGCCCGTCGAGGGCGTTGCGAACGAACTCCGTCCCGGCGATATCGGTCGTGAAGCCTTGGAGGAGTGTGCCGTCCGCGGCGAGCTTGAGCAGCTTGAAGTTGTAGCCCGTCGGCTTTCTCAGGGCGCCGCAGAGCACCGTGGCGTCGAAGACTACAAGCA
The DNA here is from genome assembly GCA_035567335.1 of Solirubrobacteraceae bacterium. Taxonomy (GTDB): domain Bacteria; phylum Actinomycetota; class Thermoleophilia; order Solirubrobacterales; family Solirubrobacteraceae; genus Palsa-744. The sequence continues at coordinate 61,453 of DATMPZ010000040.1, forward strand.
CTCAGGGGCGACGTCGAGCGACGATCTCGGCCGCCAGCTCCTCATCAGAGGGGCCGGGTTCGTTCCCTGCGTGTTCGACCAGCTTTGTCTTGAGCGCTGTGGCGGCGTCCTTCCTGGCGCCGTGACGCTCGAACTGGTCGGCCGCCAGTCGCCAGGAGCCGCCCGGGGTTCGCTCCCCGCGTACGCGTCCGGCATCGATCCATTTGTAGACGGCCTGTGGTGTGACGCCATACCGTGCAGCGACCTGGGCCGCGGACAACCACTCGGGTGCCTCGCGTGCTCGATCGCTGACGTGTCCCCGCCAGACACCGGCAAGACGAAGTGCCCTCAAGCGGACATCAACGCCGAGTCGCTCGACCTCCGCCGCACTATCTAGATGGCTGGCCAAGAGCGCGGCGAAGGTCTGCGCTCGATCGTCGTCCTCGTCGGCGTCCTCAAACGCCTCGCGAAGATCGTCGCGGCCGAGGAGCCCGGAGGCGTCGAGGATCTCGACGGTCTCGATGACCTCGTCGTCGTGGTCGCTGTAGAGGTCCAAGCGACGGCCCGCGCTCTCAAGAATCTCCGAAGCGAGGATCTTCAGCCGCGAAGCGCGCTCCTCGCTTCCACTCGTGACGGTTATGCGCCAGAGAACGGCACGATCGGTTGGCGACAGGATGCTCATGGATCCACGATACATCATCGGCGCAACAATAGAAAGTCTTGAAAAAGTATAAACGAATCCCGTAGGCGCGCCCGTTTCCTCCCGGCGCAGCTGGGAGCGACGGCTTGCAATGGCCCCGGCGCGGCGACAACGACCAAACAAACCTAGCGACTAAAGCCCGCGACAGGCCACCAAACGGGTGCCACTCCACAGCGCTTGGTCATATAGCGTCTGTAGCTCAGTGGCCGTCAGCTCTGCTTCCTGAGAGTTGTCAAGGCCGCTTGAGATTTGACCCTTTGGCGCCGGTTTAGATTTGACCCTGTGATCGGGCGCCGCCGGTGTCGCCTGGATGAGGGACAGGCGGGCTTGCCGGTCGGCCGGGTGCCATGCTCGTGTTCTTGTCGCCTGCGCGACGACCGCCGGACTCTCAGTTCCGCCCGACCCACCCTGCGACCCAACCCGCCCAGCCAAAGGGCAGGACGACGATGACGAACAGAACGGCGAGGGGTGGCGCGAACACGTAGAGGGCAACCGCGATCACTGTGAGCACGGCAAGCAGGATGGCCCCTGGCCAGATCGGCCTGTCAGTTCCCCCACCGCTTGCCCGCTTTGACAGGCCCTTCCAGACGCACCAAACACCCGGCACGAGGAGCGCGATCCCCCAGTTGTGTCGCTGCCAGATATCGCTGCCGTGGGCGAGTTCATGCACTAGGCCGACGGCTCCTGTCGCTGTCAGGGCAGCTCCAAATAGCGCGAGGAGAATCCACCGCATGCAGCGTGTATCGGCCCGACGGTGCGTGCGCTACAACAATCCATGGACCTCTCGCAGAAAGCACGAGCTTCAACCGACCCGGTCGAAGATGTGCGGCGAGCGAGGAGGTGGCGATCTCGGTCGGAGTCGAACATCCGTCCCCTCGCCGGATGGCTGATTATGTCAAGCCCGTGGCCGCCGCCGAGGACAGATCCATGCGAGGGACCAGAGCATGTCGTCTGAGACGTGTGGCTCGTCCGGGCGGCTCGACGTGCATGCTCTTGGCACTGACGGCCGGCGCGCTGCCGGGCTGCGCTGGTGCGCACGCATCCGCCCCCACCACGGCCACTGTCGCCGTGACGCACGCGAGCGCGCTTACGTTTGCGCACGCTGTGAACCTCCGCGCCAGCGATCAGCCTTCAATGGAAGCCTTAGGGCCGGAACGTGCTGCTCCGAGCCTTGAGGCTTCTAATATCGCATTCGCCCGATGCGCCGGGGAGATCAGTCCGGACCGGGTCTTGATCAACATCCGTTCCACGTTGCTCTCGACGCGCGGCGCACGCGAACGGCGCCTTGTCGTCTCGCGAGTGACAATGCTGCCAAGCGAAGCTCTTGCCCGTCGCAACCTCGCCGCATTCAGCAGCCGCCGCGGATTGCGTTGCGCGCGACGTTCCGGAACGTCGATCTCAGCGTTGACCATCGCGCTGCCGGGAGGCGTCCATGCAACCGGGGAGCGCGTCATCGCACCTAGCGAAGGGCGCACGCATGAAGTGGGGTACCACGACATCGTCGGATTCGTCTACGGGCCGGCCGAAATCGTCCTCACAGCAGCTGGTTTCTCGCATCCGGTAGCTACCCGAACCGAGCAGCAGCTGCTCGGCGCCCTGTACCGTCGTGCAGCGGAAGCTCGCGCCGAGCTCTAGCTGCTGCTCACTCAGCGGGTGACTCGCGGTGAGTCCTTGTCAGGTGGTGCCCCTCACGCAATGAGCCGCCCTGGGTTCGACGGAGACTGTGATCTGACCCGGCTTTTCTGGAGATGTTGATCTCGGCCAGCGCCCCCCCCCCGGCCGTATCGATCCTGTGCAACGCAGGATTGAGTCAGCACCGCTGCTTGTCGTCGTGGCTGTTGCGTTAATGCGGAGTGGTGACTGCCGCGGCTCTGTTGCCGTGCCGGCGATCGCGTAGGCGAGGGGTGATCTGCTCGGGGCCTGCTGGCGCTGTGAGCCTCCGTTAGGCTGCCGCAGCGCTCACTTGGTGCTTGTGGAGCTTCAGAAGGTTGTGGGTGGCGGTGATCAGCCGCCATTCCGAGTGTGCAGCGGATCTGCCTCGGCGGTGGAATCGGTCGATCCGCCGGTTGAACTTGGTGTTCGCGAACACTGGCTCGATCATCGCTTTGCGTTTTCGGTAAAGCCCGCCGCCAAGGTCGGGTCTCGAGCACTCGTCGCATGTGGGCGTAGGCGCCGCCGTCCCACCCGGGTCTGGTGCCTCGGCGTTTGCCTGCATCGGGCGGAATCAGGATCTGGATTCCCTTGTTGATCACGCTCTCCATCTGCTTCTGATGCCAATAGCTCGCGTCCGCGACGACCACCTCGGGAGTGTCGGCCACGCCCGCCCGCTCAAGCTCGATCTCGGTGGCATTGACCATTCCTGCTAGGTGCCCGAAATCCGAGGAGTCGACATTCGCCTCGGCGGCGATCACGATCTGCTGCTCGGTCGCGACCGCCTGTGCGTTATAGCCCTGCATGTACCCACGCGGCGTCTTCACATTGCGCGAGTCAGGGTAGCTCACGTTGACCTTTCCCGCTGGCGTGTCCGGGGGCGTATAAGGCTTCGGCTGAGGGCCAAAGCGCCGCCCATCCTTCATCACTCCCCGCGCGCGGTAAGCCTCATAGGCCGCGTTCGCCGCACCCTCGACAGCGAGTTCCTCCTCCAGCCGGCGCTTTGACTGGGAAAGGCGCTCAGGGCGCGAACGCGGGATCGGCTCAGCCGCTGCAGCACGCTTCTCATCCAGGCGGCGCTTAGCCTGGCGCAACCAACCGCGCCGGCCCTGCTCGGTGGAAAGCTCCGGCGGCAGCTCATCGCCGCGCTTCTCCCCATAGCGCTCGTCCTCAAACCGGTCGGTCTCTTAAGCCTCCTCAAGGATCTCCTTGGCGATCTGCTTGTAGTCACGCGCTGCGTGCTGGGAGGCGTTCGCATGGACCTTCGTGCCATCGATCGCTATCACCCCGACTGCCACCAGGTCCGCCTCTGCGCACAGCTCCAGCACCTGACCGAACAGATCGGCCAGCGCCGTCTCGTGGCGTTGACGGAACCTCGCGATCGTAGTGTGGTCGGGCCGCTGGTTGGCTGCGATCACGCGGTAGGCGACATCCTCCACGCACGCGCGCTCGATCCCACGCGAGGAGCGCTGACCCTTGCAATACGCATAAAGCAAGAGCGCCAACATCATCGCCGGATCATGCGCTGGGCGCCCGTGGCCATCGGCACGATAGGCACCGAGGAACGCCGAGATATCCATCTCTTCAACGGCCGCCAGGACGAACCACGCGAGATGATCCTCCGGCAGCCACTCCCTCAGGTTCGGCGGCAGCAACAGCTCCTGATCCCGATCACATGCAATGAAGTTCTGGGGCATGCAGGCATGGTCTTAAACCCGCCGGACGGCACCACTTGTTGCAACAGCCACGATCAGGTAGCACAAGCGATACACCAGGGCTGGCTCTCGGTCCATCCACGCTTGTTGACCCGGGTGTCGTCCATATCAGTGGATGACGGCGACGAGAATGCCGACGAGGATGACGGTCAGAACGACGAGGGGCTGGCAACCGCCGGGGGACGGCGGCGCCTCGCGCCGCGGGGTCGTCCGCTGCGCGCTCCGCTCCCGCTCGCGCCTCCTCCAGATGCACTCGGCGCAGCAGTTGCACTGGCAGGTGTAATGGGAGCAGGTGCACTCCTGAGTCCCCTGGCAGCACATGAAGTCCCCTTCCGGAGTCGATCTGTCCGGCCAGCCTATCGAATGACATGAGACCACCGTTCTCGACTTTCGCAGTTCATGGGCCGACAGCGACCTCCCCCACTACGAGGCCGCCGCTACTGGAGGAACCAGCAGTCTCGGTTCTTCCAGAAGTACGGTCGGCGGAATGCCGCTTCCTCGGCCACGATGAACGTTAGACACGGGTAGCTGCTCCCTGTCGGACGCGGCTGCGGGGAGGGTCGAGCGCACGATCGCGTTCGGGATCCAAGAGTCGTTGACGGGACGAGCGCTTTGCCACGTGACTGTTGCACAAAGCCGTCTGCGAAACCCTCGGCCGCGCTCGCTGTGACGGGTCGCGCAGGGGGCTCGCAGCGCCGAGGCCGAGCAGGGCGTGCCGCGGGCGAGTCACGACTTGCGGCTTTCGACCCTACCCCTAGAAAGGCTTCAGTGAGCCCGTCGGGGGTTTGTGCAACAGCCACCGTGAGCAGCGGGCGTCTCGATCAGCCCTCGGCAGATGCCTGCTTGGGACGGTGGGTGTCGCGCAAAGTTGCCGTGGGCGATGGCTGGGCACCCGGCGGTGGCGGCGGCAGTGCTGTTCGGGGTCTGGCTGCATGCCTGGCTGGGCGCGCGTGCGGTCCAGGTGACCTCTCAGGCCGCGTGGGTGGCCAGGTGGTGTTTGTGGAGCTTGAGGAGATTGTGGGTTGCAGTGATTAGCCGCCATTCCGAGCGTGCGGCGGATCTGCCTCGTCGCTGGAACTGGCTGATCCGCCGGGTTGTGCTTGGTTTGAGCGAACACGGGCTCGACCATAGCCTTGCGTTTTCGGTAAAGCCCGCCGCCAAGGTCACCGGCGAGAACGGTGTGCATGAAGGCATAGCGCCCGCCATTCCAGCCGCGGCGCGGTGTGTCGCGCTTCCCGGCATCGGGCGGGATCAGGACCTGGGTGGCGTTGCTGACAACGTTGTCGATTTGATTTTCATGCCAGTAGCCGCTGTCCGCGACCGCGACCCCGGGCGTGTCGTTCACACCGATCTGCTCTAGCTCGCACTGGGTGGCCTTGATCATCGGCTCGAGCTGCCCGAAGTCTGGTGAGGTGAGCGTGACCTCGGCCGCCAAGACGATCTGATGCTCGTTCACGGCAGCCTGAATGTTAACCCTGCGTGTAACCGCGCGGCGTCTTGACGTTGCGTGAATCGAGGTCGGTAACGTTGATCTTCCCCGGCGGCACCTCTGGTGCCACGTAGGGGTTCGGGCGTGCCCCGAAACCGCCGGCCGTCCTTGGTCACCGCAGTCGCGCGGTGATGCTCATAGGCCTCGTTGGCCTCGCGCTCGACCCGCAGGTTCTCCTGAAGCCGCTGCTCTGCTTCGAGCAGCCTCTCGGCTCGCGAGCGTGGAATCGGCTGAGCCGCTAGCCGCCGGTGCTCATCGAGCTGGTGGCGCGCCTCACGCACCCACCCCCGACGCCCGTGCATCCGGGCGACGATCACCTCGGGGTCAAGCACGAGCTTCACACCCTGCGGTTCCGCGTCAGCCGCCTCAGCCTGCAGGTCTTCTTTGCCTGCACGCTCGCGCGCCAGCTTCGCCTTGGCTTCGCGCAGCGCAGCACGCCGCCCCTCACGGATCCGCAAATGCTCAGGCAGCTCATCGCCGCGTTCCTCACCGTAGAGTTCGTCCTCGGCAGCGTCGACGTCGCCGGCCTCCTTCAGGATCTCGCGGGCGAGCTGCTCGTAGTCGAGGTTTGAGTGATGCGACGCGTTCGCGTGCACCTTCGTCCCGTCGATCACGATCAACCAGACCTTCACCAACCCCGACTCCCGACAAAGCCCCAGCACCTCGCTGAACAAGCCCACCAGGGCTGTCTCGTGGCGCACACGAAACCGCGCGATCGTCGCATGATCAAGCGTCTGCTGCGCAGCGATCACCCAGTAGGCGACATCCTCAACACAGCGACGCTCGATCCCCCACGAGGACCGCTCACCCCGCGCGTACGCATACAAAAGCAGCGCCACCATCATCCCCAGCTCAAACGCCGCGCGGCCCCACCCGTCCTGACGTAAGAGCCATAGAACACGCCCAGATCCCATCTCCTCCACCGACGCCAACACAAACCACACCAAATGACCCTCCGACAACCAATCCCGCGGGTCCAGCGGCATCAAGAACACCCGCTCACGACCACACTCAAGAAAGCTCTGGGGCATACCCAGAATGATCTTCAACCCCCCGGACAGACCCCCCGTTTACGCGACACCCACCGTCCCAGGCGAGCGTCAGCGCGACCCTTGTTCAGACGCTCGCTGTGCCGCGGAAACAGGTGTCAGGACGTTCCGACACGCACCCTCGTTCTCGACACCAACGCACATCCGGGGTACTCCGTGAGATGCCAAAATGCTGGTCCTTAGCTACCCCGGACATCTCCTAATCCAAGCGCGATCTCGCTCCTCAGTACTGAAGACCAAGGACGTTGTTGAAGTACCTAACATTGTCGGGACAGAACTTGGTTATAAAGTGCTGGTCGTCCTGTATCCACTGTACGAACGGGGTACTGGTATCGATGTCACAGCCACTGACGTGATCAGGAGGAGCGGGACAAGCCGACTGATTGGCGCCGTAGGCGCAGCTATCACCAGTCACGAGGAGCTCGTGCTGGAGGTTCTCCGGCCCGGAGGACCCATATCCCCCGGTGAACGCGAAGACAGGTACGGTATCTCCTTGCGTCCCAATGAAGCGCACCGGATTACCGAAATGTGCCTCTATTTTCAACCAGACCCGCCCGAGTGTATCCCGCAACCCATAGTTTGGGTAGCCGGTTGGCCCGAGACACAAGATCGTGGCGCAGACTCCGTTGATTGGGGAATCGAGGGTAAACACGTGCACTACTTCGCGATGACCCGCACCGTGCCGTAGCCACCAGTCCCAGGCAATTAGTCCGCCCTGGCTATGCCCCACTACGATGATCTTCGTACTGGGCCAGACCTTGTGGATACTATTTATCTCGTTATTTAGCGCCCCTACGTCATCGTCAATGGACTGACGGCCGCTGCAAGAGGGTGCGGTCGGTGGCGTCGGTACCGGAGCGGGTGTTGAGTCGCAAACGCTATAGCCAGGGAACCTAAATATTGGGCTGGATGGGGATCCCGTCAACGTTGCGCCTTTGTAGCTGTAGGGAAATATCACCGCGCCTTGCGCTGCAATCGCGTCCAGCATAAATGAGTGGGTTTCTGTATTGGTCGAGAGATCACGCGGTGTTGAGTTCGAGCACTTGAATGGGGATGACGCTGAATCGGTACACGGCGCAAAGGGATCAGTAGATGGCGTGTCAGGATCTGCAAAATTCCACTTGTTGAAGAACTCCCACGGGCCGCTTGGCGCGCCCTTGAAGTCCGCCTCTTCCTCAGAAGTTGAAGAGGAGTTCCAAGACTCTGGACAGTAGCTCGGCGTGTTGTCGAGCGTCGGCTGATACGGATTATTTAGTGTGAAGCCTGGCTTGAACTCGGCTATGCCGTCAAGGAGAATGACGACGTATGGGGGAGCGGCGCCAGCGGTGACGATGCCGGAGGGCCGGAATGACTGAGAGTTGGCGGCTGCTCCCAAGCTCGAACCGTTCTGCGCCGAAACGGAGATCGTGTACCGCTGATGACAATCCTCAACGAGTCCTTGTACGTCCGTCGACAGCGTAGTGGGGCTATTGAAGGAGAAATCCAGTGCGCCCGCGTTCGGTGGTGGCTCGCGATCGTTGTAGAACGGTGTAGCTGTGATCTCGTATCCCGTCACGAGAGCCGCGCCGGTTGCTGGCGGCTGCCAGGTCACATGAACGCTCCCGTTGTGGGGGAAGATCTGCAGGTTCTGCGGCGGCCCAATCCCCGAGGAACCGCACACTGATGGCTCCAATTCCCAGGCCGTTAGGACGGTCGCACCGCCGAACTGATTTGTCCATATAGCGCACGCCCCGGTAAACGTCGTGTTATCTAGCGCAAGTCCCTCTGGCCCATTCGAGTTGCCGACACTGAACGTAGACAGAAAGGACGAGGGGCTCGCCTTAGACAGACGGCCGATCTGATATGGGGCCGTATCGGGACCACTTTGCAGCCCAAGCCAGAGGTACTGCGAATTTACGGCGATGCCAGTGTTGCACAGGCCGTTCGGAACGGTGAAACGGCTAATTTCAGTCCCATCAGTTTTGACGTGGAACACGGTGCGCGCATTGTCGTCGCTGGTCCAGAGCGTCCCATCACTTGAGTCGAACGCAAGGCCATCAATGTACCCAGTCGCTGGCCCGTAGCACGAATCACCACTGGGGTATGGAAACTGGAACTTCGGTGTCACGGCGCCAGTGACCGGGTTGATCTGATCGACCCGGCCTGTCCCATCGTACCGTCCGCCCCAGAGGACTCCGTCAGAGGGGTCCCACGTGAGCGCACCGTACGTGACGCCAGTGTTCAGCGTAGCGATCAAGTTACCACTCGTATCGATCACGTAGATATGGGGGTCACCCGAGTTTGTGTAGAAGAGACGTCCAGTAGATGGGTCGAAAGCGACAGCGCGACCGTTGCCGCTTGGCGAAGGCGTAAGGGTCCTCAAATTCGCCCCGAGCGTGGCCGAGGCGGACTCGACGTTTACGAGGAGGGCGGCGCTCAGCACGGTGAGTCCGACGATTGCGCATGAGAGGAAATGGCGTAATGCACGGCCAGAATCCCGTCTCGCGAGGCTTGCCGACCGCTTGCTATTCTCGGGTGCACCGCGCATGTGTCCCTCCCTTTGGGTCCCCCACGATAACGCTAGGGCCCGCCACCGCTCTATGGAACCGAAAAGGTATCTGAACTCTGGCCTCCCGTCAAGCGGCTGACTCTGGGGGGTGAGTGGTTGTGCTTGGCGGGGTCGTGGTGGGCTCCGTGATAAGCCCGGGCATCCTGGGTCCGCGACCTGACGGTCGGGGACGTGATGGTTGATCGGTCGTTCAGGTCGCGCTTCTCCTTTCCGCATGAAAGGAGTCGTCTCGGCCCAGCCCTCGCTGGCTCCTCCCTTGGACGACGAGCAGCACCCCGAGCCGACGCCGACCGTGCGCTTGCTCTTCACGCGAAAGCAGCAGGCTGCCGGCTGGGTGCCAATCTCAGGTCAGGTATGCCAGGTATGTCGTTAAGATCGGAGGTGGACGTCCTGTCCTGGGGTCTGACAGAAGCGCTGTCCGTACGGCGATCCAACCCGCTCCTGACCGACCGTATCGGTAGAACTGCGGCGTATCCCGCACGCAAGCCGTCTACTATCGCGCATCGGATGGGTCGGAGCCGGTCAGCGACTTCGTTGCCGGGCTCGACGTGCGCAAGCAGCCGACGGTCGACCTCCAGATCGATCGGCTGAACGATCAGCCAACCACGGCACCGCCGCCGCCGTTCCCGCACTCGAGCCAGGTTCGAGGCCAGTTGCGTGAGCTGCGTTGCCATTATGGCTCCGAGCTCTATCGGGTTCTTTACCGGCGCTCCGGCAATCTGATCGTCTTGCTCCACATGCTGCGCAAGGACACGGCCTCGATCCCGGAGGCGGCTATCGCCGTCGCGGAGGCGCGCTGGGAGGACTTCAAGAGGAGAATGGACGCGCCTCGACGGCGACCGCCACGCGCTGCGGGGACACGACGCTCCATAGCGTGATCCGTTTCGCAATAATGCTAAAGTCATTCTGGCCCGCTCAAAAGTGATCGATGGGGAGGAAATCGTGCCGAAGACCAAGCCAGTATCCGAGAAGACTGCCCCCAGCACGAGCGTCTCGCCGGTCGGCTCGACTCACCGGGCCGCGAGCCGGCGCCGCGCGCAGCGGAGCGCCGCGTACCGCGAGGAGCTCGCACGGATCGCTCCCTACGAGGGGATCGCCCGGATCGTGATCGCGCGTCGCCAGGCCCTCGGTCTGACCCAGCAGGAGCTTGCTGAGCGCGTCGGCACAAGCCACTCGGTGATCTCCCGCATTGAGAGCGGTCAGCACCCTACGAGCGTGACGACGCTCCGACGACTGGCGGAGGCGTTTGGGACCCATCTGGTCGTCGGATTCGAGGATCAGCCTGAGAATGCCTCAGAGATGCAGCTCGTCGCCGTCTCGTAGCGTAGTAGCGCGCCGTTCGCTGCGATCCAGGTCTTGATCCCCGGTTAGGGGGATCAAGAGCACCGGCGACAAGCGCAATAAGGGGATTCTCGGGGGATGGGCGTGGCGAAACGCCCGTAAACATTGGGATGTCCGCGACTTTGAACCTGTCTCCCCGATCACAGAAAAAACCTGGAAATCATGTGGATCTCCTCGTCGAAATGGAGCCAGGACGCAACCTGTTCGATCTCGTTGGGCTCTGGCAGGATCTGGAGGATCTGCTCGACAGCCATGTTGACGTGCTCACCGATGGAGGTGTCAGTCCATACATGCGGGAGCGCATCTTCGCCGAGGCTGTTCCGCTGTGAAGGACGAGCGGGCGGGCTTGCTCCATGCGATCGACGCGGTAGACGCGATCCAGCGCTACACAGTGGACGGCCGCGAGGCGTTCTTCTCGGATGGCAAGACTCAGGACGCGGTGATCCGCAACATCGAGATCCTCATCCAAGCGATCAAGGGTATATCCGACGACACGCGTGCTCTGGAGCCGGCGATCCGTGGCGAAAGATCGCCGGCATGCGCGACAAGCTGATCCACGAGTACTTCGGGTGGAGCTGGGGCTGGTCTGGGATGTCGTCGAGGACGAACTGCCAGTTCTCCGTTCGCAGCTTGAGCGTCTGAGTGAGCGCCTGGAAGAAGAAGCAGGCACAGAATCTCCACCGACTTCCTGACGGGCTGTCGGCAGGCGCACTCATCAGGCCAACCGCCCACGATTCCGCCCACAAATCGCGGAATCGCCAGTCCCGAGCCGACTGCTACCTACCTTCACGATTCCTTACCGATCCGCGAAGGCAAGCGAACACGAGCGAAAAACCCCGAAACGCTGAGCCTCACGCGACTCGTTTCAAGCAACCGTCTCGCGGTGCCGGACCCGTAGCAGGACGATGCTGGTAGCGATGACCCAGGCAAACAGCGCGGCGGGAATCGCAATGGTCACTCCTCCCTCGAGTGAGAAGAAACCGCTCGTGATCACAAGCGAGGGGAGAAGCACGAGGTGCGCCAACGCGGCCACAGCGGCAACCGACGCTGTCCAGCCAGGCAGGCTACCGCCGCGGAAGACCTGCGCCGCGTATGAGCCAAGTGCCAGCGCGGTGGGAACTCCGGACATGGCGAGCAGACCGAACGAGACGTCGTAGAGCAGCCGGGGATCAGACGCCGCGGGCGCGCGATAGACGAGCACGAAGAAGACCGTGAAGCCCACGAAAAGGAGCGTGACGAAGCTGACGAGCCCGATTAGGAAGCACGCCGTAAGAACGCTCTCGCCGCCGGCCGCCTCTCGCAGACACACCCACACGCCTACACCGAAGACCAGCCAGAGCCCCACCGCAGCTGTAGTAAGGATCATGGCGAGGAGCAACGCCGACCGATGCGCGTGGACGAAGCCCGCGATCTCGCCAGCCGTTGCGCCGGTCGGCGGAAACGTCCACATTTGATCGACGATTGCGCCGGCGAGCCCAAACGCGATACTCATCACGCCGACGATTCCAATCAGTCGAGCCGTGCGTGTGCTCATCGGTTCACCACGCTCGGGCGTGGGGGGCGAAGCATGAGCCGCAGCGGTGGGCTGCCGCCAATGCGCAGCTCGTCGGTGAGCTGGAAACCGAGGCGCTCATAGAGCGCGGCGTTGCGCTCGCTGGACGCCTCGAGATAGGCGGGCAGACCCTCCCGGTCGCAGCGCTCCAGCGTGGGGCGCAGCAGTGCGCTGCCAAGACCCTGCCCCTGCATGTCCGGGCGCACGCCGACGTCACGAACGTAGTAGTGGGGCTCGCTCACGTGGCGGCGCTCCATCGCGGCTCCCAACCTCGCCGCCCTGGACAGGTGGACCCCGAAGGCGGTGCCCTCCAACAGGGTGGCGCGCAATGGCACACGCCACGCGCCGGGAGGCAAGCTCAGAGCAGCGCCGGCGAGATCGCCTGTCGTCCACACACGCCCGCGCGGCAACGCCAAGTGGCGCAGCTCGATCGCAAAGAAGCGACGCAGACGCGCCAGTCTCCTGGCGTCGTCGGGCATCAACCAGCCGAGGACCGGGTCCTCAAAGAAGGCCTTCGCCAGCGCGTCCTTCAAGCGGTGCACGTCCTCCGCGGTTGCCAGGCGCAGCCCGGTATGGGCGAACGGGCGCGACGGTGTGTCACGGCCAACGGTCGGAGGGCTCTCACCCATCGTTGGCTGCTTGCTTTTGGCTCGCTGGTTTTTGCGCGGAGCTTCCGGTCCCCGGGTCGGCGGCGCTCAGGCTCTCGCGTGCGAGCGCTTCCAACGCCTGGACAATGAGCACGAGCATGTCCCCATAAAGCGAATCGGCAACGGCGTCGGGGTCGGCCAGCTTCTCCAACGCCAGGCCGTTGCCCAAGGCGTTGATGAGCATCCCCACAAGATCGCCGGCCTCGGCGTTCGGTTGGTAGCCCTGCTGCTCCGCTCCCTCCAAGACCAGGCGGGCGCTGGCCGAGCGAAGGGCCGCGAACCGCTCAGCCAAGCGTTCCCGAAGCGCTGGTTCGCGGATCGCATAGGCCCAGAACTCGATGAGCAGGGGAAAGTAGTCGGGACGCTCGCGCAGTATCGCCATCCAGCGGTCCGCCGCTCCACGAGCCTGCTCCTCAACCGTCGCTCCATCAGCGACGATCTGCGAGTAGTCGCCCACGTCGGCAGCGATTCTCTCCTCGAAGAGAGCGAGGAACAGGTCCTCCTTGCCGGCGAAGTTCGAGTACAGAGCCCCGGTGCTCGCACCAGCCTCACGCGCGATCTCCTCAACCGAGGCGCCGTGAAAGCCGCCGCGAGCAAACACAGCTTCTGCGCCGTCAAGAAGCCGACGGCGCGTAAGCGCCCGCTGCTCATCACGAAGGGAGGGCTGGCGACTGGTATTTTTCATAATATAGATTATTGCAGATAATATATGCTATATCAAGCTTGGTCGCCCCCCCACACGCACGAGTTGGGCAGATGCGTTGAGCCCGCGTTTGTCAGCTATGCGCGCAACGATGCGTCGTCGTTCGCGCAGACGATCGACTTGCTGGGCGACGGCAGCATCCGCCTCGTCTCCACGCCCGTTCACACGACCGGTCAGGTCGCGGCCCGGTCCCAGATTCTCCTGAGAGAGGGAAGATTTGCTCTGAAGGTGCGATTACGGGGTTGACCTCGCCAGTGGTCACGAGGCGAGCCGGTCGGCGAAGAACGACAGGATCTCGTCGCGGGCGGCAATCGTCGGTTGGCCCGCTTCGTCGATCAGATGGGCGGTCACCACGCTGTGCGGACTCGCGACAACATGCTCGAAGAACGGCGGAGTGTCGGCGTTGGCCGCGCTGTCGGGGAGCACTCGTGCGACGAAGCGGTCACCGAGCGCCTCCGCATAGGCCGCGAACCGCTGTGCCTTGCAGAACCGATCTCCCCTGAAGCGATAGGCCATGACGGTCAGATCCTCCCGCTCCAAGCGCTCCCCAACTGCCTCGAGCTCCTCAGGAGCGATCTCGAGCCCCGCAGGATCGTCCAGCGGCAGCGCCGGCTGCGACAGGACCGGCGCCAGCAGCGCGGGCTCGAGCATCATCGTCAGGGCAAAATTGCCCGTAAAACACATCCCAATCGCGCCCACGCCCGGGCCGCCGCACTCCCCGTGCGCCAGCCTCGCCAGCGACCGCAGCCACACGGTCACAGGACTCGACTCATTGGCGGCGAACGCGCGAAACTCGGCGCTGACACACGCCCGCTGGAAGACGGCGGCGCCCTCCTCGGCGCCCGGCACCGCACCGTCGCGGCCGAACAGCGAAGGCATGTACACCGTGAACCCCGCCTCCCTGACCCAGCGACCGAACCGAGCGACGTGCGGACTGATGCCCGGCATCTCCGTCATCACGATCACCGCCGGTCCGGCGCCGGCCACGTGCACCACCTTCGTGACGCCTTCAAGGGTAACCGCGCGAGCGTCGAAGTCTGCGAGCGGATCGTCCTCTTCGCCCACGTTCCGTTTCGCCATCCTCGTCGCCCCTTCCTGGTTGACCGAGTCGATCGCCGCCAACCCCGCAGTATCGCGGCCCATCTTCTCCTGCGCCCGGCTCAGCGGGGACGAGCCCGCTTTTGCGAGCGCTGCCTTTCGCGCACGCGATCGACCGCGGACACCACGCTCCCGACTCGCCTTCCCCCGCGGGCTCGACACCCCCGACCACCACCTCCGCCTCGCACCCACCCGTCGCCGACAACGCGCGCGCCGGTCTTCGTCGTGGGATCATTCCCCGCGTGAAGCACTACGCCTTCGCCGAACTCGACGTCACCGACCCCAGTTGGGTCAGTGACTACATCGCCAACGTCACCCCCCTCGTCGAACGCCACGGCGGGCGCTACCTCGCCCGCACCGCGCAGGTCGAGCAGATCGAGGGCGAGCGCGTTCCCCTGCCCGGCATCCTGCTGATCGAGTGGCCCTCACGCCAGGCCGCCGACGCCTTCTACGAGTGCGACGAGTACCGGCCCTACCGCGACCGTCGTCAGGCCGGCGCCCGCAACGAGTTCTTGCTCTTCGCCGGCGAGGACTTCAGCGGCGCGGCACGGATCGCCCAGTAACGCTCGCGCGCGCCGCATCCCTCCTCAGTCGCCCTTCCCTTCGACGCTCTGTGCTGCTTTGGATGAGCCTCCAGCGCTCGTCCTCGTCGACGTGCCCGCGCCCTGGCTTTCCGAGGCTTCTCCCAGCCGACTCCCATCGGCGGGCTGTTCGCCCTGGCCGCCACCCCTGTCCCCGCTGCCATCCCGTCCGGAGCCCGTAGAGAAACCGCCGCTCGCACCGTCGCCCGCTGAGCCACGTTCGCCGCTGCCACCCGACCCGCCGCCTGACGGCCCACCGAGTCCCACGTCGTGGCCGCCTTCGCCGCCGTTTGCGTCTGTGCCGCTGCCCGGAGCGGTTGCTACCGCGCTCCGTGGTTCGTTGCCTTCGCTGCCGCCAACCCCGCTGCTGCCGCCACCCCCGCCGCCGACGCCACTCCCGTCTCTTGCGCCCGACCGATCGTGATTCACGCCCGAGCTCGGCGGCGCCGGGCCGGCTGCAGGCGCCGTCCCCGCGGGGACGGACGCTCCACGCCGGCGTCGCCTCACCCGCACGACTCTCAGCGGTCGCTCGCTCGACCGCGACCGGGCGCTTTCAGGCGCCTTCCGGACATCGACCACAGGCGGCGTCACGTTCGTCACGCGTGACGCCGCCAACTCGACTTGCGTGGTCTTGACGCGCGCATCCCGGCGGGCGCTCTCCGACCTCGGATGCTTACCCACATGCCTGAGATGCACGTGCGCCGCCGTGATCCCGCCCGCGAGCACCCCCGCCGTCACCGCCATCGCGCCGCCCTTCATCAGCAGGCCCGCCATCCCCGCCGAGCCGCCGCCCGCGCCCACTTCCGCCAAACGTTCGCCCACCGGCGCTCCGCCGCCCCCAGAACCCAGCGCCCAGCTCACCAGCGGCGGCGGCACGATCGCGCCCGCGGTCGCGCGCAACGCCGCCCGCGCCCTGTACACCAGCCCCCGCACCGCGGTCTCGCTGAGCCCGAGCTCGCGCGCCGTCTGGCGATGGCTGCTCCCCTCCACCGCGGTGCGCAGCAGCGCCTCGCGCTGCATCTCCGGCAGCGCCGCGAGACCCGCCAGCGCCTCGCGCACGGCGATCCGCCGGTCGAGATCCTCCTGAGGCGCGTCCGCGCCCGACAGGCTCTCGCTCAGCGTGCAGTAGTCATACCCCGACACCCGCAACGCGTTCAGCGCCGCGTTGTGCACGATCCGATACAGCCACCCCTTGACGTTCTCGACCTCCGTGCCCGCGCGCAACGCCAGCCACGCCTGCATCAGCGCCTGCTGCAACGCATCCTCGGCACGCTCCTCCGACAGCAAGAGCCGCCGGCAATAGCCGAGCAGCGGACCGCGATAGCGCCGCACGAGCGCCTCGAACGCCCGCTCGTGCCCGGCGCGAGCGAACGCCACCAGACGCGCGTCGCTCTGAGTCAGCAACAGTCGGGCTGAGATCGACGGACTCATCTTGTATATGCCAGCGGCATCATCTCTGACGACCTGCCTCACCCACGATGATGCCCGTTATACCCCTCTCGCGGTGCGCCCGCCGCGTTTGCGGACGATCGTTAGGGCGTACCGGCAGCGCACGAGAGCGGCGGACGATGGATGCCGCATGCCGCCGCCCTCGCGATGCCCGTCGTCGATCGCTACCGCACCAACAACACGCTCTCGAATTCAGTGCCGCCCGGGCCGATCCGCAGCTCGGCCGCGCGCACCACCGCCCCGGCCACGAGCGCCGAGCTGTCGCACGGCGGTTCGGGTTCAGTCGAGACGGGGGGTCCGTCGTCATCGCCTTCATCATCCCCCTGCTGCCCTTCGCCCGAGCCCTGATCGCCCTGCCGGCTCATGTCGCCGCGACTCTGGTCGTCGCCCGCTCCGCTGTCGTCGCCCGGGCCCTGATCCGGGGTTCCCGTGGGCGGCGTGGTCGTCGGGGTCGCCTTGACGCACTCGATCCGCGTTTCATTCGTAACCTTGCCGCTGACGGTCGAGCCGTCATTGAGCGTCAGCGTCAACACACCGCCCGTATACGACGTGACCTTGCCCGGCGGCGGCGTGGGCGTGGTGGGCGTCGTAGGCGTCGTCGTCGTGGGACTCACCGCCGGCGTGCCCGCGGTCGCTCCGATGTGGACGAACCGGAACTTCGCGTGGTGGGCATGCGCTTTTGCTCCATGACGATGATGGCGCCCGTGGCCGTGATGGGCCAGCGCAGCGCCCGGCACGGCCAGCGCGAGCGCGGTGATGCCCGTAGCCGTCAGCAGACTTCTCTTCATGCGACATCCCTCCTTGAGTGTGCGCACCTCGGCGCGTTTCTTGGCGGACATGCCCCTATAGACACCGCGCCTGGCGATTGCTCACGCGGGACTCATCGATCGGCGGGAAGGCGAAGCACTGCCGTGGCAGGGCTTTCAGAGAGTGCGCGCGACGACAGTACTATCGAACCAAGAAGTCCGGTCGTCCTTGAGCCATCTGACCGGGAAGCTGGCTCGATTGGGGGCTAGCGATGCACCGCCACGAGCTATCACGAGTCGGAGGCGTCGGACTCGGCGGCCGGGCTGGGTCCGTGATGCGGTGGTTCGTGTGCTTGCCGATCATGGAGGGCCGATGCGGGTCACGCACGTCCATGCGGCCATCGAGGCGTTGCTTGACGAGTCGGTTTTCGTCGGACTCGGTTAGTTGGGTGCTCTCCTCTGATGTACGTGGTCCAGCGCCGCTGTTCGTTCGGGTTGCTAGGGGACGATATGAGCCATCCTGTGTTTGACGGAGACTTGATCTGCCCTCGGTTTGGTGGAGTTGGGTTTCTGGAATCCTCTGGCGGTCAGCGAGGAGGAAGTTATGCCCAGCAGGTATCCAGTCGAGGTTCGTCGGCAGGTCGTGGAGCTCGCGCGTGCCGGCACGAGGGTCGCGCAGCTCGCTGAGACGTTCGGCATGAGCGAGGCCGTGATCTACGGTTGGTTGAAGCAGGACCGCATAGACCGTGGTGAGGCGCCGGGGTTGAGCACCGAGGGGCAGATGGAGCTCGCTGCCGCGAAGCGGCGTATCCGGCAGTTGGAGACCGAACTAGCGGTCTCCAGGAAGGTCAACGAGGTCTTTCTCGAGCAGAACTTGCCCCAAAAGCCTCTACCCGGTGATCGCCTCCCTGACGGGCAGGCATTCGACGTTCTGAGAGCCTGCTTGCTGGATGTCGCTCCCTCGGGCTACTACGACTGGAAGGTGCGCCCGCCGTCGGCGAGGACGCTCAGACATGCATGGCTCGCCGGCGAGATCGCACAGGTCCACAAGGACTCCGGCGGCACCTACGGCACGCTGCGCGTGACAGCGGAGCTCAGGTATGGCCGCGGCATCCATGTCGGCAAAGGCCAAGTCCACCTGCTGATGAGGCGCATGGGCATCTACGGGCTGCCGAAACGCCGCCTGCCGAGAGGCGCGATGGTCGGCAAGGCGACCTCGCTGGACCTGGTGCGTCGCCGCTGCAGGGCCGACGGGCCTGAACCGGCTGTGGATGACTGACATCACTGAGCACCCGACCAGGGAGGGCAAGATCTACTGCTGCGCGGTAATCGACGCGTTCTCACGCATGGTCGTGGGTTGGTCGATCGACAGCCGCCAGACCGGGCTCTTGGTCACCAACGCGCTCGGCATGGCGTTGAGCCGCAGGGCACCGAGAGAGGGCGGAATCATTCATTCCGATCAGGGCGTGCCAGTTCGGGTCCTGGGTCTTCAGCCAGAAGGTCACAGAAGCCGGCTTGGCACCATCCGTCGGTGCCGTCGGTGCTCCGTTCGACAATGCGATGGTCGAGGCGTTCTGGGCCAGAATGCAGGTCGAGCTACTCAACCGCCGAAGGTGGAAGACACGCGTCGAACTAGCCCCTGCGATTCACGACTACATCGAGATCTGGCACAACACCAGAAGACGCCACAGCGCCCTGAACATGCTTACACCCAGCGAATACGAGAACCACCACCAACAACAAGGGCCAAGCCGTCACGCGCGAAGATGTCCACAACGCGTGGGTGGCGTGGCTGCTGGACAAGGGTGAGACGCACGAGTCGATAGTGCCATTCGTCGAACTGTCGGCAGAGACACAGGCCGAGAATTCGCCTTTCATGGTCGCAGTCCGCACAGTGGCTCAACGACATAGGAACCAGTAATCGCCGTCTAGGACGTGAGAACGCCAATGAGCAGATATCTACCCGTTGCCGCGGCAGTGGTCGCGACGATGGCGCCGAGCGGGTCGGCTGCCGTCGGAACGCCCGAAACCGTATGCCAGCACAAGCGCAGTGCGGAGTGTCGCGCCTTCATGGCTGATAACGCGTTTCGCAGGTACGCTGAGCGTCGTCGGGTGGTCCGCGACCCGGGGGGCGGGGGTCTGGGTTGTCTGGGGGAATCCCCACGTTGGCAGTGCACACTGTCTGCGGAAGGCCCCGGCGGCACGCTGGAAAGTTGCAGGGTGACGGGAACCGTCGTGGAAGTGAAGCCCGGCACCGATGAGGTACGCCACGCACATGCGACGCGAACCTGCGCGAAGCGTAAAGGATCGCGACGCTAGCGTCGGTCGTTCCGTCAGTCGCGCCGTCGGTCGTGGGAAGACCCCCCTTTGGACGAGAACCAACCGCTCGGTCGGCGGGGTTGTCTCTAGAGTTCGACCTCGACCTCGAACTCCGTTGTCTTTGGTGGGCCGGGCAAAACGGACTGCCCTGCTTGGAAGGCGGGCAGCAGCGTCTCGTCGCGGAACTTCTCCCAGATCGCCTTCGACTCCCAGACCGCGACCACGACCCAGCCGTTTGCGCTCGGCCCGGCGTAGTGATGCGTCTGGCCGGCGGGCAGGCCACCGGGCGGGTGCACCACTGCGGTGGTGGCGTCGTACTGCTCCTTCGTACCGCCCTCGAAGTCGTTGACGATCACGTACGCCATCTCAGCCTCCAGTTCGTCGCAGGTTCGCCGGGCGGATTCCCCGACTGAGCCACGGTAGCCCATGAGCGAGGCTTGTGCCGCTCAGCGCAACATCCGTACGCACGAGCTGAGGTCCGGTACGCGCCTGCTCGCGCCGGCCGAAGCAGGAGAGCTGGCATGGCGCTGACGCAAACGCCCATCTCGTCCCAGGCGAGAGTTTTGGCGCGTCGGGCTGGATGCTCCCGCTCTTGGTCGGCGGTGGCAGTGAGCCGCGCGGCGGTCCCAGCCATGATCCTCGGCACGGCAGAAGAGGCCCGGCCGCTCCACCCTGTCTAGGGCAGCGGTGATCCGCGGCCTGAATGCGAGGATTGTTGGATGGACGCTGACGAGCGATTGCGTGCTGGCCGTCTGGCGGCGCAGCGGCTGACGCCGGCAACGGCGTGCAAGAGCGCCGAGGAAGCGGCGTTGGCTGTAATCGGCGTCCAGGCTCAGGATCTGCGCGCCGCGGTTCTTGCACTGCGCTCGCGCGTGCCCGGCCTCACTCGAAGCGCTGTCGGCGCCGCGCCGCTCCTGCGCACGTGGACTGTCCGCGGCACGGTGCACCTGATTGCGGCGTCCGATCGCCCCTGGCTGCACGCGCTATTCGCCGGGCGGAATGCCCGCGTGTTCGGCGCGCGCTTCGCGCGCTTCGGCATCGTGGAGGAGGTAAACGCCATGCGCGGGGACGTCGTTGAGCTCTGCGGCGAGCGTCCCCGCGACCGGCCGTCGCTGCTGCGCGCGCTCATCGAGCGCGGCCACCCGTCGCTCGAGCAGGGTCCGATCAACACATTCGTTCCGTGGCTCTCGACGCAGGGGCTCATCGTCACCGACACTGCCGGCCTGCTGCACGCGGCCGATCTGCCCCCGGCGGTCGACCCCGACGAGGCACTCGCGGTCCTTGGCGCCCGCTACCGCGCAGGCTACGGCCCCTGCGACGCAACCGACCTCGCGAAGTGGTCCTCGCTGCCGATCACACAGGCGCGCCGGGCGCTCGAAGCCGCCGGACCGCCGAGCGACGTTGACCTGTTGCCCACCGATGACACACCGCCCTGTCTGCTGCTCGCCGCCTTCGACACGCTCATGCTCGGCTACCGCACTCGCGAGCCATTCGTCGTCGCCGAGGACGACCATCACATCCTGAGGGGCGGCGGGATGCTCAAACCCGTCGTACTCAATCGCGGAGCAGCAACGGGTACCTGGTCCATCAAGAAGGGCCGCCCCGAGCCGACGTGGTTCGGACGGCCCACGCCCGCCCCGGCGCTCGCCCGCGAGACTGCGGACATCGAACGCTTCCTTGCATCGTAGCCGCCTGTAGCTCCTGGAGCAGGTCGCGCGACTCCCGCTTTCGGGACGAAACGGAAGTCTGGCAGCGGATGCCCACCCGGCCGCGTCTCGTCCGGGGGGAGAGCGACGACGACGACGTGTCATCACGGACTGCTGGATCACCTCAAAGCAGGAGCGCTATGCGTGCATCCGATGAGCGTGTGGTCCCCCTCAATATCAGCAACGCGACGCAAGCGTGGCCTGAGGAGGCCCGACCGTACCGCCTGGTGGTCAGGCCACGATCACCGCGCGTTGGTTGACTTCTCGTTCCTGCTTCAAGCGTTCGAGCTCGCTCTTCAGGAATTCCAGCTGCGCGGTGCCCACTCTTTCTGCGGGCTTCGGTGCTGGCGAGCTGCCTCGGAGAGAGGATATCCGCCCAACTCGGCACCTACCGCATTCGCATGATTCGGAGCGAACCGCCGGAACCAGCGCTTGGAGACAGCTGCCACGAAAGCGACTGCTGACAATTATCAGCGCTTAGCGGGGAGACAGGGTAAACTTGGCTTTCCTATGCGGTTTTTTGGGGGCTTGCAAACGATTTGCAAACGCCGTGCACGCAAAATGCACGCTCTTGGGCCACACTATGCACAGCCAATGCACATTATACAGCGAGGGCTCAGATACAAGCTGCGAGCGTAGCCGAGGCGGTGCCAGACGGAGCCCCCAGGACGCATGCCGTGGCCCGCGAAGTGCAGAGTGGTCTCGCACGTGCAGCTGCCAGCTTGGGCCCTGAATCTTAGCGTCGGCGCTGTTCGCTCCTGTTCACGACCATTCGCCGCCGAAAGCTAAACATCCTTGCTGTTTCGCGGGGGGTTCGCTCCTGTTCGCTCACCAGAGCGCACGGTTTGGGCCACGACGCTCGGGCAAGCACCGGATCCTTCCTGCGGTTGCGAGGGCAACGCTACCTCGCTCCTGCTCGCGCTTAAGGTGTTCAGCTACGAGGTTCACCCTGGCAGGTGCGGGGTGTGCCGCCTCCCATGTAGCGGGCAGCCATGGATGCGTTGTGGCTCCAGCCGGCGATCACGATGCGCCTGTTTGGCTGGACGGCTGCCGCGCTAGCGCCCCCCCCAATTCTTCGCCGGTGACAGCGCCGTCGGTGCCGAATGAGCAGTCCCGGCCGGATGACGCGATCCGCTCCATGAGCGTCGCCGCGATTGCGAGCATCTCCTGCTCAGCCGGACTCAGGTCACGCTCGATCGCGTCGGTCAGCCACTGGTGCCGTAGCCCTATCAACTCGCTCACGACCCGCCGCCCGCTGGCAGTCACCTCGATCAGCAGCTTGCGCCCGTCGGCCGGGTCGGCTCGACGCTCCACAAACCCGCGACCCTCGAGAAACAGGACCATCTCGTGCGTCGACTGCGGGCGCACGTACTCCCCCGCCGCCAGTGCCGCATTCGAGATCGGACCCTCCTCGACGATTCGCGCCAGGGCCAGAGCCTGCGGCATCGTCAGCTCCGCTAGGCCCGGCGGCGACTCCAGACGCAGTCGCGCGCGCAGCCGCCGCATCGCCGCCGTGAGCGCGATCGCCGTTGCTGTCGAGTCCGCTTCCCCTGTCATGTCTATCAGGCTACCTGTCCGAGCCGCGAGAAGGGAGCGGCTCGTTCCTGTTCTTGCTCGCTCGTTCTATGTCAGTGGCCAAAGCCCGAAGAGATGATAGATTCTCAGGTACCCTGAGAGACTGCGTCGCCTGAGCGGAGCCCACCGCGGCAACCGCGAGCCGACGCCGACCCGACAACGTATTCGATCATCGCCAGCGCGCATGCCCCGAGTCCGCCTCAGTGCGCCTCGCGGCAGCGGGCACGAAAGGACGTCATGGAGCACACCTCGATCACACCCCAAGAGGCCGCCGACCGGCTCGCGATCCGTGAGCTGATCGACGCATATGCTCACTGCGCCGACCGTCGCGAGGCGGAGCGGCAGAAGGCCCTCTTCACGGAGGGCGCGCATTTCCTCGTCTACATGAACGGCGTGGGCACCGAGCCGACGGAAGACCTCCATGGCAGAGAGCAGCTGATCCCCGTCTTCGCGGCTCTCAAACAGTACGAGGTCACGATGCACTTCAACGGTCAGAGCACCGTCACCC